>DATGJB010000008.1:0-79250 GCA_035295425.1 Chloroflexota bacterium | reverse complement strand
CGCTCTGCATCGAGCCCTTCCCATAGGTCCGCGTCCCCACGAGTACGGCGCGGGCGTCGTCGCGCAGGGCGGCGGCGAGAATCTCGGCCGCGCTTGCCGTTCCACTGTCGACCAGGATTGCGACCGGCACCCGGGCGATCTGCTGGCCGCGGAGTACGTCCAGCGGCATCAGCTGCTGATTACTGAGCTGCTCGTAGGCCACCACACCATGCGACAGGAATAGACTGGCGATCCGCTGCGCGGAATCGACAAAGCCGCCCGGATTCTCGCGCAGATCGAGCACGATGCCGCGAACGTGCTGGGCGGCCAATGAGCGGAGTGCCGCCGTGGTCTGGGCGACCGTGTTGTCGCCGAAACTCAAGATCTGAACGAGGCCAAGGCGGTGCGGCAGGGTGCGGGCGTACGCCGTGACAGGCGCGATCTGAGCGCGCCGTAGCGCCACCACAAAGGGCCGTCCGTGGCCCCGCTGAATCGTGAGGCGGACGACAGTGCCCGCGCGGCCCAGAATACGGGCAATTGCCGAATCACCCGGGAGGCCGCGCAGCGACGAACCGTTGACGGCGATGATGAGATCGCCCGACTTCAGGCGGGCGCGTGCGGCCGGGGAACCGGCCATCGGCGCAACGATCTCCACGCTGCCCGAGACCGGTTGGACCATCGCGCCAATCCCGCTGTAGCCCGCGCCATTGAGTTGCGTGCTCGCCTGCCGGTTCTCGCTCGGAGAGAGAAAGACCGTGTGAGGATCCCCGGTGGCACTGAGCATGCCGTCAATCGCGGCGTACAACAGCTTTTGTTTGTTGAACGGTCGATAGTAGGAGCGCTGGGTGACGAGCCGGTAGGCAGACAAAAAGCTCTGGATATTCGGATCGGACATGTCGACAGTCTGATTGACCTGGTGGCGGTCAAACGCTGCCCCGGCAACGAACCCGCTGATAAAGATGAGGGATACGGCGAGGCCGCACACAATCCCCAGGACGAGGCCGCCACGCCGTGCCGTCACGACGCCTTCCCCTCGGCCTGTGCTTTGCCTTCGGCCGCATATGGGTAGGCGCGGAGGTAGCTCTCGATAAAGGGATCGAGGTCTCCGTCGAGCACGGCTCCGGTGTTACTGGTCTCTTGACCGGTCCGAAGATCCTTCACCATGTTGTACGGGTGAAGCACGTACGAACGTATCTGGTTCCCCCAACCAGCGGCCACGTGCTCGCCCTTCAATCTCGCCTGCTCCACGTCACGCTCTTCGAGCTTTCTCTCGAGCAGCCGCGCCGTGAGGACCCGCATTGCGACCTCTCGGTTTTGCAGCTGGGACCGCTCGTTCTGGCAGGTTACCACAATTCCAGTCGGGAGGTGGGTGATGCGCACCGCGGAATCGGTCTTATTGACGTGCTGCCCCCCGGCGCCGGCGGAACGGTAGGTGTCGATGCGGAGCTCGTCAGTATTGATGACGACGCCTTCCTCGTCTTCCTCGATGTCGGGCAGGACCTCCACCAGTGCGAAGCTGGTGTGCCGGCGGTGCGCCGCGTCGTATGGCGACAGTCGAACCAGGCGATGCACGCCGCGCTCGCCGCGTAGATGACCGTACGCATACGGACCGCGAATCTCGATCGTCGCGCTCTTGATGCCGGCTTCCTCCCCTTCGGAGCGGTCCACCACGTCAACCGGGTAGCCATGGTTCTCGGCCCACCGGATGTACATCCGCAAGAGCATTTCCGCCCAGTCCTGGGACTCGGTGCCGCCCGCCCCGGCGTGGACCGCCAGGATCGCCCCGTTCTCGGCGTATTCTCCGCTCAGGAGCGTCTCCAGCTCGAGGGTGTCCACCGTCTTCTTGAGCTGAGCAGTCTCCTCGGCGACCTCACGCCCGATCTCCTCGTCAGCTTCGTCCTGAGCCATCTCGAGCAGTCCGCGTAGATTCTCGATTTCCGATTCGAGGCCGGCCCAGGTTGAGATGCGGGAAGTGAGGAGCGTGAGACGCGCCATCTTGCGGCCCGCCGCTCGCGGATCGTCCCAGAACCCCTGTTCGGCGCTCTCCGACTGTAGGGCGGCTATCTCTCGACGCGCAGCGTCGAGGTCAAAGATGCACCTTTAGGGCACTGATTCGAGAGTCGAGCTCGTTGAGCTCGGCAGCAGTCTCTTCCATGCGTCACCGTCCGTGGCAGTGCTTGTATTTTCGTCCGCTTCCACAGTAACAGGGCTCGTTGCGGCCGATCTTTCCCCCGGCCGTTACCTTTTGACGAACTTTCTGGCGGGAGGCATGGCCGGCAGCTCGGCGGGCCGTCACTTCAGCGCGGTCCTGTTCCGGGGCGGCGCGGCCGTTGCCGTGGCCGTTTCCATTACTGTTCGGCCCATCGCCGGCAATGCGACTCTCCTCGAGGATGAGGGCCGCGGTGGGCTGGAAGAGCAGGTGGAAGATCTGATAGACGACGTTCTTGCGGAATGCCACCTGGAATTGTTGAAACATATCGAAGGCCTGGCGCTTGTAGGCCACCAGCGGATCCTGCTGGGCGAACGCCTGCAGCATCGCGGCCTCACGCAGTTCATCCATCGCGTCCACGTGGTGGATCCAGAGTCCGCTCATCGTGATGAGCAGAAGCCTGCGCTCCCAGGCCCGCACCACTTCCTCACCCAGTGCCGATTCACGCTCCTCGTAGACCGTATGCGCCGCCTCAATCAGCCTATCGGTCAACTCGTCCTCAGAGAGGTGCTGCATCGTGTCAGGAGTGAGATCACGCGGCAGGCGGGTAATCGAGCTGATTGCGTTGTAAAGCGTTACCGTGTCCCATTCCTCGGAGTGCGGTCCCGCGCAGTTGGAGTCGACCAGCTCGGCGATCTCGTCCTCGATAAGCTGCATCATGATGGCGCGGACATCTTCGCCCCGCAGAATCTTGTTCCGGTCCTCGTAGATGATGCTGCGCTGCTTGGCCAACACGTCGTCGTACTCGACAAGATGCTTGCGGTAATCGAAGTTCATGCCCTCGACTTTGGTCTGCGCCTGCTCGATCGTCTTGGTGACCCAGCGGTGCTCGAGCGCCTCGTCGCCTTCCATACCGAACTTCTCGAGTAAGCCCTTGACCTTGGGCCCCACGAAGCGCTGCATCAACTCGTCTTCGAGTGAGAGGTAGAAGCGGGAGTAACCCGGATCGCCCTGGCGCCCCGACCGTCCGCGCAGCTGATTGTCGATACGGCGCGACTCGTGGCGCTCGGTACCGATGACTGCGAGCCCACCGAGCTCGCGTACCCCCTCGCCGAGAATGATGTCGACGCCTCGGCCTGCCATGTTGGTCGCCACCGTCACCGCGCCGGGCTGTCCGGCCTGGGCGATGATCCCGGCTTCCTTCTCGTGCTGTTTGGCATTGAGCACTTTGTGGTCGATGCCTTCCCGGCCGAGCAGACGTGACAACTCCTCGTTCTTCTCGATCGACGTCGTGCCGATGAGCACCGGCTGGCCGGCTGCCTGCCGCTCCTTGACCTCCTGGACGATCGCCTTGAGCTTGCCCTTCTCGTCGCGGTAGACGAGGTCGGCGTAGTCGGTGCGGACCATCGGTCGGTTGGTAGGAATGACGACGACGTCGAGTCCATAAATCTTGTGAAACTCTTCGGCTTCGGTTTCGGCGGTACCTGTCATTCCGGCCAGCTTCTCGTACATGCGGAAGTAGTTCTGAAGCGTGATCGTGGCGTGCGTCACATTTTCGCGCTGAATTCGAAGCCCTTCTTTCGCCTCGACTGCCTGGTGAAGGCCATCACTCCAGCGGCGGCCCGCCATCATGCGTCCGGTGAACTCGTCGACGATGACGATCTCGCCCTCGTGTACCACGTAGTCCTTGTCGCGGTGATACAGGACCTGGGCGCGAACTGCCTGCTCCATGTAATTGACGAGCTGAAAGTTGTTCTCGTCATAGAGGTTTTGTACGCCGATGAGCCGCTCCATCTTCGCGATGCCGTCGTCAGTGAGTGAGACGGTCCGCATCTTGGCATCGACCGTGTAATCGGTCTCGGCGTTGAGACGGGGAGCGATCTGAGCGAAGCGGCGGTACATCTCGGACGACTCCTCAGCCTCGCCACTGATGATCAACGGCGTCCGAGCCTCGTCGATCAAAATGTTGTCGACTTCGTCCACGATGGCATAGTAATGGCCGCGCTGTACCGTGTCGGCCAGGTCGAGCGCGAGATTGTCCCGCAGATAGTCGAAGCCGAATTCGCTGTTCGTACCGTACGTGATGTCGCACAGGTACGCTTCGCGGCGATCGATCGGGCGCAGGTGCTTGAGGCGATCGTCGCCCGCGTGCTCGTCAACGTACTCCCTGTCGAAAATCAGCGAGAGGTCACTCGCGATCGCGGCGGTCGTCATTCCCAGTCCGCTGAAGATGTGCCCCATCCAGCCGCAGTCTCGCCGCACGAGATAGTCGTTCACGGTAACCAGGTGACATCCCCTCCCGGTCAGGGCGTTGAGATAGAGAGCGGTCGTGGCGACCAGGGTCTTCCCTTCGCCGGTCTTCATTTCGGCGATCTTTCCCTGGTGCAGCACCATGCCGCCGAGCAGCTGCACGTCATAATGACGCTGTCCCAGGTTTCGCTTGGCCGACTCACGGACCGCGGCGAACGCCTCGGGCAGCACATCGTCGAGCGTCTCGCCGTCGGCAAGGCGCTGCTTGAATTCAGAGGTTTTGTCGCGGAGCTGGTCGTCGGTCAGCGTCTCGAACTCGGGCTCGAGATCGTTGATGTCGTCGACCACGGCGCGCAGGCGCTTGAGGACCTTGGTATTGGGATCGCCGGCTAGACGCGTGAGAACGGACATGCCTGTTCATATCTCCAGAGTAGACAAGACGCCGCCCCACGGCCGCGGGGGCCGGGAAGGGCGGCGACGTACGTCAGAGTTTAGCACGATCGCGGCAAAATGGCAACCGGTTGAGTGGATTTGTAAAGTGTTCGCGCGGTGGCCCACTGGATGGCAGCCTGCTCCCGGTGTCGTCCCCTCCCGACCGCAATATACCACCGTCCGCATGCGGGACGACGTCGCGCATGCGGCATCTCGCCGGCGTCCGCTGGCGGCCGGCACGGCCCTTCGGAGGCGCGGTTTCGCGGGAATGGCGGCCACGCGACGAGGCGGTCCATGACAGCCCTGTCGACTCGTGACACTACGAGTCCTCAGGCCCCAAACCTCCTCGTCATTGTCGGGCCGACGGCCGTGGGCAAGAGCCGTCTCGCCCTGGAGCTCGCGGCCGACCTGCAAGCCGAGATCATTTCCGCCGATTCCCGGCAGGTGTACCGCTACATGGACATTGGGACGGCGAAGCCAACGCTGCAAGAGCGGGCGCGCGCGCGCCACCACATGCTCGATCTGGTGGAGCCGGATGAATCGTACTCGGCCGGCCGTTTCGCCCAGGAAGGAAGAAAGGTCTTACGCCGGCTGGCCGCCGCCGGTACGCGCGCGATCGTCGTCGGGGGAACCGGGTTTTACATTCGAGCGTTGCTCGACCCCGGTCACCTTCCGAGCCTGCAGGCCGACCCAGCGCTCCGGCGCCGTCTCCGGGCTGAGATCGAGCGTGATGGGCCTGACGAGGTCCACCGACGCCTGACAGTCCTCGATCCGGCGTCGGCCGGCCGCGTCGATCCGCGGAACGTGCCCCGACTCGTGCGAGCGCTCGAGATCAACTTGCTGACCGGGGCGCCGGTTCCGTCTGGCAAAGGGGAGGCGTCGATACCGGCGTTGTACATCGGTCTCAACATGGCGCGTAATCGTCTGCACGCCGTGGCCGACGCCCGGGTGCGCTCGCAGGTGGAATCCGGCCTCGTTGAAGAGACGCGCCTCTTGCTGGATATGGGATACCCGGAAGACGCTCCGGGTCTGGCCGGCTTCGGCTATCGGCAGATGATCGGTCATATCCTCGGCAACCGGTCCCTGGACGACGCCATCCGGGAGTACGAGATCGCCACCCACCAGTACATTCGGCGACAGATGACTTGGTTCCGACGTGTGCCGTCGATTCGCTGGATTGACGCGACCGCCGACGCGCGTGCCGCGGCGCACGCTCTCATTCGGGACGGCGACTGACGCCAGATCGAAGGCAGGTAGAGGGACGCCGGACGCCAGCCGCGTCGCGCGCCTCACCAGTGAGGGAGCGCCCCGCGATTCAGGCTGGTACGAGTCTGTCCTACCGTCGGTCCGACTTACCTTACGTCGAAGGTGACGCTCTTGTGCTGGTGATGCTTGCCCACGAACACCGTGCCGCTGTATGTCTCCTTGCCCGTCTGCTTGGGCCGGTAATAGATCCAGAAGGCGCTGATGCCGGTGTTGTTCGCCGCGGTTAGCGCGACGCTCTCGCTCTTAAAGAACACCGTCCGGTTTAGCCTTATCACGCGGAATCCCAGCCGTATTGGCACCCGTCCATGCACACCCGCGAAGGTTGCGTAGATCAGCAGCTTGACGTTCTGGCCAACCCGCAATTTGCTCAGCGAAGAATGGTGCAAGGCATTCGCGGGTTTCGCGCTTCCGTACGCCACCTTTGCCATCTGAACGAGATACGAACGCAGCGCTGGCGCCGGCGAAGCGGTTTTGGTGGGGGAAGGCGTTGGGGTCGATGTGAGAGTAGGCGTCGACGTCGCGGTCGGAGTCGATGTCACCGTGGCCGTCACTGTCGCCGTGGGGGATGGAGTCGTGGTGGGCGTGGCAGTCGGCGCCGCGGGTGGCTGACCGGCCAGTATCTCGCCGAGGAGAACCGCCGCGTTGTTCATCATCCCGGCCTCATAGCTGAGCGCTGTGGCGGTTGACTGGTCCTGCGTGTACTGGATGGCAACTTCCCCGACGATGTTTCCCTGGCTCCAGACGGCATACTCGACGTTGTAGGTCGGCCCTGGCGAGGTGGTTCCATCTGGGTTCGTGATGGTCACCTGATCCTGATACGAGGCCAGCACGCAGTTCGGCGCCACCGAGCACGAACCTCGCGTATCGCTCTCCGAGTTCAGGTACGAGGTGATTCCCTGCACTACGGTCTGGGCAGCGGTATCGGAAGCATAGACGGTAGCTGCCCACTCCCCGATGTATGGCGTGGCGTCCGCAGGATCGAGCCGGAAGTCCTGGAAGACCCCAGTGGCCGCGCCGAGCGTGCACCAATCCTGGTGGACCAACAGGAACTCGTCGGCGATCGGGTCGGTGGGCGAAGGAGTGCAGTCCGCGTCGGAGAGCACGAACGTATCGACCGAAGCCGCTCCGGCGGGGAGCGCCCACGCGGGGAGGTCGAGCAGTGCCGGATTGAGCGTCCCGGGGTTCACTGTCGGCGTTGTAGCGACCTGGAGCATGGGTGCGCTTCGCACGTCACCCGGGGCCACGAATCCAAAAAGTACCGCGGCTCCCGCAATAAGCGCCATGCACACCGCACGTACCTGCATCAATCCCTCCTCCTCTGCGTCGCGGCGCCGTGCCGTCGTGTCTTGACGATATCACAGATCACGTAGAGACGCAACGATTGCGTAGGCCCCGGTCAGCGGCAGGGACGGCCCGTCTGGCTTCCGGTCCCGGCCCTCGTGACGCGTTACGGGCGTGGCGCGGTGCCCGTGGCGCGATGAATCGGACCGATGCGGCGGGTGCCGGTGGGCGCGATCGTCAGCTTCACGTCGAACAGGAACACTCGACCACTGCCGGGATCCGACACCGCGACTCGGGGCCCGCCGAGCGCCGCGACTCCCACCGGGAGGGACAACTGGGTCGACTCAAATGCGCCGGTCAGGCGTCCCGCCGGCGAATAGACGAGTACACGCCGCTGCGCGGGGTCCGAAGCATACAGATTCCCGGTTCGTGGGTCTATCGCCAGATACGGCTCGTCATAGGATTGAGGCGGCCAGTCAGCAACACCCCACATCCGGACGAAGTGTCCCGAACTGGAGAACTCCTGGATCCGTTGGTTCCAGAAGTCGGCCACATACAGGTTTCCGCCGGGCCCTGCCGCCACCGCCGACGGCTCCTCGAACTGCCCGGGAGCCGCACCGGCCGATCCGATGCTACCGAGATACCTCCCGGTTCGCGTGAAGATCTCGATGCGCTTGTTCCCGGTGTCGGCAACGAAGACACGCCCGTCCGGCGTGACTGCTAACGACCGCGGGCCGTAGAACTGCCCCGGTCCCGCCCCGATCGGGCCGCCGCCCCACTGACGCACAAACCTGCCGCCGGGCGTGAATACCTGAATGCGCTGGTTCCAGGTGTCGGCCACGTAAATTAGCCCATCACCACCAACGGCCACGCCCATAGGGGAGTTGTTGCTGTTGAACTGGCCGGGACCGGTGCCGGCGCTGCCCCACCGAACGAGCAAGCGGCCGAAAGGCGAAAACGCGGAAACGGTGTGCTGGATGGGGTCGGCCACGTACACCGTACCCTCTGGCGAAGCCGCGATGCCGCGAGGGCCGGCCAGTTCCGTGTCCACACCGATCATGGTCGACGGAAGGGTGGCCGCAGCAGTCTGGGGCGGCGCCGTGGTGCCATTGTTGGTCACCCCGGAACCGGAGTAGTAGCGCGCGTTTGGAACAAGGTCGCGCCGCACCAGGAAGTACATCCAGCGGGCTCCCCGGTACCCAAACGGCTGGCGATAGATCAACCAGTTCCAGAGATGCTCCCAGTCAGAAGGCGATCCCAACGGATAGGGAGCCACCGTACCCTGGCCCGCCGCGGCGGAAAACAAGGAGCCCACGTGCTGGGGGAACCAGTCCTTGTAGTCCTCAGGGAACCACCAGTTCCACCGGTACTTAGTCACGACGTAGTGTTTGTCTAGTAGAGCTGAGCTCGCATCGTACTCGTTCTCGAGCAGGATGAGCACCGGACAGTACGTGCCGCCGCACACCGGGCCGTTGAAGGTCGACGTTTCGGTGAGATTTGGATAGTCACGGAAGTACCAGATGAACGGCCAGCCTCCCACATCTGTGTCGTCGAGTCCGATCTGGAGCGACGTCCCCGCCTTCAGACGCGCGCTCACCTGGGCGACCTCGCTCACCACAGTCTTGACGTCCTGTGACGACTGCACGTAGATCAGCATCTCGGTCGGATTCGCGGCATCCTGGAAGTTAAGGGCGAAGGTCGAGTGCACCTCGAGCGCGAAGAGCACGGCGAACGTGGCTCCCGCCACACCGAGCAGTACCCCCCGGTTGGATCGGAGTACCGCTCCGAGCGCCAGCCCGGCGAGGAGGAGCAATGGCAACGTGATGTGAATCGACAGCCACGGCATCTTTTCTCCGGCCCACGAATAGAGCCCGATGCTGAGCGCCGCCCACCAAACGAGAAAGGTGGTCACCAGAGAACGGCGCACCGTCGCGTACACCAGCCCGGCCAACCCAAAGATGACGGCCAGCTGCTCGTACAGCGGCAGGACGAGGAAGTAATAGAACCAGGGCTGACCGCCGCGCTGGACGCTGTGCTGCGCCAGCCAGTAGGCGATTCCGCCCAGGATGTCCTTCCGGTCGGAGCTCCACGCTGGATGCAGTGACAAGCAGCTTCCATTGCACAGCGGGTGAGTGGGGTCCCAGATGCCGTACGGATTGGTGAAGAAGGTGGAGAACATCAATACCGTCAGAACCACGAAGATCGCGACGGCCGTCAGCCAGGTGTCCAGCGAGGTGGCACGAAGTGATGCGAGCACCGGGCCGTCACGCTCCACCAGCGCTTCACGCATGGCCTCGAACGCGAGGAAGGACCCGAAGATGAAAAATGTCAGGTACGCGGCCTCCATCGATGCCATCGCCAGTGCCGCAAGTGCCGCGCCTGCGTAGAGATACCGCCCCTGCCTCGATTCGAGGTATCTGACGATGCAGATGAAGAGACCAAGCGTGAAGCAGGCAAGGTAGATATCGTCACGGACGAATCGCGAGAAGTACACCATGCCCGGTGAGATCGCGATCATGATGGACGCGAGCAGTGCGCCGGGCCGGCTGATGTGCCGACGCAAGAAGTACGGTAGTGCGATCAGCCCGGTGCCAAGGACGACAGCTAGCAGTCGGGCGGAGAAGTCGCTGACGCCGAACAGGAGGTAGAAGATCGGTATGACTTCGAACTGAAACGGGCCGTGCATCAGCGGGTCATAGCTGTACCCGTGGCCGGCGTACAGAAGCCACGAGTAGTACGAGTGCAGGCTCTCGTCGTGATGAACTGCTCGCGCACCCACGTCCCAGAACCTGAGGAGGAAGCCGGCGAGGAGGACGGCACTGTACGCGATGGTCTCCCAATGTGCGGCCAGTCCGGCCAGGCGTTGCAAAGAGGGAAGGACCGGCCTGTCGAGCCAATTGGCCCGCTGCGCCGGTATGGTTACGTCAGCCATCGGATACGGAGGGTCGCCTCAATAGGGACTTGCCAGACCATTCTTCACATAGTAGTAGAACCACACGCCGCCCTTCGGCCCGAACGGCCGGCGGTCGATCATCCAGCGCCAGATGACGCTCCAGTACTGCGGATTGATGGCGTCTCGCCAGGCGCTCGACCATGTCAACCCCTTGTAGTCTTCCGGGAACCACCAACGAAGGCGATAGATGTGGCCCGTGTATGTCTTTGCAATCCGGGGATAGATCGAAGGCTGGTCGCTCTGATCCACGAGTATCACCGGATTGGTGATGTACGGTCGCTGAAGCAGTTGGGACGGTGCAGGATATGCCACGTTGGGCATGTCGCGCAGGTACCAGGCAAACGGCCACGTGTCGAGTGAATCGACGGTGACGTGCAGATCTTTTCCGCTCGTGACCTTGTTCGACAGGGTCAGGATGGACTGCGCAACCTTCGGCGTGTCGGGCGAGCTCTGAACGTAGACCATCATCTCGACCGGATCCGCCCCGTTCACATAGTTCAACTCCGTCATGGAGTGGACCTCGAGAGCTAGCAAGAGCAGGAGCACCGCGCCTGCCGCATACGCGATGCTCCGGCGGAGCTGCAGCAGCTCGACGACGAACATGGCAGCGAGCAAAGTGAACGGCAGCAACGAATGAATGATGAGCCAGGGGAACTTCTCGCCTGCCCACGAGTAGATGCCGAAGCCGAGGATTGCCCAATAGGTAAGAAGGGTCGTGAAGAAGGTCGGTTTGCGGAGGAACCACAGGATCCCACCGACACCGAAAAGGAGCGCAATCTGTTCGTACAGGGCAAACAGGAAGCCGTAGTAGAACCACGGCTGCCCGCCGCGGGCTACGCGTTGCTGACTGAGCCAGTAGAAGAGCCCGCCGACGATGTCCTTGCGACACGGATTGAACGGTAGGTGGATACCGAAGATGACGATCGAGTTTCCTGCGCAGGTGTGGCCCGAAAAGTCGAAAAAGGGCTGGGTGAAGTCCCATACGCCGCGAAGATTCGAACCAAACGTCGAGTACGCCAGGATGAGAATGGCAACCACGATGGTCGCAGTGTTGAGCCAGGTGACTCTCCCCACGCGCCGCGCATCATCCGTGTATTGCGACTCTCCTGGACTCTGGCACAGCACAACATAGCGGCTGACCATACCGAGCAGGAGAGTGGCGATGAGCAAGAGCAGGAGGATAGGCTTGCCGGTTCCCACGCACAGGGCGAAACCGAGAACCAGGGCCGCAACGATCCCCGTGGCCACAACACCATCAATTCGATAGAGGCTCCCAGTCTTCCGCCAAAAGTCGGTAAGCTGCGCGCCCAGACGTTTGCCGAGCGCCTCGGACAGAAAGACGATGAGAAGGAACGATCCGAAGATGAACGCCGTAATGTAGGTGTTCTCCATCGCAGCCAGGGAAAGTGCCAAGGACGCGCCGATCAAGTACACATAACGAGCCTGGCGCGTTTGGAAGTAGCCGAGTATGCCGATGGCGATCGCGAGCGCGAAGAAGCAGCTGAAGATGTCGTCCCGCTCCAGACGAGAGACGTACACGAAGGCCGGCGAGATGGCAAGGAATCCGGCGGCGACGATGGCGGCCGCCCGTCCCATGTACGGCCGCAGAAACCACGGAAGCAGGACGAGACCGGTGCCGAAGAGCGCTGCCATGAGCCGGGCCGACGTGTTCGAGACCCCAAAGAGGAAGTAAAACAGCGCTGTGACCGGGAACTGGAGCGGCCCGTGATAGACGGGATCGTACTGGTATCCGGCGCCGGTGAACAGATTCCATGCGAGCCAGGCGTGAACGGACTCGTCTCCGTGCATCGCTCGCGACCCCAGGTCCCAGATTCGGAGCAACAGGGCAGCCAGGAAGATTCCCGCGTACAGTGCCTGCTCCACCGTTACACGCGGTGCTGCCACGGTACGCTGGGTCGCACGCGACGCGGTCGCGGCTCGGGCGGGAGTGACAGGCGGTTGGGATGCCGGGCGCTCGGGATGAGGCGGCGCGAGGTGGCGTTCGCGGAAGCGAGGTTTCCGGCGCGGAGGAGCCGCGGGGTCGACCATGGAGCGGGCTATGTTCCCCACGGAGCGGAGCGCCATGTCGCCCGGATCATCAGCATCCTCCTCGGGCCATTTGCCCGGGAAGCGCCGGGCCACCCGATTTTAGACGCGACCCTCGTGATAGCAGTTTTCACCGTGCCGCCCGGGACGGAGTGGCCTTTATCTGGACCTGAGCCCAGCTGCCGAACCTGGGTATAAGCCCGTACCCGGTCACGTCGAGGTTGGCTACGGTCGGCCGGATGTAGACAAGACGATGAGGTATGTACAGTGGAATCCAGGCAGTGTCGTTCGCAAGCTCCTGCTGTGCCTGGTTGTCCAGCTTCACTCGCAAAGCCGGATTCCAGGTGACATCGGCCTTCGACACTATCGTGTCGAACGTCGGGTTGCTGTAATGGACGTTGTTGTCAGGGGCACGAGACTTCCACTGTAGCGACAGAAAGTCGTGTGGGTCGGGGTAGTCCGCGGACCAGCCGAGCAGGTAGAGCGGGAGCGAGCTCGATTGCACGTCGGCGAGTAGCGTGGTGAGCGCGAGCGCTTGCGTGCCGACGGTGATCTTCAGCGTGTCGTGCCACGCTTTGACGATAGCCTGGGCCAATTTGGCGATGGAAGGATCGTCGGCGAAGTACAACGTCATGCCGTTCAGAGCTTTCACGTTGGCGGAGCCAGCTGCCGCGAGCTCGCGCTGACCGGAGGAGACGTCATAGCGGGGCAGCTGCAGCTTTGGGTCGTATCCCGGCTGACCTGATGGGACCGAGCCTCCAAACGGGCTGGCAGTTGCCCCCATCACGCTCGACACCATTTTGGACCGGTTGAGGGCAACGGCCAGGGCACGACGGAGGTGGCCATTCGTGAACGCCTTGGTCTTGAAGTTCATGTAGATGCCGTCGACGGAGAGCGCGCGGGCGTCGTGGATACCCGGCTTCTTCAGCAGCGACTTGTCGTACGAAGGCAGCGTGACAACGTCAAGGTTATGGCTGACGTACTGGTACAGACCGCTACTGGGCAGGTTGGTCAGCACGACGTCGATCGACCGCAGGGCGGATTTGTGGCCGTAGTAGTACTTGTTGGGAACCAGCGTCATCTGACTATTGGGTGCCCACGACTTCAGCCGATACGGACCACTGGAAACCGGATTCGCATACCATCCGGTGTTGTCGATGCTCCCTGACTTCAACACTGCGGCCTTGTCGAGGACGAAGCTGGTGGGATAGGTAAGTTCCATAAGGAAGTAAGGAACGGGCCAGCGTGTCGTCAGCTGCAGGGTGAGCGTATTGAGGACTCGGATTCCGCTGGCCGACTTCGCCTTTCCTTCCAGCACCAGGCGGGCACCGTCGATGTCGAGCAGATAGGTGGGTGCGGAAGGAGACTTGACGCCGGGAGTGAGGCTGCGGTTCAGCGAAAATCTGAAGTCGTAGGCTGTGATCGGGTCGCCATTGCTGAACCGCAGATCTTTGCGCAGGTAGAAGGTGTAGGTCCGGTGATCCGGCGAGATGACGATCCGCTGGGCGTCGTCCGGAACGACGCGATAGGACGAGTCGAGGCGGACGAGACCCGAATACAACATTCCCGCTAGCTGAACATTTTCGTCATCCGCCACGAGCGCCGGGTCCACCGTCGGAGACGCGAATGGGATGGCGATTCGCAGACTCTGCGGGGGGCTCGGAGGATGAGTGGACGGCCTGCTCTTTGGCGGTGTCGGCTTCGCGCTCGCGCTCGCGATCGCCGGTACGAGGCATAGGAGCCCGATAGCTGCCACCAGGACCGACCGCGTGCGACTCTGCACCAGCACCATTCCAGATACCCGTATCCCCGGCATGCCGGCAGTCGTGGGTTTGCCGGCCGCTCTGCGCTTAGCTTATGCCGAGCTGCTGTCGGCGAACCGAGGCCCTGGCAGCGGGAGTGACGGCATGTCCCCCGAGGATAGCGGAACTGCGGCGTGCGTCGACCAGGGGAGCCGACTGACGCGCCAGGCGTTGTGCCGCGGCCTGCGAATAGCTGGGAACGGCGACTCCCCTCTGGGTGGGAACGAGGACGCCGAGATTGACGCTGAGCACCACAAGTAGCGCAGCCACAGAAGTTCCTACCGCGGCCGGCATCACGCGGCTGGCGCGGGCCAGCGGCCCCAGCCGGCGACGCCGTTCAAGCGAGCGTGATACGTGGAACTGCGCGGCTGCCGGCATAGGCGTGCGACGAGCGCCCCACTCGGTTATGACACGGTCGAGGCGGCGCAGAGTCTGGAGCTCGTCTCGACACTTTGGGCAGCCCGCGAGGTGCGACTCGAGCCGGCGAAGCTCGGGCAGACTCAGCGCGCCGTCGAGATACAGCGAGAGTGAATTCAGGCTGCACGAGCTCATGCCATGCTCCCCGCGTGGGGCGCCCCGTACGCCACCTTGAACATCTGGCGCGCTCGGGAAAGCCTCATGCGCACCGCCTCCGGAGTGACCCCAAGAATGACGGCCGTTTCCTCCGAAGAAAATCCTTCAGCGAGACGGAGCACCAGACAGATCGCATACTCCGGCTTCATTGCCTGGAGAGCGGTCTGGACGGCTTCCCTCTCGGGCAGCTCCTCTTCGCCGCCGGAGCAGGCGAGCTGCGCCTCCGTGTGCGGCGTGTCGGTCCACGGCATCCAGGCGATCACCCTCTTTCTCCTGAGGAAGTCGCGGAACCGATTCGAGGCAATGCGGTAAAGCCACGGCGCGATGTTCGAGTCGGGACGCAGCTTGGGCAATGACTCGTACGCACTCAAGAAGGTATCGTGCGTCAGGTCATCCGCCAGATCCGCACTGCCGCTCAAACGGTAGAGGTAGTTGTAGATCTGGGTCTTATGCCGCTCGTAAACGATCGTAAAGGCGTCCTCTTCCTGACGCCTTAGTTGCTCGATGAGCGCAGCTTCGAGAGCCACTGCCATGCGACCATGTTCCTCCCGTGATGTTCAACGGGCGATCGGGAGGCAACGTAACAGCCGGTCGCTTTCTCCTCCACCCTTAGTGTTCTCATTGTGCGAAATTGCGACAAAAAAACGCAAGGGCGGTCGTTCATTTGTGGTTCATTTTCCCCTTGACACCTGCGAAGCGACCGGCTTTAATAGCCATATCACGTCCGGTGCCGGGACGTGGTTTGAGGAGGACAAGCGTGCGACGACGGTCCCCGCGTCGTGGCCCGATCCAGTTCGGCATGCACGTCTTCGACGCGCACGAACAGCTTCTCGGAGCGGTCGTACTGGTGAGGAAAGACCACTTCGTCATGCGGCAGGAGCTTGGCATCAACCAGCTCGTCGCGGTGCCGACGGTCGCTGTCGCCGGGGTGGTCGGCGGTATTGTATTCCTCAGTTTGACGCCGGGTGAGATCGAAATCTTCTGCAAAAAGCTGGAGCGGAAGGAGCGGGAGGTGCCCGCCGGCAGCCTGATGCCGCGGCTCGTGCCGCCGCAATCGCTCGTCGAGCAGACCTAGCGGCCTGTCAGACGCGTACCGGCTCCCTCCGGGCAACGGGCTGCTCCAGGATGTATCGACTGCAGTCGAGCAGGTAATCGGTTGACGGCGCACCGCGAATTGCGACCCATCGGACACGTTCGCGATTGCAGCGAAGCCACCGCTGGAGGACTGACGCCGCGTCGATCTCGCTCTGGTCGTCGCGCGTCGAATCGGCAATGCGCTGATGGATCGCAATCCACTGCGCCAGCTGCTGCGGATCCAATCCGCTCAGCGATCGGACGCCGAGCACGTGACCGTGCGCAACCAGGAGCGCTCGCGCATCGCATTCTTGGGATCCTTCGTCGCGAATCAACACGCAACGACACCGAATCGCTGCTTCGAGTATCAGTTGCTGGCGATGATGATCCCGCAACACGTCGAGGCGTGCCTGGATCTCGGCCGCCTGCTCGAAGAGCCATAGCTCGCTGAGACGGTTCCGTTTGGCCTCGAGCCAGTCCCAAACGCGGTCCTGGCGTCCGTCTAGCAGGTCGAACAGGCGCTCGATCGTCTCCTGGTGGCGACGACGGTGCTCTTCGTCGAGCAGGGGCGCTGCACAGGTCCGCATTTGAAAGTACAGGCACGGGCGGCAACGTGGGCGTGCCGCGGCGCACTTGCGCAGCGGCAGAATGTCGTGCACGAAGGCGAGCGTCTCTCGCGTCACGGCTGCGCTCGGAAACGGCCCGAAATAGAGGGAGCCATCGTCAAGACGATCGCGAACCATCTCGAGATACGGGTCGGGATGCGCTCCGTCGAGCTTGAGGTAGAACGGCCGGCGCGCGCGCTTGAGTGCCCGATTGTAGGGAGGCTGCTCGCGCTTGATGAGGGCCGACTCCCTGAACAGTGCCTCGAGCTCGGTCGCCGTGACCTCGAAGGAGATCGACCAGGACTTCCCGATGAGCTCACGCGTACGCCGATCGCCGCGGGCGGACGAGAAGTACGACGAGACGCGCGCCCGCAGGTTGACGGCCTTGCCGATGTAGAGGATGCGCCCATCTGCGTCGCGCCAGAAGTACACTCCGGGCGCCTGGGGGAGACTCTGGGCGGTCTGACGAAGGACGTCGACATGCGTGGCCATGGAGTGCCTCGGGGGAGGAATCTGCGCGGTCCGGCCGCAGTAGGGGAGGCAGGACGGGACGCGCCGGAACGGAGTCGCCGGCACTCGGCGAGACCGTGCCGTAACCGTCACTATATCAACCCCACCGCTCTGCACGAAGATGCCGAGTAGATTCGGGCACGCGTTCACGCTGCACAATTGACCATATGGAATCAGCCTCCGAGCCGCCGGCTTCCGACGGTTTCCAGCCGCGGGGCAGAGCATGGAGCCCCTTCCGACTCGACGTGCCGGATCTCCTCCGTAGCGCCCGGCCGATATCGACCAGGCCCATCTATCACGGCAGCAATCACACGTTTCTCGTCACACTGGACGCCGGTGCCGACGGGCGCAGCTTCGCGGTGTACAAGCCGGTTCGAGGCGAGTCCCCGCTATACGACTTCCCGGACGGGACGCTCTACCGGCGCGAAACCGCCGCCTGGCTGCTCGACGCCTTGCTCGGTTGGCAGCTCGTACCGCCGACTGTGATTGCAAGGGGTGAGTACGGAATCGGGTCGGTGCAGCTGTTTATCGAGTCGGTCAACGGCGGCGAGGTCGAGGTGCGGGAGCTGCAGCGGATGGCGCTATTCGATACGATTGCGAACAACGCCGACCGGAAGCCGGAACACTTTCTCTTGACTGAAGCCGGCAAAGTGTGGGGGATAGACCATGGGCTCACGTTCAACGCCCAACCAAAGCTCCGTACGGTCCTCTGGCACTTTTCGGGTGAGCCGATTCCGGAGCCGGAGCTCGATGACTTGCGGTCGTTGTTACGGCGGCTGGAGACTCGGGACTCAGACAGGGCGACGCAGCTGTCCGGCTTGCTCGCGCGCCACGAGTGGGCCGCACTGCGGAGTCGCGTGGAGCGCCTAGTCGCAGCCGGCATCTTTCCGGACCCGCGTTACAAGTCAGTGCCCTATCGCTGGTGAGCTTCAAAGCGTCGGCCCCAGCCGGCCCGAAACTATAATCGTTGGTGGACAGTCAGCGATTGGACCTGGGAGTCGTGCGGGCACTCCAGGCCCAATCGTTTGGCGAGCCCGGGCAGCGCACGTTTCGGTTGCGGGCCGAAACTGAAGAGGGCACGGTGTCCCTCTGGCTCGAGAAAGAGCAGGTGGTCATGCTTGGCACGGCGGTGGACGAAGTCCTGCGCCGCGTCCCGGTGGGGTTCGGGGTCCACCCCGAGTCGGATGTGCTGCGCAGCTTCATCGGCGAGCTCGAGGTAAAGGCCGGCGCATTGACGCTGAGTTACGACGCCGACCATGCGGGCTTCCTCCTCGAGGCGGGGGATTTTGCCTCCGCTTTCGCGCTGACCAGCATCGCCCTCCTGGCCTCGCGCCAGCAGCTGGAGAGCGTCGGTGACGAAATCCGCGAGATTGTCGCGGCGGGACGGCCCCGCTGCCCGCTTTGTGGCACGCCGCTCACCGGCGGCGCCCACTTCTGCCCGGAGTCGAACGGCCACCTCGAAGTGGCGAACCAGGAATAGGCCGAATTGGCGCGCCGCGAAGATCGTGAAGCCCCGAGGAGGGAATCATGAGCTGGGACATAAAGGTCTGGCACGAAGAAGTCGCTCAGCGAATCAAGCTCTGTATCGAGTCTGGATCTGATGTGCCCAGCGAGGTCGTTGCCACGCTCGCCGGCTCATATTGGCTCGAGGAAGTGCAATATCTCGAGGAGCAGTGGGAGGAGAGCGGGGAGCCGGGAAGCAGTCTGGGGCCCGGTGACCGGCTGCACGGCTAGGTCAAACGCGCTCCGATGGCCCGTTCACGGGCGTAGCGGCCCGAGCTAGGCGGCGTTACCGGCGGGTGCATCCGCCGGCAGCGTGATGCGCATATCCGCCAGGACATCGAGCCCGAGGGCATCCGCAAGTGCCGCCAGATGCTTGCATGGAAGCAGGTGTTCCTGGTTGGCGATGCACTCACAGGCCCAGCCGGCAGCCGTCCGGGACAGCCGGTATGCGCCCATACGCTGAGAGCTACTCGTCGCGAAGAGTTCGCCACCAATGTTGACGATCCGTACCTGCTCTTCACCGGCACGCTCAACCGCACGCTGCCACCGTCGTATCAAGTCGTTCACGTTTCTCACCCTTCCCTTGACATAATGATAGCACCAGAGTGCTACACTTGTCAAGGTTGGGGCCAAGAGCGCCGCGGGTGGGAGAGTGCGACGGTGGCGAGCGCACGCTCGGTCCAGGTCAAGGCAAAGGCGATTCTAAGACAGCTTGGGCATTCGGATGGCGAACCACATCGCGAGTACAAGGACTGGCACATCGAGATCCGCGGAGGAACGGCGTTTGTGACGGTCTGGTCGTCCGCGCGCATGGTCTTTCTGTCGATGGCCGACGTACCGGTGTTTTACGTGCCCGGACCCTGGGAGCAATATCTGGAGAGATTGTTCCAGAAGACGTCACGCTAGCTCAGTGGTCCAGCGCGCGAGCCTGCGCGATCCATGCGTTAGCGGCGGCGAGCTCCGCGTCGGCCCTCGCCATTACCTGATAGTCTCCGACCGCCGCACCTCTCTCGCAGTCCTGAAAGCCGGCAAGCGCCGACCGGTAGGCGTGCGCGAGCGCGTCCCCGAGCCGGGCGTAGGCTGCCGGGGGCTTCTCACTGGCGAGGTTGCTCGCGTCGGCAAGCGCTGCCGCGGCGTCGTGACAGGCCGCGCCCGTCGACGCGACACCAGACGGGTGGAGATGGTTGTATCTGGAGATGGCTACCGTCATCTTGTTGAGGGCCGATCGGGCGTCCGATGCATAGCTCTGCGAACCACAACCGGTGAAAAGGAGTGCGGCAAGCGTTACCGAGAGAAGCGAAGCTAGGCGGCGCGGCACGGTGCCTCCTCTCGAGTGGGGATCACTGCCGGCGTCACTGCCGTCCACGGCACTTGGGGCGCCAGCTTTCGTCTCATGCGTTCGGCATCGTCGAAAGTCTCGAACACGGCAAAGACGGTCGGACCACTGCCGGAAATCGCAACCTGGTCCGGTGCTACCCGGCGCACGAGCTCAAAGCACTCGCGGGCTGCGGGATAGAGGCGAAAGAGCGCTGCCTGAAGTCCGTTGATACCAGGCTGCAGGGGGTCCCGTGCCGCGCGAGCCGCCAGGTCGCGGGTGATCCCGCCGTCCGTCCACTCGTCGGGTCCCAACTCGGCAAACACTCTGGCCGTCGACACGGCGATTCCCGGGTTCGCCAGCACATACCAGCACTCGACTGGCGTTGCTACCGGGGTTATCCTCTCGCCGCGCCCTTCCACCAGACAAAGCCCGCCGTACAAGAAGTACGGTACGTCCGAGCCGACGGAGGCGGCAATGCGCGCCAGTCGATCACATGATGTCTGGCGGCCCCACAGTCGCTGCAGTGCGACGAGCGTGGCAGCTGCATCGCTGCTTCCTCCGCCGAGGCCGGCAGCAGTCGGAATGCGCTTCGTCAGCTCGATCGAGCAGCGGGCGGGCACGCCGAGCTCGTTTCCGACCGCCAGGGCCGCTCGCCAGGCGAGATTCGATCGGCCCGATAGCCCGGCGGCATCACATCGTACTCTCAGAGCGCCCGCCTCAGAGACGGCGAGCGTGTCGTGCAGGCCAACCGTCTGCATCAGAGAGACGAGCGAGTGATACCCGTCGCTGCGACGGCCGATGACCTCGAGCGAAAGGTTGAGCTTCGCAAACGCCTTAACCGTCAGCATCGGGGACGTTGCGCTGGTGGATGACTTGCAAGCCCGCAAGCGTTAGATTCGGATTTATGTCCTGCACCCGGCGCGTCAGGGGCCCGATGACGTCGCCCAGGCCACCCGTCGCCACGACGTGGGGCGTGCCTTGCAGTGCGGCGCCGATTCGTTCCACGAGACCGTCGACGAGTCCCGCATAGCCAAATAGGATTCCCGATTGGAGGGCTTCGACTGTGCTCTGTCCAATCGCCCTCCTGGGCGGTTCGAGCGGCACGTGCGGGAGCTGCGCGGTACGAGCATACAGGGCATCGGCCGCGATCTCGAGGCCGGGGGCAATGGCGCCGCCGATGTACGTTCCGCGGTGGTCTATCACGTCAAAGTTGGTGCCCGTTCCGAAGTCCACCACGATGACCGGAGCTCCGTAGAACTTCACCGCCGCCACCGCATTCGCTATCCTGTCGGCGCCAACTCCGTGAGGGGGGTTGTACTCGACGTGGATGCCAAGATCTATTCGTGGAGACACGACGAGCGGCTCGATCGACCACAAACGCCGGATTGCCTCGCACACCGATGCCTGCACGGACGGAACTACCCCGGCCACGATCGCACCCTTTAGTCCCCGGCCGTCCAGGCCATCGAGCTGGACGAGTGAGCGAAACAGCACCGCCAGCTCGTCGGGCATCCGGTGGGCCTCCGTCGCCAATCGCCAGTGGGCGAGCAGGGAATCGCCGGAAAAGACTCCGGCTACGATGTTGGTATTTCCGATGTCCACAGCCAGCAGCACCGCGTTACACACCTCCGGGCGCGCAGTCTCACATTAACACTGCGCCGGCGTGCCGTCAGGCACGGTGCGGCTGGTACCATGTCGTGATTCGGAGGGACGCCTGAATGTTTGTGCTCGGATTGATCGTCGGACCGACGCTGGGAGTCGTGGGCGGCGACTATCTCCGCCGCAAGCTCGGCCTGGGGCGTCGAAGCCTGGGAGCGATCACGGTACTGGCGCTGCTCTTGGTTCTGCTGCTACCTGCCGCCGACCTCGAGCTAAAGCTCGGACTCCTTGTGGGTCTATTGCTCGGACTATTGCTGGCGCTCACCCCGATCCAGTCTGCCGAGGCACCTGAGCAGGCACCGGACGCCGGCGCATGAGGAGCCTACCGTGAACGTTGTGACCGAACCCAGTGTGTACCTGGTGGGACGTACCACCATGGACGCCGAGGAGGTTCAACGTTTTCTGGCCAGCGAGAAGACAGCCTGGACGACCGACGGCGAGAACGGGAGTGAGCTAATCTGCGAGCTGGCTGGCCGCGTGTGTTACCTCTCCTTCGGAGAGAAGCAGGGTCGCCGGTCCAATCGCGCCTACCTCGAGAACATCATCTCGATGGAGCACGGCAGTGTGCTCGAGCACGCCGTCTGGAACTTCGTAATCACCGGGGTCTCGCGCTCCTTTACACACGAGTTGATACGGCACCGCGCCGGCTTCGGCTACAGTCAACTCAGTCAGCGGTATGTTGACGAATCGGAGACGGACTTCGTCGAACCAGACATCATCGCCGGAGATCCCGAGTTGCATGAGATCTGGCTGCAGGCGGTCACGCAGGCGCACGAGGCATATGTGCGGCTGGCGGAGGGGCTAGCCGGCCGCCTTGAACGGGAACGACCCGATCTCAAGGCACGAGACAAGCGCAAGAGATCGCGCGAGGCGGCGCGGAGTGTCCTTCCAAATGCCACTGAGACGAAGATCTTTGTAACCGCCAATGCCCGGGCGCTACGGCACTTTGTCGAATATCGTGGGGCGGCTGACGCGGAGCCCGAGATCAGGAAGGTCGCGCTCGCCATCCTCGAAGTTATGCGGCGAGAGGCGCCGGTCCTCTTCGGCGACTACGAGATTCAAGAGAGCCCAACCGGCGAGTGGGCCGCGACCACGCCACACCGCAAGGTCTGACCGCGCCCAAAAGTGCCTTCCAACATCCCGCACGCCGGCGCTACAGAGGCGGGATGGTTCACATGACGCTGCGCCGGCGCCGCGGTGCCCGGCTCCGGAGCGTTTCCCACGCTTCACTAAAAGTGGGTCCAGCCACTCGCTGGAAGATCCGCGTCGACTCGCCCGGCACAAAGCTTGAGGTCGCGTGTGTCGGCCAGCACTTCACCAATCTCGTGTAGATCACCAACCAGCGACAGCGCCGCGTCGAAGTTTTCGGGCGAGCTGGCGACCAACAGCTCATAGTCCTCTCCACCCGTCAAGGCGAG
Organism: Chloroflexota bacterium; assembly: GCA_035295425.1. Taxonomy (GTDB): domain Bacteria; phylum Chloroflexota; class UBA5177; order UBA5177; family UBA5177; genus DATGJB01. The sequence goes on along the minus strand of DATGJB010000008.1, from coordinate 56,432 downwards.
GTGCACCGGATCAACCCCGAGCACTGCCGCGCCCCGACGGGTGCTCTCGGATATTGGGAGCCGGTCCGCGTACAGCCGGGCACCGACCTGGCTGGCGGCGCACAAATGGCGCAGATCGCCTGCCAGGCCGTCGCTCAGGTCGATCATCGCGTGCGCCAGGTGCGCTCTCGCAAGCTCGGTCCCGATTTGCACGCGTGGCCGCGGAATCGCCTCGAGGGCGACGCTAGAGGTCAATGCGGCATCCGTGACGCCGGCGGCCGCGAGCAGCCGGCTCGCCGCCGCCGCGCCCAGCGTACCGGTGACGGCGAGCTTGTCCCCGGCGCGGGCGCCCGACCGCAGAACGACGTCTTCCTTCCGCACCGCTCCCAGCATCGCAATGTCAATGATGGTGCCGGCGGCGGTGCGAGCCAGGTTGCCGCCGACGATGCTCGCCCCATGCTCGGTCGCAGCGGCGCGCAGCCCCTCATACAGCTCGTCTACGCAGCGGACCGGCGTGAGCGTTTCAAGAGCCAGCGACACGATCACCCATCGTGGATGGCCACCCATCGCGGCGATGTCGCTGGCGTTGATGGCAAAGGCACGCCGCCCGAGTGCCATCCAGTCGAGTAGCTGACCGGAGAAGTGCGTCCCCTCCACCAGCATGTCCGCAGTGGCGAGCAGATACTCGTCTCCCGGCACCTCGAGGACCGCGGCATCGTCGCCGATGCCGACGACCGCGCCGGCAGGTACTATCGATCCGGTGATCCGACTGATCAGGCCGAACTCGCCAATGTCCGCGATCGTCTCGCCGGCCTGCCCGCGGTCCGATTGTCGGGCCATACCCAATACTCACACGTCGCCCGGGTCCTGGGGCTATGCTGGAACGAGCCGGACCGCGGCGCTTGCGATCGATCGATCTCTTTCGTCGCATTGGACCGCGACGCGCGGAAGCCGACGACCGATCTCCGATAGCTGACCCAGCGGATTGCAAGTTTCAGCGTGTGATACCGGTCGAACTGGTCGCTTCCGCGAATCTCAGCCGCCGACCGGCATCATTGAGGAAGGATAGATACCATGGACCGCAGCGAGGGAATCGAGTTCCTCAAGACTCACCGACAGGCGATCCTCGCCACAATCATGCCGGACGGTCGCCCACATCTGACAAACGTGCTGTCGGTCTACCACGACGGCGAGATGTGGATTTCTATCACCGAGACGCGATTGAAGTATCGCAATCTCGTGCGCGACCCGCGCGCCAGCCTCCTCCTGCTGGGCGACAACTTCTGGCAATACCTCGTCGTCGAGGGCCGGGCCTCCCTGACACATCTTCCCGACGCATTACCGCTTCTGCGGGAATACTACGAGATGGCGAGCGGCCCGCATCCCAATTGGGAGGAGTACGACGCCGCGATGATTGACGATCGGCGAGTGGTGGCGGCGCTGTCGATCGATCGTCTGTACCCGATCGCCAGATAAGTGTCCTCGCGTGGGCCGGCCTACGGGTAGATGGACCGGGCGAGTGAGGCCTGCGCCACGTTCTGGACGGCGAGGATGTAGGCCGCCAGCCGCATGCTCACGTCGTGGGTCTGTTTCACGCGGAGAACGTGCTCGAAGCTGTGGCGCATGATCCGATGCAGACGCTCATTCACCTCGTCTTCACTCCAGAAGAAGTGCTGGAGGTCCTGGACCCACTCGAAATACGAGACGGTGACGCCGCCGGCATTGGCGAGGACATCGGGCACAAGGAAGACGCCCTTGTCATTGAGGATTTGATCCGCATCCGGCGTTGTCGGTCCGTTCGCGCCCTCGGTGATGATGCGAGCCTTGATCCTGTCGGCAGTGGCTACCGTGATCTGGTTCTCGAGCGCTGCCGGGACAAGCACGGTGACCGGAAGATCGAGTAGCTCCTGATTGGTGAGGGTGTCGCACTGCGGTAGCCCCTTCAGTGACCCGTGCTCCTGGACGTACCGCAGGGCGTCCCGGATATTCAAACCGCGCGGATTGTACACGGCGCCCGACACGTCGCTGATCGCGACGATTCGAGCGCCCTGGTCGGCGAGCAAACGGGCGGAGTGACTTCCCACGTTGCCGAAGCCCTGGACCGCGATCGTCGCATCGGTCGGGTCAATTCGTAGGTGTTTGAGCGCTTCGAGCGTGACAATCATCACGCCCCGGCCGGTGGCTTCCTCGCGGCCCTGCGACCCGCCAATGGCGAGAGGTTTTCCGGTGACCACGCCTGGCACCGAGTGTCCCTTATGCATGCTGTAGGTATCCATCATCCACGCCATCGTCTGAGCGTTGGTGCCCATGTCCGGAGCCGGGATGTCGCTCTCGGGCCCGATGAGGATGGAGATCTCGGTGGTGAAGCGCCGGGTCAGGTTCTCGAGCTCCTGCTCGCTCAGCTTCTTGGGGTCGACCACCACGCCGCCCTTCGCCCCTCCGAACGGAAGATTGAAGATCGAGCACTTCCAGGTCATCCACATGGCGAGAGCCTTCACTTCCGACAGAGAGACACTCGGGTGGTATCGGATTCCGCCCTTGGTCGGTCCGCGGTGCAGGTTGTGCTGCACGCGATACCCCGTGAACAGTTGGATTGATCCGTCATCCATGTGCACCGGGAAGTTCACGGTGAGGACGCGCTGCACGTCGCGCAGTATGGTGCGCACCGCCGGGTCCAGATTCAGGAAGTTTGCCGCGATATCGAACTGTTGACGAGCGATCTCAAACTGATCCGGCCCCGCTTCTACCCCAATTGACGAAGCCGCAACGCCTGTATGCACGCCCCACCTGTCCTTTCGCGCCCATAGCGCCCCGTTTTGCCGGTATGTGTGCAATCCGCACTCCATACGACCTCATCCTACTGTTAACTCGAACCAGCACCCGGTCGCAAGACACACAAATAGCGGCTACCGCTGGCTGGTCGCCGCCGACGGACGGCACTTTCGGGGTAGGACGTGAGCCTAGCGCAGGTTGGAGAGATACATCTGCCAGTTCCCACCAGGGTACGGAGCACCATTGAGAGGCAGGACGAGAGTCTGGTGCGGACCGATCGTGAATGGCGCACTCGACGATCCACCCCGGGCGTACCGCACGCCCGCGATGCCGCTAAACGTGCCTGCGCCCCGGTTGTAGACATAAATACTGCCGGCGTTGCCCGGACCATGGCCGAACGTTGCTCCGTACACGATTACCTGCCAGCTCGCGGGGGCCCCCTGGAAAGTCGGAGTCGGAGGCGGCCCGCTCACGACAGGCGTTGCCACACTGACCCCGGGCGTTGGCTGAACCACCGGCGGACTTACCGGTGTCGTCGCCCCACCGCTGCTCTGCGTGCCGGCGGTAGGAACAGGCGTGGGTGCCGTTTGGGCTCGGGCGAGAATCTGCCGCGCGCGGCGCTGCGCAGCCGTGATTATCGCCGCGGCCCGGCGCTTGCCTCGTGCGGTTGCATTGTTGACTATCGAGCGGCTCGCATACTGCGCGGCCGTAACGATCGCAGTTGCCTGCGAGTGGGCAAGTGCGACCGAACTGCTTCTGGTTTTCGTCTGTCCAGCGCTCCTGGCTGGGCCGCTCCCCGAGACCTTCCCGGCGACGAACATACCAGCGCTCACCAGACCGATAATGGCGAACAGCACGAGTACTGCGAACGCCAGCATGAGCGCGCCGTCCACACGCCGGCGCGTGCGGCGCGGCTGATCGAGCCGACGTATCACGGTTCTACTCACGTAACCCTCCCGGCAAATGCCTTCGGGCAGTATAGCAAGTCGACGGAATGCCGGCACCCGGCAACTGAGCGGGGTCCGCTCTGCTCGGTGAGCGCCTCCGCCCAGCGGTCCGGATAGCGGGCGCGGGCGGTACGGCGCAAACAGCCGGCCATCAGTCGCTTGCTAGCATGGGACGGTCAGGAGGATCGCATGGTTACTGAAGAGAAGACCGACACTGCGACCGCTCGCGGCGTGCGGATCGACGTCGACGGCAACATTGGATACATCAGGCTCAACAAGCCGAAACTGAATTTGTACGACCGACAGTTCATCGCCGAGTTGAATGAAGCGATCGATGAGGTGCGCTTTAATAGCGACATCAAAGTCGTAATCATGGTGAGCGAGCTCGAGAAAGTTTTCTCGGCCGGCGCCGACATCCACATGCTCAAGGCGAGCCAGCCGGACTTCAAGTCCTCGTTCTGCCTCGGGGCCCAGGAAACCCTCTCCAAGATGGAGCGGACTCCCAAGCTGTTTCTTGCGGTGCTACATGGACACACGGTTGGTGGTGGCCTCGAGATCGCACTCGCGACGGACATTCGATTCGCGTCCGACAATCCCGGCATGCAGATCGGTCTGCCCGAGGTGAAGCTGGGTGTGCTGCCCGGCACCGGAGGAACACAACGCCTTTCTCGGCTTATCGGCAAATCCCGGGCTCTCGACCTGATGATCACGGGGCGCCTGCTCTCCCCCCAGGAGGCGCTCGATTACGGCATCGTCAACTACCTGTACCCGGCAGAGGAGCTGCTGTCGCGTGTTGAGGAGTACGCGCACAACCTGCTGGCGGGCGCAACCCGTGCCATCGGACTGATCAAACAGGCAGTGGTGCAGGGAACCGAAGTGCACCTCGATGCCGGGTTCTTCATGGAACGCGAGCTCCAGAACCGCCTCTTCATCACCGAAGACGCTCAAGAGGGCCTTGCCTCGTTCATCGAGAAGCGGCAACCCGAGTTCAAGGGGCGTTAGCGCCACTCAAGAGGCCGAGCGACCGAGAAGTCTCCGATGGAGTTACGCGAAGTCGTCGTCGTCGACGCAGTGCGGACGCCGATTGGCAGGTACGGCGGTGCGCTTGCCGCGGTGCGTCCCGACGACCTGGCAGCGCACGCGCTTCGCGCACTGGTCGATCGACAGTCGGTACCGGGGTCCCGGATCGACGATGTGTTCTGGGGGGCAGCCAATCAGGCCGGCGAGGACAACCGCAACGTGGCCCGTATGGCCGTCCTGCTCGCTGGTCTACCGGTGGAAATCGGCGGCGCCACCGTGAACCGTCTGTGCGGTTCCGGACTGCAGGCGATTGTGTCGGCTGCCCGCGAGATCCAGGTAGGCGCCGCGGACGTGATAATCGCCGGCGGCTCGGAAAGCATGACCCGGGCCCCCTATGTGCTGCCCAAGAGCAACCTGCCATTCGGGCGCGGGAACCAGACGATCTATGACAGCACGCTCGGCTGGCGCATGGTGAACCCGCGCATGGAAGCCATGTATCCACCCATCAGCCTGGGGGAAACCGCGGAGCGGGTGGCGGCTCAACACGGTGTCAGCCGTGAGTCGCAGGACCAATTCGCCCTGCGTAGCCACCGCCAGGCGATCGAGGCACAGGATGCCTGCCGCTTCTCGCGAGAGATAGCGCCGGTGGACGTTCCAGTCAGTAAGGGCGAACCGGTGCGCGTGAGCCTGGACGAGGGGCCTCGGCGGGACACCGACCTGGCCAAGCTTTCGCGTCTTCCCCCCGCATTTGTGCCGAACGGCACGGTCACCGCCGGCAACTCTTCCCAGCTGAACGACGGCGCAGCTGCGGTGCTGCTCGCCTCGGCGGACGCGGCCCGCACCCTGGGGTGGACGCCACTGGCGCGCTTCGTCGACGCGGCGACCGCCGGCGTCGACCCCTCGGTCATGGGAATCGGCCCCGTACCGTCCACGCGCAAGCTCCTCGCGCGTACCGGGCTGCGTCCTGATCAGCTGGACATCGTCGAGCTGAACGAGGCGTTTGCCGCTCAGGCCATTGCCTGTATCCGCTCGCTGGAGCTGGACGAAGAGCGGGTCAACCCGAACGGTGGCGCGATTGCCCTCGGACACCCACTGGGCGCCAGCGGCGCCCGCCTCGTTACCACGCTCGTCCATTCGCTGGATGCCAGATCTCTGCGCTGGGGCCTCGCGACCATGTGCATCGGAGTAGGCCAGGGCATCAGCGCTCTCTTCGAGCGCGCCGCAGCGTGAGCTTGACTCCGGCGGTCCCTGTCCAGGCGGCGACCGTCATCCTCGCGCGACCCGCGATGGGAGGCCACGGCGAGTGGGAGTGCTACATGGTCCGGCGGCACGTACGTAGCGACTTCGCCTCCGACGTCTTTGTCTTCCCGGGCGGAAAGGTCGACGAAGCCGATCGCGATCCCGAAGCTCGATTTCACTGCACGGAACCGGCGGAAGAGCCCGCACAGAGCCCGGGGATGCGTGCCCTCAGGCTGGCCGGTATCCGCGAGCTGTACGAGGAAGCCGGTATATTGCTCGCCTACGGTCGCGATGGGCAGGTTCTGCGGTTCAGTGGCCGTGAGAAGTCGCTCTTCGAGATGTACCGACGCAGCGTGCAGGCCGGTGAGATGTCCATACTCGACGTGGCGCGCGTTGAAGAGCTCAGCCTAGCCACCGATCGACTCCATGCCTTCTCTCACTGGATCACGCCGGTCTCGTCGCCAAAGCGTTTTGACACGTACTTCTTTGTCGCGGTCGCGCCAGAGGGCCAGGAGCCGCTCCACGACAGGCGGGAAGTGACGGCAGGAGCCTGGATCGCCCCCGCCGCTGCTCTCGACGGATTCAGAGAAGGGTCTTTCCCCCTGGTTTTCGCTACCGAGAAGCAGCTGGAACGCCTGGACGGCTACCCGTCGCTCGATGCTCTCGTGGAGGCAACCGTGTTGGCCGATCTGACGCCGGTAGTGCCGCGCATGCTGGAGGCAAACGGCGAGACGCGCTTTCTCCTTCCTGGCGAGCCGGGGTACGAGGACGCAGCCGGCTGACCGTGGGGGCCCCGCCGCCCGCGACCCCGATCGACGGTAGTGATACGTCACTCCGGTACCGGAGGTAACGGACGCACTCTGTAGCTGGAGCTGTCTCTCTCTACCAGCCCTTCGCGCTCAAGCTTCTCCAGCTGTGCCGCGACCGAGCCACGCGCTAGCTCGTGGAGTCTCCGGTCGACGCCTGCGTACATCTCATCGACCAGGTCGCGGATGGTGGCCGGCCCTCGCTGCAGGATCGTGAGCAGCTGACGTTCCCGCGCGCGGCGGTGGTCGATGTACTGGTCGATCGTGGTCAGCGGATCGCGCACGATGGGACCGTGCCCCGGGGCTATCAGGAGCGGCGAGAGCCTTCGGAGCGTGTCGAGCGTTCGCATGTATAGCTGCATGTCGCCTTCCGGCGGAGCGACGAGCGATGTACCTCTGCCCAGAATCGTATCGCCGGAGAAGAGCACCTTGGCGCCCTCGAGCCAGAATCCGAGGTGGTCGGGGCTGTGGCCGGGCGTTTCGATGACGATCAGACGATCGCCGTCGGTCTCGAGGGCATCGCCCTCGCGGAGGACGGCATCGACGCGGACCGAATCCCCCGCGGTGCTCTCGATCGAGGCCGAGCCCATCACCGGCGCGCGGAGCAGTTGGGAAAGCTCGGTCGCGGCCGGCGCGTGATCTGGGTGGCCATGGGTGAGCACGATCGCTTCGACCCTCAGCGCCGCCGCTTTGACGCGGGCGGCCAGCTCATTCGTCCAGTTCGGGACCGCCGGTCCCGGATCGATGACATACGCCTTGTCCCGGCCCACGACGTAGGCATGCGTACCGTCCAGCGTCTTGGGGCCGGGGTTCGGTGCCGTCCAAATCAGCGTTTCGGGCCGGGATACCACCCGAGCCGTCTCATCCGTCGGGCTCATGTCTCCTCCAGATTCCCCCGCCGCATTTTCACCCACGCGGGCCGGTCCGCGACTCCGCGCTGACAGGTGTGCGGAGCGCTGCACTTCGCGACGCATGAACTCGAACCTCTAGTATCGGTCAACGCCTGAGGAGACACGAGAGCATGGTTGTGGACGAAGCCGCGGTGACGATGGAAAGAATCACGTCTCTGGCCAAGAGGCGGGGATTTGTTTACGGCAGCAGCGAGATCTATGGCGGCGTGAGCGGATTCTGGGACTATGGACCGCTTGGCGTGGAGCTTCGCGACAATATCCGCCGCGCCTGGTGGCGCGCCATCGTGCATCTTCGGGACGACGTCGTCGGACTCGACACCTCCCTTATCATGCCTCCGTCTGTCTGGGCCGCGTCGGGTCACCTCGAGAACTTCAATGATCCACTCGTGGAATGCGGCAGCTGCCGCCATCGGTATCGCGCAGACGACCTGGCACCGGGAGCCTCCTGCCCCCACTGCGGGGGGTCGCTGAGCGCCCCGCGGCAGTTCAATACGATGTTCTCAACCCACGTGGGTCCCGTGGCGGATGATGCCTCCGTTGCCTATTTGCGGCCCGAGACGGCACAGGGCACATTCGTGAACTTCAAGAACGTGATGCAGACCACGTCCCGCAAGATTCCCTTCGGTATCGCTCAGGTCGGCAAATCGTTCCGAAACGAGATCACCACAGGGAACTTCATATTCCGTGTCCGGGAGTTCGAGCAAATGGAGCTCGAGTACTTCGTCAAACCAGGCACCGACGGCCAATGGTTCGAGCACTGGTTGGCGGAGCGGATGCGTTGGTGGACCGAGGACATTGGGATCCGCCCGGAGAATCTGTCCGTGCGTGCTCACGAGCCGTCCGAGCTCTCGCACTACTCGAAGCAGACCAGCGATATCGAGTATGCGTTTCCGTTCGGAACCAAGGAGCTGGAGGGGATTGCGGATCGTACCGACTTCGACCTCAAGGCGCACATGGCGGGCTCGGGCCAGGACCTGTCCTATTTCGACGACCTGGAGGGCGAGCGGTATGTACCATTCGTCATCGAGCCGGCCGCCGGCTTGACCCGCGCCTTCCTGACCGTGCTGATCGACGCCTATGGTGAGGAACAGACGGGTCCGAAGCCGAGCGACCGCCGAACTGTGCTACGTCTCAAGCCATCGCTGGCTCCGTTCAAGGTGGCCGTGTTTCCGCTGCTGGCCAACCGCCCGCCGCTGGTCGAGCAGGCCCGGGAGATTTACCGCACTCTGAAACCGTACTTCACCGTGGCCTGGGATGACATCGGCAATGTCGGCAAGCGCTACCGCCGTCAAGACGAGATCGGCACACCGTGGGCGGTCACGGTCGACTATCAGTCGCTCGAGGACGGGACGGTGACGGTACGCGACCGCGACTCCATGCAGCAGGAACGCCACTCGATCGCGGACTTGACCCAGCTGTTCCTGTCCCGTCTTGGCCCGGTGTAACCGAGGGCGAACGGCCGCAGGGTATAATGGCGCGGCCAATTCTCGGGCCGCCCCGCCTACCGACAGAAGTGGAACAGCAGAGACGGCGTCGAGCGCCGTCTCTTTCCATGTGATGTGCTGACGACTCGCTGAGGAGAACCGCCATGGCGCAGACCCTGACCGATACAACCGGCCTGCAGACGACCGGAACCAAGTGGGTATACCTGTTCGAAGAGGGAAACGCCGGAATGCGCGACCTCCTTGGCGGCAAGGGAGCAGGAGTCGCCGAGATGACCCGGGCGGGTTTGCCCGTGCCCCCGGGCTTTACCATAACGACGGCCGCCTGCAACGCCTATTACGCGGGCGGCGAAGAGTTCCCGGACGGGCTGTGGGGCCAGGTCCTGGATGCGATGAAGGACGTGGAGGGAAAGACCGGTCGCGGCTTCGGCGTCCGCACCAATCCTCTCCTGGTGTCCGTTCGCTCGGGGGCGAAGTTTTCGATGCCCGGAATGATGGATACGGTTCTCAACCTGGGCCTCAACGACGAAACCACCGAAGCGCTGGCCCGGCAGACGGACAATCCCCGTTTCGCCCAGGATGCCTACCGCCGGTTCATTCAGATGTTCGGCAAGATCGTGCTGGACATCGACCCCGCGCTCTTCGAGCACAAGCTCGACGCGATGAAGCAGGAGACCGGGGCGGCCAGCGACGCGGACCTCACCGTGGAGGCGCTGGGCCGTCTGGTCGATCAGTTCAAAGCCATCATCCGCGAGCAGGCGGGGCAAGACTTTCCGACCGACGCGTATGACCAGCTGCGGGCGGCAATCGGAGCGGTCTTCCGTTCCTGGAACGGGGAGCGCGCGATCGCGTATCGCGAGGCGGAGCGCATCCCGCACAACCTCGGTACCGCGGTGAACGTGCAGACCATGGTATTCGGGAACATGGGTAACGACTCCGGCACCGGCGTCGCGTTTACCCGAAATCCGTCGACCGGAGAAGAGCGTCTATTTGGCGAGTATCTGCTGAACGCACAGGGCGAGGACGTGGTCGCCGGCATCCGCACGCCGCAACCGATCGCCGCTCTGGATCGCGACATGCCGGACGTGTACCGTCAGTTCGAGGACATTGCTCGCCGGATGGAACGGCACTACCGCGACATGCAGGATCTCGAGTTCACTATCGAGCGCGGCAAGCTGTACATGCTCCAGACGAGGAACGGGAAGCGAACCGCGGCCGCCGCGGTCAAGATCGCAATGGATATGGTCAACGAGGGCATGATCTCGCGCGAGGAAGCGGTCATGCGTATCGATCCCAAGCATGTAGTGCAGCTCCTGCTGCCTCGATTCGAGGACGAGGCGCGCCAGAAGGCTATCGACAGCGGGCAGCTGCTGGCGAAGGGGTTGAATGCGTCCCCCGGGGCCGCGGTCGGTGCGGCCGTGTTTGACGCAGACCGCGCCGCGGAGCGAGGAAACGCCGGCGAATCCGTGGTGCTGGTGCGCCCGGAAACGTCGCCCGACGATGTTCACGGAATGATCGCGGCCAAAGGAATCCTGACTGCGCGTGGCGGGGCGACGAGCCATGCCGCGGTCGTGGCGCGCGGCATGGGTAAGCCCTGCGTGGCCGGGTGCGAGACTCTGCGCATCGATCTCGCGGCGCGGACCATGACCGTCGACGGCAAGACAATCGCCGAGGGCGACACGATCAGTATCGACGGCGGGACAGGCGAGGTTTTCGAAGGGGAGATCAAGTCGATCGCCCCCAAATTCTCCGAGGAGAAGGAGCTCGCCCAGATTCTGGGCTGGGCCGACTCGTTGCGCCGGCTGCAGGTGTGGGCGAACGCGGATTATCCGCGGGATGCCGAGCGGGCCCGCGAGTACGGTGCGGAGGGAATCGGCCTGTGTCGCACTGAGCACATGTTCTTCGAAGAGGAGCGGCTCCCCATCGTTCACAAGATGATCCTGAATGCCGATGAGGCGGCCCGCCTCGAGGCATCGCTTACGCAGCTCGAGAGCGAAGCAAGGGGCAGGAACGACGGCAAGCTGGACGAACGGGTGGCCGAGGCGCGAGAGCGGTACGAGTCGTCTCCGGAGGTGCAGGCATACCAGGAGGCACTGCGCGAGCTTCTGCCGATTCAGAAGCAGGACTTCAGAGGCGTCCTGAAGACCATGCAGGGACTCCCGGTAGTGATCCGACTGATCGATCCGCCGCTGCACGAATTTCTTCCACCGTACGACGAGCTGATCGAAGAAGTGACGGAGCTGCGCATCCGCGAGAACGATCCGGCAGAGCTGGAGCGCAAAGAGCATCTTCTCCAGGCGGTGGCACGAATGCGGGAGCAGAACCCGATGTTAGGTCTGCGCGGCATCCGCCTCGGGATTCTGTTCCCCGGCATCATCGATATGCAGGTCCGGGCGATTCTCTCCGCGGCGGCCGAATTGCAAGCGGAGGGCATCGACGTGCGGCCGGAAATCATGGTTCCTCTCGTCGGAACCGACGCCGAGATGCGCGTCGCCCGAGAGTACATCGAGAAAGCGGCCGCGGACGTCCTGGCGGAGGCGAGCGCCGACGTCCACTTCAAGATCGGAACGATGATCGAGATCCCGCGGGCTGCATTGACCGCGGACGAGATCGCTAAAGACGCCGAATTCTTCAGCTTCGGAACGAACGATCTGACGCAAACCACCTTTGGATACTCCCGCGACGACGCGGAGGGCAAATTCCTGCTCAAGTACGTCGACCAGGGCATTTTGCCGGTGAACCCGTTCCAGGAGCTTGACCGGCAAGGTGTGGGCAAACTGATGGACATGGCGGTCCGAGCAGGGCGGGGAACCCGGGCCGATCTCGAAATCGGCATCTGCGGTGAGCATGGCGGAGATCCAAGCTCGGTCGAGTTCTGCCATCAGATCGGTTTGAACTACGTTAGCTGCTCGCCTTTCCGGGTGCCTGTCGCTCGCCTGGCGGCGGCCCAGGCGGTCATCGCCGAGCAGACGACGAAATCCGACACGCGGTAGGCTGGTCTCTCAGTCGCCCGGCCGGACCGCCGTGGTCCGGCCGCGATCACTGGACCGGCTTTGTTCCCCAGTGCAGTGCGATCGTGCCGAAATTGAGCAGCCGATAGGTTACCTGGCGCAGTCCAGCGCCTTGCATCATCCGGCCGAGCGCGGCAGCGTTCGGAAAGTCTTGCACCGATTCCGGCAGGTAGGTGTATGCGTCGCGAGCACGCGCGATAAGCTGCCCGAGGCGCGGGATTACGGTGTCTATGTACTGGCGGGCCAGCTGGTTCGTCGGCGGCGTGAGCTCGAGGATCACAACCCGGCGCCCGGGCTTTACGACGCGTGTCATCTCCGTCAGCGCCCGGGGGCGATCCGCGACATTGCGAAGCCCAAAGCCACAGCTCACCGCATCAAATGAGTCCTGCCCAAACGCCAGGTTCAGCGCGTCACCAATCTCGAGCGCAATCGGAGCTGCGTGCTGCTGAACTTTCCTTCTGCCGATCTCCAGCATCTCCTCCGAGATGTCGATCCCCACGACGTGGCCCCGGGGCGCCACCACGGAGGCGAGCTCGATGGCGAGGTCGGCCGTGCCGGTAGCGACGTCGAGTGCAACCTCGTCCGGTCGGAGCATGGCGATCTCGGCAGCCTGGCGCCGCCAGCGCTGGTCCTGGCCGAGTGTCATGACCCAGTTCATCAGGTCGTAGCGGTCGGCAATTGCGCCGAACATGCGCGCCACGTATTCACGGCGCGCGTCGGCGCGTAGTTCCGTCATCTGATCCTCTGGCCCGCACTATCCGCGGACGCTCGCTTCACGGCGCGGGACTAGGATGCCGCGAGCGTCTCGCTCCCGGCCAGCGCGTGGCTCTTCACCGGAGTCAGCCACTCCATGTACTTCGGGTTGCGGCCCTTTACGGCGTCGAAGTAGAGACGCTGCAGTGCCCCGGTGATCGGCCCGACTTCGCCGTTGCCGATGTTGCGATGATCAACGCTCGTCACCGAGGCGATCTGAACCCCGGTGCCGGCAAAGAAGATTTCGTCGGCATAGTACAGCTCGCTCCGTGCGATGCTGCGCTCCCGCGTCTCGAGCCCTAGCTCGTCTTTCGCCAGTTGCGTGACGATGTCACGGGTAAGGCCCTCCAGAATGTCGTCCGAGAATCCGGGAGTGATCAGGGTCCGGCCGCGCACGATGAAGATGTTGGCGGCGCTGGCCTCCGCGACGAAGCCCTGTGGGTTCAACACGATCGCCTCGTCGTACCCGTTCACGACCGCCTCGTTCTTGGCCAGTGCACTGTTTACGTAGTTGCCCGTTACTTTGGCGCGTGCCGGAATGGCGTTGTCTTCGGTACGTCTCCACGAGCTCACGCAAACTGAAAGCCCGCGGTCGATGTCGACATAGTTGCCGAACGTACTGGCGAAGATGGTGAGCGCATCCGCCACACCCTCCATTGAGACACCGATGGTCTCGGACGACTTGTACGCGATCGGCCGGAGGTAGACATCACCCCGCATGTCCTGCATCTCGACCAGCTGCACCGAGACGTCCATCAGTTCGTCGACGCTGTAGGGGACAGTGATGTGCATCATCTTGCAGTTCTTGAGGAAGCGAAGAAAGTGCTCGCGCAGCTTGACGATGTACGTCGTCTCGGCTTCTCCGTTCCAGTACCCTCGGATGCCCTCGAACACGCCGGTCCCATAGTTGAAGGCATGCGTCATGACGCTCACCTTCGCCTGGTCGAACGGCACGATTTCCCCCCCGAAGAAGGCATACTTCGGTGTCGCAGTGTCCGCCACGAATCGAACCTCCTGGGCCGTCACTCTATACGCAAATCGGTTGCGCGAGGTGGGCTCCATCATTATATCGAGGCCGCATTGCCTGTGCTCCGGTCGCCGCTGATCTGTCAAGAAGGACGCATGGTGGGCGCGACAGGATTCGAACCTGTGACCACGCGGATGTAAGCCGCGCGCTCTGCCGGCTGAGCTACGCGCCCGGGAGCCTCCCTGACGTGACGCGGCCAATTGTACCTCCGGCGTTCACGAGGGTGGGGTCTCGGGGCGCGGTGGCCTCGGCGGCGCGGAGCGTGCCCTGCTGGGCCCGCCGTCGTGGCAGGAAGGAAGAGCGTCGCCAGCGCGGCCCTTTCACGCCTTTCTCGATCACCTCCGAAACGTCTCACGCCGACTGTAGGCTAGACTTGACGTGACCTGCTTCGGGCAGAGCCGCGGGTCCAGGAGGGAGTCGAGATGAAGCGCGCGCTCCAGGCATGTGTCTTGAGTCTCGCCACCCTGACCATGAATTTCGGCGCGGCGGTGGCGGCGAGCGATTGGCCCATGACCGGGCACGACGCGGCCTCCACCTATTTCAATCCGGTTGATTCTGGCATCACCGTGCAGAATGCGGGCCGATTGCACTCGATCTGGGCGGCAGCGGGCATTACGCGGGCCATCGTAGGATCGGGACGAGTCTACGCCGCAGTGAACGTCGGCGCCGGAGCGGTTGGCGTGGAAGCGCTTGACTTGAACGGTCGCCGCCTGTCAGTGATCACGCCTCAGACGCTGCAGCTGGGCACGCACCGCTACGACGTGCCGAGCGCGCTTGCTTTCAGTGCTGGGCGCCTCATCGTGGCCTCGCCATCGATCCTGGAAGCGGTGAATCCCGCCACTGGCGCCAGATACTGGCGCGATGCCATCGGAGCCGACTCGATCTCGATCGATGGCGACACCATCTTTACAGGGCAGCAGTGCGGCGCTCCCTGTCAGGCCGGCTCGTATGCGGTAAGCGTGAGTACAGGCAGAATCCTGTGGCGCCACCAGGAGAATGGCGGTGGTGGGCCGGTCGTCGTGCTCAGGCGCGTCTTTCAGCGCTGGGGGTACGCGCGAGGGGTCACGCGGATCTACGATGCCGCCACCGGGGCGATGGCGGCCGTCCTGCCATACGACGCGATGGTGACCGGATCGACCGCTGCCGTTTTCGCCGACGTCGCGGGTCCGGCCGGACGGTCGTGGCTAGGGCGGCTGTCGGCCACCGGAAAGCCGCTCTGGAAATTCGACCTGGGCAAACCAGAGCGAACCGTGCCACCCGTGTACGCCTACGGCACGCTGTTCGTCCTCTCACACCGCATTCATCCCGGGGTGGTCGCGGTAAGCCAGACCGGCACCTACCGCTGGGGGGCGTATGTGGGAAGTAACATCTCGTCCGTCGCCTGCTCCAATCACCTCCTCTTCCTGCTGCATCGCCGCAACGGCAAGATCGACGTGCTGGACACCACTACCGGGAGGCAGGTAGCGCGACCGGCGGTGCCGTACTTCGCGTACGATCACAACGCCTCCCTCTTCGTCGCCGGTGGGACACTCTTTGTCCTCGCGAAGGGAACGCTCACCGCGATGCACCCGTGAGGCGGTCTATCACATTCACCCCGGCTCGCGGCGATGCGGAAGATGCGCCCGCAACCACTTCCCGCTCAGCGGGCAACCGGTAGGCGCTCTCGACCGTCGAGCTTACCGCACCGCCACGGCCGGTCAGGCGGATGGCAGGCGAAGCGCTCGTTCGTCTCCGGTCGGAGCCAGGTCGTCGCTCGCGCTCTCCACGACGAGCTGCTCGATGTGCGCCGGTAGTCAACCGGGGCGAATCGCCTCGACGGCTAGCGACGCGGCCTCCAACCGGCGCAGCACGCGTTCCCGGCCGAGTGCCTCCATGGTGTCGAAGAGAGGAGGAGCCGCGGTTCGTCCGGTGATAGCGACGCGCAGCGTGCCGAAGACAACTCCTGTCTTCAGTCCGAGCTCCTCGGCCAGGCCGCGGAAGCGCGGCTCGAGCGTCGCGTGCGTGAAGGCGTCAATGCCTCGTATCGTATCGATCGCCGCCTCCAGAACGCGGCGGCTCTCTTCGCGCGTGGATTTGCGCTGGACCAGCAGCTCCGGGTCGTACACCGGCTGGGCGACGAAGAAGAATTCAACAGCCTCGGGAGTCTCAGCCAGGGTGCGCACCCGCTCCTGTTCCAGCCCCAACGTGCGTGAGGCGTAGTCGATTTCCTCCGGTGTCGGCGGTGTGGACACAAGCCCGCGAAGCTCCAGGTAAGGCAGCGCTTTGCGAACGAAGTCGTCCAGAGGCAGCTTCCGAATGTAAACCCCGTTGAACCAGTCGAGCTTTTCCTGGTCGAACTTGGTTCGCGACTTGCCGACCCGCGAGATCTCGAATTGGCGGATGAGCTCCTCCCTGCTCAGGACCTCCTCACCTTCGCCGTAGGTGACGCCAACGGTGGCAAGGTAGTTCACGACTGCGTCGGGAAGATACCCATCCCGGCCGAGCATCATGACGGGCTCAGCCCCTTCGCGCCCCGACATCTTTGATTCATCGAGGTTGACGACAAGCGGGAGGTGCCCGAATTGTGGTGGCTCGTCGCCCAGGAAGCGATATATCAGCAGCTGGCGCGGAGTGTTTGACACATGGTCCTGACCGCGAATCACGTGTGTGATTCGCATCGTGGAGTCGTCGACGACCACGGCGAAGTTGTACGTGGGAAGTCCGTCGCTTCGCACCACGATCAGATCGTCGAGATCGCCGTTCTCAATCGTTATCGGTCCGAGCACCATGTCGTTCCAGCTGGTCGTTCCGCTCTCCGGAACTTTGAGACGCAGTACCCAGCTGAGACCGCGACTCTCCCGATCCGCCCGCTCCTGGTCCGTGAGAAAACGGCAGGTACGGGGATAGCGAAATGGTCGGTGCTCACGGTCGGCGGCCCGACGCAGCTCGGCGAGCTCATCGGGCGAGCAGTAACAGCGGTAGACATGTCCAGACTGTTCGAGTCGTTCGGCGTAGGCGCGGTAGGTATCGAGGCGCCCCATCTGAAAGTACGGTTCAAACGGGCCGCCAACTTCCGGCCCCTCGTCCCAGTCGAGCCCAAGCCAGCGGAGGCCGTCGAGAATGCTTTGCAGGTGCTCCGGCCTGGACCGCTCGCGGTCGGTGTCTTCGATGCGCAGGATGAACTTGCCGCCGTGGTGTCGCGCGAACAGCCAGTTGATCAGAGCGGTCCGGCTCCGACCACGATGAAACGGACCGGTAGGACCAGGTGCGATCCGGACTCGTACAGCCGGAGTGTCGGGAGTCATCGAGCTGTCATCCTTTTACAACGATCGGCGGTATCTGTCCGGCGTGCAGTCTCTATAATCGAGGCGCCGGTCAGCCGTGGAATGGCAACGAGGAGGCGCGGTGCGGGCCGAGGTTCACTCAGCCGCTGAGCTTCGCGGGAGATGGGTTGGGTCGATGCACACCGGCGACGGGGCGCCACGGGCCACGCTCCTTCGCCGGGTGGACGGGCGCGACCGGTCGTGCGTACTCAAGCGAGCGAGCGCGACAACGTGTTGGGGCGTTGTCTCACTATGTTAGCCTTCCAGCCACGACGCACTCGGTACAGGTGGCGGGACACTTGCGTATCGCCAATAGATTCGGCCCAGGGCCGCACAACGAGGAGGATATTCTGAAGGTTCCAGAGCCCGACGAAGAACGGCCGCTCGCCTGGACGGCCATCCTGGCCGACACGCCCGTCCACGCGAAGGAAGGACGCGAGGTCGGCACTGTACATGACGTGCTCGGCTCCGAGCAAAAGGACATCTTCCACGGCATCGTGGTCCACCAGGGGCTAATCGGCAGAAACGTCTTTGTGCCCGCCGACCAGGTGGGCACGATAACCGACCGTCGGCTGGTGATATCGCTCAGCGAGGACGAGGTGCGCGAGCTGCCACCGTATGAAGTGGAGCACTCGTACACGCTGGGCTTCACGGGCCTGTTGCGGAAGCACCTGGGATGGGTTGAAGATGTCGGACGGCCGGGCCAGTCATAACAACGCGTTACAAATCGCGCAACCAACGCGTTTAACGCGAAGATAGCCTCGAACGTCAAAAGAAATATCGGCAGGATACCCACTTCCCTTCTGTCGGTGTCGCAATCGTACAAGTGGCTAATCAGGAGGAGTTCGTGAGTACACATCTGCGCTACGCGGCGTCTCTGAGTGGCGCCGCCGTCCTCATCGGGGGCGTCCTGACGAGCGCCGTTGCCAGCAGTGCCAACCCGCTACACGCCTTTGTCAGGAGTGCGGCCCCCCGGACGACGATCAAGGGCGACCTGTACGTAAATCGAGTGCTGCACGTCCTGAACAACGCCAGCTTCTACGGACACACCTACGCTCACGACGCGGCGCAGGTCTGGAAGGGCCTCACCGTGCGAACTGGCGGTGTAAACGTCATGGCGAACGGAATCACCGTGGCCAGCGGCGGTCTCACCGTGACCGCTGGTGGGGTCAAGGCGGACTCGCTGGTGCTCTCTGGCCCAATGCAGGCACAAAACGGTAGCTTCGGCGGCAATCTGAGCGTTACGGGAAACTTGCAAACGGGCGCGATCAGTGGGTCAACGGCCACGCTGACCGGTAAGTTGACGTCGGTCGGCGTGGACGCCGGAACCGGCAGCATCACCACCACCGGGGCGCTAAGCGCCGGCAGCCTCTCCGCTGCCACGATCTCCACGACCGGCGCGTTGACGGCTCTGAATGTGACGGCGAGCGGGACTCTCACCGCCCAGAACCTGAACTTCTCCAGCGGCGGATCTGTCAACTTCGCCAACGCTACCGTGAGCGGACTCACGCTCGGAACGAATGTCAACATATCCGGTGCCACTGCCTCGTTACTCAACGTGGGTCAACCCTCGGGCACGACTTCGCCGTTGAACCTCAGCGAGAACAGCAAGACCGTGGCGCTCGGTGTCGACGCGAGCGGAAACCTGTCGGTGCCCGCGCTGGCGGTGAACGGCCCGCTCTCGGCGACGGGCGCGCTCAATGTGGGCGGAACCGCGACCTTCCTGGGCAATGCAAGCGTGACGGGAAACGCAACCATCAACGGGGCTCTGAGCGTGACGGGGAACAACGGCATTACGGCGAATCTGATCTCGGGGCCGGTTCCCAGTGGACAGCAGAACCCCGGCCCGATCGGCATTTCCGGTAGCGCCATCACTCTTTCCGGTCCAACCACGTCGGTGGGTGGGGTCACCCTGGGCAGCGGATCCAATCTCAACCTTTCCACGGTGTCGGGTGGAAGCGCCAGCCACATCGTGGCAAACCAGGATTCCGATGTTGCGGGTAGCGTATCGGTGACGGTCACCAGCGGCTCCGGTACATCGGGACAGGTGGCGTTCCACACCGCGTATGGCGCCGCGCCGATCGTCATTTTGACACCGGCCAGTGACCCGACCCTCGGGTCTGGAACCACGCCTGCCTGGTACGTGACGCCGACGGTAGCCGGTTTTACGGTACACGTGGCATTCCCGACCAGCACTCCATCCGGAAGCATCACCTTCGACTACGTCGTCATCGGGTCATAGACCGCAGAAAGCCGCAACGGTATGATGGAGGGGCTTCCGGCGCGGGAGCCCCTCCCCGGATCCAGGTGCGATGGCAGAGAGCGACCAGATAGCGATCTCGCGCAGTGCGGTGCGGCGTGCCGGGTACACGCTTCTCGCGCTCGTCGTTCTCGTCGTGGTGATCGTGGCGACCGCGGTGGTCGTCAAGGCGACTTCGTCAAGCTCCGACCCGGTAGCGGCGGCCATCAAGGCTAATCTGTATCAGGGCGTGTTCTTGACCAACGGCGAGGTGTATTTCGGCAAGCTCACGGCGCCCGGCGGAGACTTCTACGACATGACTCATGTCTACCGCCTGACCGCCCAACCGGCGACGACGAAGGGCCAGACGCCGGGCCGCCAGCTCCTTCCAATCACGCGGGACATTCAGGGACCGCAGGACCTGTTGGTCATCAATCGCTCGCAGATCCTCTACGTCGAGAACCTCGCCCCCAACGGTCGGGCGGCGGCGATCCTGAGCCGCGGCGCCCCCTAACGGTTACTGCGAGACAGCCGGCATATTGTCGCCGCGGAGTCGGGCATGGCCGCGCGTCGCCGGGTGGACGATGATGTCGAGGTCATCTGGATTCTCGACAATCTCCAGAAGCGCCGCGTTTCCCTGACGGATCATCCGCAGGCTCAGCCTCCCGCCAGCGATTCGCATCTTCTCGACCACAATCTCGTCGATAGCCGACGGCAGGCCGGGCGTGATGTCGACGCGGCGGGCAAACGGCTTCGTCGCGACACCGAGCACGGTCTGCAGCAGGAGGAAGATGGCGCCGGCCGACCAGGCCTGGGGGCGTGACGCGTCGGGTTGACGAGCGAGCAGGCCGCCGATATCCCGGCTGGTGCCGGCATACACCTCGGGCCAGCGTCGGTACTCGAAGTAGAGCGAGGCGTCGACCATGGCGTCGAAGACCGTCTGCGTCTCACAGACCAGCCCGTACTTCTTCAACCCCGACGCGATGATCGAGTTCTCAAACGGCCAGATTGAGCCGTCGTGATAGCTGAACGGATTGTAGGCTTTTTCGGTGCTTGCCATGGTGCGGATACCCCAGCTGGCACACATCGACTCGTGCATCAGTCGCTTGACGAAATCGTCAAGATGCCTATCGTCGATCAGGCGCGCCCAGAGGCACTGCGCCGGATTCGAGGTGATGGAATCGACGTGCCGATGATGGCCGTCCAGGGCCATAGCGTAGTAACCCCGGTCCGCCATCCAGAACTCATCATTGAACTTGCGCCTTAGCTCCTCGGCGCGTACGGCCAGTTGGCGGCCGCGCTCCGCCATTCCGGCATCCGCGGGCATCGCGAGGAAGATTTCGCTCCACAGGTGCAGCGCCCGGTACAGGTCGCCCTGGACTTCGGCGAGGCTGATGGGATGGTCGGTCACGAGATCGCCGTTCGCGTACACCACCGCGTTGGCACTGTCCTTCCAGCCCTGGTTGAACAGCCCGACGGTGAGGGCAGCCGTACTGAGCTTCGGTGGCGTATGCGCCTGGTACTGGACGTATCCCGAACCATCGATGTTGCCATAGTCGTCGATCCACTTCCAGGCGGCGTCGAAGTGTGGCTCGAGCTCGCGGTAGAGTGCCATATCACCGGTCCAGCGGATGTATTCACCACCCAGGACCAGAAAGAGGGGGGTCGAATCGACGGAGCCGTAGAAGAGCCCGAAAGGTACTTCCTTGAGACGCGCCAGCTCGCCGGTGTGCATCTCGTGCATGATCTTGCCCGGCTGCTCGTAGTTCCACGGATTGTTTTCTTTCCCCTGCCGCTTTGCCAGAAAGCGGAGCACGTCGCGCGACAGGTCTGGGTTCCATGCCAGTGTCTGCAGCCCGGTAATGAGGCAGTCCCGACCGAATGGGACGGCAAACCGAGGTAATCCGGCAGCCGGTACCCAGGCATCGGGAAACTCCGTGAGAAGCACCTGGATGTCGTCGATACTGCGTTGCAGGATTGAATTCACGCGCGAGTTGCTGGTACGTATCATCGTGGCGCCGTCAAACCAGGGAGGCTTCGCCGCCGCCGCCTGCCGTGGGCCCGGTCCCAGGGCCACCCCCTTCTCCGCGCGCTGGTCCATGGTGATGGAGAGCTCCAGCTCCGCGGGCCGCCCGTTCTCGATGGTAAGTGCGAAGAACATCGCGTTATCTTGAAACCGGTCCATTGGCGGCGATATGGCGATGTGCGTGGTGCGGACCACGCTGTCGAGGCCGACATATTGGAGGATCACCGAGCGCTCGTCGGCTTTCGCCGCCCTGAGCTCGCCGCGTTTCAGGCGTTTCACACCGCGGGCCTCGAATGAATCGAAGAAGTCGGACTCGACCCGAATCGCCAGCTCGACCTCAACCTTGCTCAGCGTCCAGTTCACCACCCGCAGGTGGATCTTGACCACTCCGTCCTCCACTGAGTTCCGCTGGAGGATTCCGAGGCCACGCGCCGGAATCTCGCCGATCTGAGGGTTCGTGAAGATGTAATCGGCTTCGAAGAGCGACTCGTCGCTCGAACCCATGAGGATGGGTTTGAGTCCGCCGAGCAAAATCTGGAACCGGCTGAGAAAGCGTGTGTCCGCCAGGAACAGTCCCTGGCTGGAAGGGGATGAGGGATCCATCGAGCCGTCTTCCTGGGTTGCAAATACGACGGGTCCCCGCTTGATGATGCGTCTATGTTGCACTGTGTTCGCACTCCGGTGAGCGTGTGGAGAGAGGACTACCGTGCGGCGTCCACTGCCGCACGCCGGAACCGGCGCCAGGGCGGGTGCGACGTTACGGATCGCGCGCGTCGATCAAGGGTACAGCGGCCGGCCGTCTTCGGACAGATAGATGGCCTGGGTCGGACATTCCTCGGCTGCCGCGAGAAGCATGTCGCGGGTCTCATCCTCAGGTTCGAGCACCCGTGCCTTGGCCGACTCGTCCAGCTCGAACGCACGCGGGGCGATGACGAAGCAGGGCCCGCTCCCAACACACGCCGAGCGGTCGATGGAGACCCGAATCCGATGATCGTTGCGCATAGAATCTCGTGATGTTCCCAACACCGCTGCCCGGAATTGTACATCGCTGCCCCGTTCGTGACCGGGAGAACAATCCACGGAATACCGGGGGATCCGGCACTTGACGTCAAACGCCGTGCTGGGCGGCGGAGCGCTCGGGCTCACGGTCGCACTTCGCCTTGTCCAGCGTGGCGAGGCGGTGACGCTGTACGAGAAGGAGCCGGCGCCGGGGGGCCTCGCCGCCGGGTTTCCGCTTGGGCCGTCGTACCTCGAGAAGTTCTATCACCATCTCTTCAAGTCAGATACGACCGCGGTGCGAATCATCAATGAGATTGGACTGAGCGACAGGCTGGTCTGGCCCCGGCCGAACACCAGCGTGCTCGTCGGCGGGGAAATGTATCGGCTCGACTCGCCGAGGGCGGTGCTCGGATTCTCCCCGCTCCCAGCGCTCGACCGACTCCGTCTGGCCGGCGCCATCGGATACCTTCGACTGGAGCCCAACTACCGCCGGCTCGAGCGAACGACGGCAGATGCCTGGCTCCGCCGTTGGATGGGTGCGCGTGCCTACGAAACGGTGTGGCGCCCTCTCCTTATGTCAAAGTTTGGGCCCCGGTATGAGCAGATTGTGGCTTCGTGGTTCTGGGCCCGCATTCACCTCCGCAGCTCCTCTCTGGGATATCTGCGGGGCGGTTTCCAGCAGATGTACGACCGCCTGGTGGGGCGCATCCGCGATCACGGTGGCGTCGCCCACTTCGAAACCGAGGTGCAGGGAATCGCCACGGCCTCTTCCGGCCGGCTTCAGGTGGCGACTGCTTCAGGAAGCGAGGAGTTCGATCGCGTGATCTCGACGTTACCCACCCGGCTCACCATTCGGCTCACCCCGGAGCTGGGCGACGACTACGCGCACAGTTACGGCAACCTCGAGTCCTACGGGGCGCATTGTGTCATCCTCTCGCTTGACCGGCCGCTCACCGACGTGTACTGGCTGAACGTGAACGATCCGGGTTACCCATTTCTGGCGCTCGTGGAGCACACTAACTACATGCCTCCGGCCGACTACGGCGGACGTCACGTGGTGTATCTCGGCAACTATCTTCCGATGGATCATCGCCTTTTTGCCATGTCCGACAATGACGTGCTGGCGGAGTTCCTGCCTGCCCTCCGCCGCATTAATCCGGCGTTTCGCGACGAGTGGGTGACGGAGCACCGAATCTTCAAAGCCCCATTTGCGCAGCCAATCGTTACGCTCGGATACGCGGAACGCTTGCCTCCGCACCGGACGCCGGTACGAAACCTCTACCTGGCCAACATGTCTCACGTCTACCCGCAGGACCGTGGACAGAATTACAGCATGGCACTTGCCGAGAAGGTTGTAGCGTCCCTTCCCGCCCAACCGGAGTCGACATGATAGAAGGCCACGCGTCACCTCCCGGTCCGTTCCGGCGTCGGTACGTCGACGACCCCGGTGGCCTGGGCGAGGTGGTGCCCGAGCTGGCGGCCCAGGCGGCGGTGGGAGTGGATGTTGAGATGGGGCAGCGTGCAGTGCGCAAGCCCGGCGGCTTGCAGGAATGGGTGCACAGCCTCGCGCTCATCCAGATTGCGGGCGGAGACCTCAGCGTGGTTATCGATCCATTGCGGGTCGGCGACCTGGCCCCGTTGCACGCGATCTTCGCCGGACACGCTCGCAAGGTGTTTTTGGGTGGGGGGCAGGATGCCGCCCTGCTGGCGCGCGCCGGGTTGGCGCCGCGGCACGTCGTCGACGTCGGCGAAGTCGCTCTCGCCCTCTTCGGCCGTCGAGAAGACGGCATGGCGGCATTGTCCCGCCGCATCTACGGCCTCAGTCTGGACAAGACCGTACGGCGTGCGGATTGGCTTATTCGGCCCCTCAACCCGGTGCTCATCTCGTACGCGCACCGCGATGCCGAGCTCACGCTCGGGATCTATCACTGGTTCGAGACCCACCATCCCGACGTCCTTCACTTCCACGAGCGGGCGGAGTACGACCCGTCTCTGCCCGATGAGACGCCGCCCTGGCTGCGGGAGGCGGTGCTCCGGCCCTCGCAAGACGCGTATGCCATCGTGCTCGACGCCGGTCTGGACCCGGCGGTGCAGGGCGACCAGCTGGGCGACGATGTTCGGGCCGCCCTCGTGGCGTCGACGGCTCCTCGCCTGGTGAACCGTCTGCTGCGTATCGCGGCCGACCTCGGACTGACGACCACCCTGCCCGACGTGCTGACCCTCGTCGACTCCCCCTCGTCGATGATACGGGCTTCGGTAGCTCGCACCATCGGGCTGTTAGCTGAACCGGACACTGGTCGCGCTCCTCTGGATCGGCTGGCGAAAGACCCGATTGCCGAGGTGCAGAAGGCGGCGGAAGCGGCGCAGCGCGAGCTGGCGAAACCGCGCGCGGTGCCGGCGGAGGCAGAGGACGAAGTCGACGCTCCGTCTTTGAACGATAGCGCTCTCGGAATGCTCGAACAGCTCAGGGCAAGACTCGAGACGGATGACACATGACACCCGTGGTTCTGGAGGGGAGGCTGGTCCTTCCCGACCGGGTCCTCGAGCGCGGCCAGGTGGTTCTCGAGGGCTGCCAGATTGTCGAGGTGGTCATGGAAGCCGGGCGGTATCCGGCCACCCTCGACTATGGCGAGTCATACCTCGCTCCCGGGTTCATCGATTTGCACGCGCATGGCATCGCGGGCGCGAACGTCATGGATGCGTCGGTCGACTCGCTCCGCCTGGTGGCTCGCCGGGTCGCAGCCCGAGGCGCTACATCGTTCTTACCCTCCACCGTCACGGCGGGCACGGCCGTGTTGCGGGGTGTAATCGAGTGTGTGCGCCGCGTCATGGACGAGCCCGGTGATGACGAGTCCCGCGTTCTCGGCGTCCACCTGGAAGGGCCATGGATATCGACTGCTTTCAAGGGCGCGCAGAACGAAGCGTTCATTGAGCCGCCGCGAGTCGAAGCGGCGCGCGAGCTGCTGGAGGTGGCGCCGGGAACGGTGCGCCGAGTCTCGCTGGCGCCCGAGCTGCCAGGCTCCGAGGACCTCGCTCGCGCGCTCATCGCCGCGGGCGTACTGGTGTCCATTGCGCACACCGGGGCGACGTACGAGCAGACCATCGCCGCCGCAGAGCTGGGTGCGAGCCATGTGACGCACTGCTTCAACGGTATGAGCGGGTTCCACCATCGTGCTCCCGGCGTGGCGGGCGGTGCCATGCTGCGTGATGACCTGTTCGTCGAGCTCATTCCGGACGGCCTTCACGTTCATCCCGGCGCGATGGAGCTTCTCATTCGGGTGAAGGGGCGCGAGCGGGTAATGCTGGTGACCGACTCCATGGCGGCAACCGAGCTGAACGACGGCGTCTACTCCCTTGGCGGCAAGGAAGTGTTCGTTCGCGGAGGCGACGCTCGCTTGGCGGACGGGACGCTTGCCAGCAGCACCCTGACCATGGACCGTGCGGTTCGCGAGTTGGTCACGCGCTGTGCCGTATCGCTCGTCGACGCGGTGTTCATGGCGGCAACGACGCCGGCAATCGCAATAGGTCTCGGGTCGTCTCTGGGGGCGCTTCGACCAGGATATGTGGCGGATCTGGTGGTTCTCGGCACCGATCTGAATGCTCAGGCCACCTGGGTGGCCGGCAGGCGCCTCGGCTGAGCGGTCGCGATTGGGCAAACGGGATGGGGACGCGGCCGGTCGGCCGCGTCCCCGACAATTTCGGTATCAGACTGCCATTCGAAACCCGTGAGCCGGCGCTCCTGTGCCCGGCTCAAGAGGGCGTTGATGGCTTTGCCTGGCTAGTTGTGGGTCAGATTCGTCAGCTGGACGGCATCGATGCCGGCGCCTGCCATCGAGTCCGTGCCGGTGTCTCCGTTCGGCTTGCTGCACGAGATGTTGATGCTCGAACCGTTGGTCACGGTCACGTACCCCGAGAAGGGAATGGTTGCCTCGCCGACGGGGCCGCCGTGGCCGTTCTCGTCCACGACACTGGCGCCCACTGTATTCGGAACGTCGAGCCCGTTCAATGTGCACGTGATCGAGCTGGAGATCACGTCATTAATCGTCTTCGTCGAATTGGTCAGCACAGCGTAGGCACTGACGAGGTAGACGCCCGGCGTGTTCAGTACCAGCGTGTTGGAATTGACGACCGGGGTCGTTCCGATGGTGGCGTTGGCGACACCAGTCTCCACGTAACCGTTGGTCACGCCGCTCGCGCCTGCAGGGCCGGTTGGCCCGGTGGGTCCGGCGGGACCGGTTGCGCCTTGTGGACCCGCTGGTCCCGTATCACCCTGAGGTCCCTGGGCCCCGCTAGGCCCCGTGGGCCCGGTGGGACCTGCTGCGCCGGTCGGGCCGACGGGGCCGACCGGGCCGGTATCGCCCTGAGGGCCGGTCGGTCCCTGTGCCCCAGTGGGCCCCTGTGCGCCGGTCGGTCCGGTAGCGCCGGCGGGGCCGGTGTCGCCCTGTGGCCCCGTAGGTCCGACTGGGCCGACGGCTCCGGTGGGTCCTGTTGGACCAGCGGGACCGGTGCTGCCTTGAGGTCCTGTGGGACCGGTGGGCCCGGCCTGATTCCAGGTGACGAGCGTTCCACCGGTGCCGCAGCTCTTGTTGATCGAGGTGTCGAGCAGCTTGACCGCCGCCTGGCCGGATGACTTGTTCACCTTGCCGACACAGGCGCTGTACACGCCGCCGGGTCCCGGAATGCTCGCGTACAGTGTCGACGTCACCGCAAGTGCCGCCGCCACCCCGACGCTGCCCACCAGCACCGGCTTCTTGAGCACCCGTGTCAGGATTCTGGATCGCTTCTCCTGCTCGCACTCCTGTTTCTCGATGTTGTGCAGCAGCTCAGTAACGCAGGGTCTTTCCCCGTCCATTGCCGTCCTCTCCTTACCAGCCGATTCACGACGCGTTCGGAAATGCCTGTCTTCGAACGCTGGGCGAATCTTAGCGGGCCTGTCGGGTGATGTCAAGTCCAGTTTCATAAGCAATGTGTCACGGAGCGAGTGTGTCAATCATTGCGCCGACGGTCATGGCAGCGGATTCCGCGGTGGCAGGGGTGCGCCACCGCGCCGCCGTACGCTCCGTCGGACCGACGATTTCCGCCGCGTGACCGGAGTGGCGGGTGCGCTCCGGTGCGCCTTCGGATAGAGTAAGGATCGGATACACAGAGGTGCGAGTCGCCATCTACGCCATTGCCCGCGATGAGGCCCGCCACGTGAGGCGGTTCGTGGACGCCTGCCGCGATGCTGATTTGGTCCTGGTCGCCGACACCGGGTCAACCGACGACACGGTCGACCGCCTTCGCGAGGCGGGAGCTGTCGTGCACTCGATCGCCGTTTCTCCCTGGCGCTTCGACGTGGCGCGCAATGCCGCACTTGCCCTCGTGCCGTCACACCTCGATCTGTGCATCGCGCTGGACCTGGACGAGATACTCGACCCGGGCTGGCGCGGACAGTTGGAGAGAGCGTTCGATCCGGAGGCGACGCGCTATCGGTACGAGTACACGTGGAGCTTCGACGCCGAAGGCAGACCCGCGCTCTCGTTTCGGGGCGAGCGCATACACGTACGGAACGGCTATCTCTGGGAGTATCCGTGCCACGAGGTGGTGCGCTGGGTGGGTAACGGACCCGAGCGTGTGGTTGAGACGAGGGTCGCGGTGGGACACTACCCGGACGCCGGAAGGAGTCGCGGCCAGTACCTGGATCTGCTCGCACTTGGCGCGCGCGAGCGCCCAGAAGACCCGCGGATGGCGTACTACTATGGGCGCGAGCTGTTCTTTCGGCAGGATTGCGATGCCGCGATCCGCGAGCTTGAGCGGTACCTCGGTCTGCCGGCGTCCATATGGCGAGAGGAACGCTCTCAGGCGTGGATCATGATCGGGCGTTGCCATAAGGCTCAGGACCGAGCCGGCGAGTCGCTAGGCGCGCTGGTCCGGGCCGCCCAGGAGGCGGACCGGCGAGAGTGCTGGGTCGCCCTGGCGCACGAGTACTACGAGCGTCAGGAGTGGGCACTTTGTTACGTCGCCGCCTCGCGCTGCCTCGCAATCACCGAGCCGAATGGAAGCTTTCTGAACGAGGGATCTGCCTGGGGCGCCCTACCACACGATCTCGCCTCGATTGCGGCGTATCATCTCGGCATCCGCGACAAGGCCCTGGAGCACGTTCAGGCGGCGCTCGACTTTGCGCCCGATGATGAGCGACTGCTCGGCAATCTCAAGCTGATCCGCGACAGCTAGCGAAGTCGGGTCGGTGGTCGCGCGGCCGGTGGAAGCGACGACGCATCAGATCTCTACCTCCTGCTCCTGATACTGAAGCTGGTAGAGACGGTGGTAGAACCCGTGCTGCGCCAGCAGCTCGACATGACTGCCCTCCTCCACCAGTCGGCCCTTGTGCAGCACGAGGATGCGATCGACGTGTCTGATGGTGAAGAGGCGGTGGGCGATGATGATGCTCGTCCTGCCCTCCATCAGTCGCTCCAGCGCGTCCTGAATCAACGCTTCGGTGTGGGTGTCGACGCTCGAGGTGGCCTCGTCGAGAACCAGCAGGACCTCGGGATCGAACGCGATTGCCCGGGCGAACGCAATGAGCTGGCGCTGTCCGGATGAAAAATTCGCGCCTCGCTCGCGCACGACGTGGTCATACCCGTCCGGGAGCTGGGCGATGAAGCGATCGGCGTTGACGAACATGGCCGCATCACGCACCCGTTCGTCGCTTATCTCGTCGTTATGCAACCGGATGTTGCTGGTAATCGTCCCCGAGAACAGCACGGCGTCCTGGAGAACAGCCCCGATATGCTTCCGCACTTCGGACCGTGCCATGTCGCGGATGTCGACGCCATCCAGCAGAATTTGCCCGTCCTGAATGTCGTAGAACCGGGACAGGATGCTGATGAGAGATGTCTTGCCGGCTCCGGTGGCGCCGACGATGGCGACGCTCTCCCCGGCGCGGATGCGGAACGATACGTTTCGCAACACCGGAAAGTCAGGCGTGTAGCCGAACGTCACGTTGCGAAACTCGATGTCGCCGCGGACGCGGTCGAGATGAACCGGTTGCGGTGGATCGGGTGGTTCCTGGACCTCGTCCAGGAGACCGAAGATCCGTTCGGAGGCGGCCATCGCGGACTGCAAAATGTTGTACTTCTCGGCAAGGTCGCGTATCGGTTGGAAGGCACGATCGGTGTACTGAATCGCGGCCACCAGCGCGCCGTACGTGAAGGCGGCGCCCCAGCCCGAGATCAGGCCATGGCCGCCGAACCAGAGCAGGCTGGCCGTGGCCAGGGCGCCAAGAAACAGGACGATCGGGGAGAAGATCGAGTACGCGAACACGGCGCTCAGATTGGCTCGTAGATAATCCAGGTTCAGCAGGTCGAATTCGCCGAACATGGCCTTCTCGCGGTTGAACAGCTGAACGATCGTCATGCCGGTGATGTTCTCGTTCAGGAAACCGTTGACTCTCGCCAGACGCACGCGGATATTGCGATAGATCACGCGCATCGCATTCTGGAAGATCCGGGAGACAACCGCGATGAGCGGCAGCACGGCGAGCGCCACCAGGGCGAGCAGCCAGTTGTTGAAGAACATGATGAACACGATCGCGGTGAGGGTCACGACATCGCCCATGATCGAGACGAAGCCCTGCGTCAGAAAGTCGTTCAGAGCGTCGACGTCATTCGTCATGCGGGTCATCAACCGCCCCACCGGATTCCTGTCGAAAAACGACAGGGGTAGGCGCTGGAGATGCGAAAAGATCTGGCTGCGAATGTCGTACATGACGCGCTGGCCGACCACCTGAATGAAGTAGTACTGCAGGTAGCGGAGCGCGAAGCTGCCGATGAGCGCGGCGATGTACAGCTCCACAATCGGCCCCAACCCGCCCAGCTCGTGCCGGATCATGTACCGGTCGATCGCGATCTTCGTCAACCATGGCCCGGAAAGGTCCAGCACGCTGGTCCCGAGCAGGAACAGAACGGCAAGAGTCAGAAGTCGCCAGTAGGGCGCGAGGTACGGCAAGAGGCGCCGCACCAGGCGACCGTCGTACGCCTTGCCCAGGATATCGTCTTCGTCGTGCTCGATATGGGGCTGCACCTAGCTCGCTACCTCTTCGACTTCCAGCTCCTGGCGGAGCAGCTCTCGGCGGTACATCCGCGCGTACAGACCGTCATTGGTGAGCAGCTCCAGATGAGTCCCTTGCTCCAAGACACCGCCCTCGCCGAGAACGACGATCTTGTCGGCCTCCTTGATGGTCGAGATCCGCATGGACGTGATGAGCGTGGTGCGCTGCGCCATGATCGTCTTCAACCCTGACAGGATCTCGGCCTGGGTGTGGGTGTCGATGCTCGACATAGCGTCGTCCAGGATGAGTATCGACGGATCGCGCAGGATCGCGCGTGCCAGGGCGGTGCGCTGCTTCTGCCCGCCGGAGAGACTCACGCCGCGCTCGCCGACGATCGTATCGAGGCCCCGCGAGAATTGCTCCAGATCTTTGCTGAGACGGGCAATCTCAATCGCACGATCAAGCTCGGGACTCGTTGCCTCGTCGACGCCGAACATGGTGTTCTCCCGCAGGGTCGCCGAGAACAGAAACGTGTCCTGTGGCACGTAGCCCACCGCCCGCCGGATGGTGGCTAATGGCAGCCGCCGAACGTCGATGCCGTCGACCAGAACCTGGCCTTCATCGGCTTCCAGTACCCTCGGCACAAGACTCATCAAGGTGGTCTTGCCTACGCCGGTCATGCCGACGATCGCCACCGTCGACCCCGGGTCGACCGTGAACGACACATTGCGCAACACCTGGAGCTCGCCGTAGCGCACTCCCACGTTGCGGAACTCGATCCTCCCTGTCACTTCCGACACCGGAAGCGTGCGTCCCGAGTCGCGGATCTCCGGCTGTCTGGTAAACACCTCCATGATGCGGGCCATCGATGCCGCTCCCTGCTGGTACATGTTGATCACCCAGCCGAGCGAGATCATCGGCCACGACAGGAGAGCCAGATAGGCGAGGAACTGAACGAAGTGACCCAGGCTGAGGCGTCCCGCGGCGACATCCGCTCCTCCCACGTACAAGACGAGCGCGGTTGCGACTCCGATGACGAAGAACATGAGCGGCCAGAGGATTCCGGATAGTCGCTGATAACTCAGGCTGCGCCGGACGTACTCTCGATTGGCTCTCGAGAAGGCCTCGATCTCGCGCTCTTCCTGAACGAACGCCTTGACCACGCGGATCCCGGAGAAATTCTCCTGAGCGTGCGTAGAGAGCTGCCCGAACTGGTCCTGGACTAACCGGAAGCGGCGCTGCAGCGTCCGGCCGACGAAGATCATGGTCAGCGTGACGAACGGCAGGATCGAAAACGCGACGAGGGCCAGCTTCCAGTTGATGATCACCATCAGGATTCCGACGCCGATCAGCATCACACTCGTGCTGATCAGATTGATGAGACCCATGCCGACGAACTGCCGCACCTGATTGAGGTCGTTCGTCAAACGTGCCATCAGGTCGCCGGTGTGCATCTCCAGATAAAAACGCGGGTCGAGCGACTGGAGATGCCGAAATGCGTCATTGCGCATGTCGTATTCCAGAAAGCGAGAGACGCGGTTGATCGTGCTCCGCTGCACGAAGGCCGAGATCGCCTGACCGGCTGCCGCCGCCAGGAAGAGTGCGACATAGACCGTGAGCCGACTTACCGAAGGTTGGTGCCGGAACATGTCAATCGTCAGACCGAGGATGTACGGCCCCAGCAGCGCGCACGCCGTCGAGGTGAATATGGCGGCGATTCCCGCTGCGATCCGGATCCGGTGCCGCCGCAAGTACGGAAGGACGTGTCGCAGGTTGTGCAATGGTGGCCCCCGTCAGTCCTTGTTGAGGTAGACGCCGTACGTATCGATACTGAAGTCGATGACTCGCACCCGGCGGCCCAGTGCCGCACGGAGCCGGCCGGTCTCTCCGGCACGCGTCATGAACAGGACGCACCCACCCCCGCCCGCGCCACATACCTTTGCGGCGATGGCTCCATGGCGCATGCCGTGGCCAATGAAAGCGTCGAGGTCCGGGCTTGTTACCGCTGGGGACAGTCGTACCTGATTCAACCAGTTCTCATTCATCAGCTCCGCGACTGAGTCGAGATCCGCCGCACTCAGCGCCTGCCTCATTTCACCTGCGATCGTGGTGAGACGCGACAGTGCCGCCGCCACATCGCGATCGCCGGCACGGTAGCGGGCCCACACGGTCTCATGAATGGCGCTCGAGACTCGTTTAACTCCGCTGTGAGCGAGCACTAGACGGTCGAGAAAGCGCTCGGTAGGCGCGGCTCCGAGGTCGAGCCGTTCGATCCCCACGGAATGGCCGAACGTGTAGTAGCCGATGCCACCCAGCGCCGCGGCGTACTCGTCCTGCTTGCCGCCGAGTATACCCATCCGGCGCGAAATGTCACAAGCTAACTCGGCGATCTCCCGGCGATCGGCGTCGTTCGCGACCGTCGTCTTGACCAGAGTCACCCAGGTCACCGTCTCGGCAGCAGAAACACCGAGTCCCGCTCCTGCAGGCAAGTCCGCACCGTAGGAGAGATAGCTGCGCTCACCACGTAGGTGTCCAAGCAGGCCGCCCGCGGTCGGCTTCGAAACATACCCTCGCACGTAGTGGGTGATCGCCGCGTTGAGGACCGCTCCGCCTTCCCGCTCGGCGTACAGCGGCACGTCAGTCCATCCGCCGGCGAAGTCGATTCTGAGTGGAGCGCGCGCCTCGTACCGCACTGCGAGCGCTACAGCGTCTCGCTGTCGAGGATGATCGTCACCGGCCCGTCGTTCTCGAGGGTGACAAGCATATCTGCCCCGAAACGACCCTGTTCGACGGGAAATCCAAGCTGTGCCAGTCGGGCGGCAAACCGTTCGACCAGACGCTCGCCGTCGGCCGGGTCGGCAGCCTGGACGAAACTGGGCCTACGGCCCTTGCGTGTATCCGCGTAGAGTGTGAACTGCGATACCACGAGCATCGATCCGCCAACATCCGGCGCGGCGAGATTCATCTTGCCTGCGTTGTCCCGAAACACTCGCAGAACCGCAACTTTCTCGACCAGACGGTCCACATCGGCTGCAGTGTCTTCACGCGCGATCCCCACGAACAGAAGGAAGCCGAGGCCGATGCGGCCCACAATCTCCCCGTTCACCTGTACCGACGCGGACCGGACCCGCTGTACGACGACGCGGGCCACCTTACTGAGTCGTCCCGGTATCTTCACGCCAGTGCTTACGCGCCATCGCTCTCATCTTATCGAAGCCACGGGCGATCAGCGTCCGATTCCTCGGTCAGTGGAGAGGTGCTCGATTACGCGGTCTCGGGCGACGCGGCGGCCACCGACTTTGGAATCTTTACCACTCGGGCTCGCGCCATCGCCGTGCGGTGGGCCAACCGCTCCAGGGAGTCGTCGAGCGGCGCCAGCTGGTATCCCGGATAGCGCCGCTGCAGCGCCAGAGTTAACAGCTCATCCGCGAAGTCCGGATTCTTCGGCAGGAGCGACCCGTGAACGTAGGTGCCGAACGCATTTGCCACGCGCGCTCCCTCGAATCCGTCTTGGCCATTGTTGCCGTGCCCGAGCACGACGCGCCCCAACGGTCGAGTTGCTCCCTCCAGATAGGTCCTGCCGCCATGGTTCTCAAATCCTACAATCGTTCCGCGCTGCACCTCTACGACGATGTTGCCCACGCACCGGGGAGTCCCGGCTCCCGGATGGATCGTGTACGCATTGAAGAGTCCGATGCCCTCGAGCTCGGCGCCGGCTGCGGTCCGGTAGTACCGCTGCAGTAACTGGTAACCGCCACAGACGGCGAGCAGGACTGTACCCAGTTCGACGCAATCGCGGATCGCTGTCGCATGCCGGTGACGTAGATCGCGAGCGACAACAGTCTGTTCTCGATCCTGATCGCCTCCGATGAACACCAGGTCAGCGGGGCACTCAGGCAGAGGATCACCCAGCCCGACCTCATGGACCTGAAGTGAGATTCCCCGCCACGCGCATCGCTGACTCAGGGTAATAATGTTGCCCCGGTCCCCGTAGAGATTGAGGAGTCTGGGGTAGATGTGAATGAGGTGAAGCTCGAGTCGCATCACGATTCCCAGAATGGCTTCACGTACCCAAGCGCGGCCATTGTCCTTCGCACTTCCAGCAGCGCCGTGTAGGTCGGCATGACGATCAGGTTCTCGCCGTTGGGCGTTAGCGATACCGCGCTGGCGAGCGCTTCCCCTATGTCTTCCTCGACTCGCCACGAGGTTCGACCGTCCGCGGGAAGGGCGCCGGCGTACTTGAACCGGAGGGCGATATCGGCGGCACGGGTTCCGCTGAAGACGACGGTCCGCACGGCACCGGCCAGCATCTCGATATCCGCGTCCCAGATCCAGGACACGTCGAAGCCGTCGGCCGCGTTATCGTTGAGGATCACGAGTAAATGAAGGCCACTGTTTCCCTGGAGAGCGGTCCGAACCACCTCATTGAGGCCGGCGGGGTTCTTGGTCAGCGCCAGAACCACCGGGCGATCATCTATCTGGATACGCTCCATGCGGCCGAAGGCGGGCGACGCGGCGGAGACGGCAGACGCGATGCGGGCGATCCGCACTCCGGACTGCCAGGCGGCCGCCGCCGCAGCGAGCGCGTTGTACACGTTGTACATGCCCGGCAGGGGCAGGGCTACGTGCGCCTCGCCGTCAGGGGTAACCAGTACGAAGCTGCTGCCGGCCAGTCCGAGGAGCTGCACGTCGAGAGCCCGTACCTGGCAGTCAGGCCGGCCGAACCCGCATGACGCACATCGGTAGTGCCCCAGGTGCGCGAGGAATACCGCATCGTACCGGATCGAATCGCCGCATCGCGGGCATGCCTTGACGTCTCCCGCATGCTCGGGGCCGGCTCGCGAGCGATCCGCGGAATCGATGCCAAAGCACACCGGCGGCCGGAGATCCCCCTCGAGGGTGTCGACCAGCAGCGGGTCGTCACCGTTGATGAGTACCGGATTCTCCGGCGGGAATCGTTGCAGTGCCTGTCTCCAGAGTCTGGCCACCGTCGCCACCTCACCGTACCGATCGAGCTGGTCCCGAAAGAGATTCAGGAGGAGCACGCCACGGGGACGAAGGGTCTCCAGCAGCGTCGGTAACGCAGCTTCGTCCACCTCGAACAGCCCCACGCTGCGCCGCCCTGCCGGCAGATTCCCCCGGACCGTTGCACTCTCCACCAGAGATGCCGCGACGCCACGCGGGAGGTTGGCGCCAGTCTCGTTCCGGATGACCGTGTGGCCCTCGGCGGTGAGTATGGAGGCGAGGATGCGGGCGGATGTCGTCTTTCCGTTGGTGCCGCTCACCAGGAGACAACCCGACGACAGCTGCGCGGCTAGCTCGCGAGCCACCGAGGACCGAAGTCGCTCGGCCACAATGCCAGGCGCCGTGGTGCCTCCCCCACGACCCAGCCGGCGCGACGCAACCGACACTGCCTTTCCGGCGGTCACCGCCACGGCGCGACGGCCGCTGAACCGTCTCTCCATCAGGTGAGGACGTAGCTGGAGAGCAGGGACTCTATGTTATCGCCGTAGATTCGTTCTTTGACCTCTTCGGGAATGGGGAGTCGATCAATCTTATCCAGCTCGATTTCCGGATCGCCTTCTGGAAAGTTTGAGCCGAATAGTATGCGATCGCTCCCCAGACGGGCCAGTACGGATTCGTCGAGAATCGTGAGACTGGTGTCGAAGTAAACATTCGGACGGTCCCAGAATGCCCGAAGCGCGTTCAGCTGGCCACCGCTGCGCGACCCCAAATGCGGAACGATGATGTCGAGCGACGGGTATCTCACGGCGAACTCGAGCGTGACGGTCAGGCTCTCCTCGAAGATCACGGGGAGATTGTAGTGTGCCGCCGCCGCCGCGAACGCCTCGAACTCGGCCGACTCCATGACACTGACGGCCCAATCGAGCTCGCCGGGGTCGGGCGTTCCCTCGAGGTCGAAGTCTTCTCCTACCCAGCGATGCCA
Source organism: Chloroflexota bacterium (assembly GCA_035295425.1). Classification (GTDB taxonomy): domain Bacteria; phylum Chloroflexota; class UBA5177; order UBA5177; family UBA5177; genus DATGJB01. The sequence continues at coordinate 19,983 of DATGJB010000008.1, read as the reverse complement.
TCTGATGCCGGCGTACTCGTCGAGATTGTCGGGTATCTCTAGATCGTCCGGACGGCTGTCCGACCACGGATTGCCGCCCAGATAGAAGAACGGGTACAGGCCGTGATCGCGCGCCGCCCGCAGGACATAGCGATTTTGAGTGTTGAGGTCGCGCGACTCCGGGTGCGCGAAGACAACTGCGCTTCCAATGCGGGAGGCGGATAGCGCGCGCATCGCATCCTCCACCGGGTACCGGTCCGAGTCAAGATTGACGTGTGCGTCGATAATCACAGAGTCCTCACTGGTCAATGGTAAAATTTGTGGTCCGCGCCTGTTCGCGCGCCGGCAGCACCGAGTCCGCGATGGTTTCGAGCGGCATGAGATCGGCGCGCCCGCCGGACCGCGGCGACTTCCACGGCGGGACGCGGCGAGACGGTGGTTAAATTGCAGCCCTCCATGCTGTTGGTACCGAAACTCCCTGCGCTTAGCGAGCAGGAGCCCGAAAACTTGACGACCTGGCTGGCCGACCTGGGCGAGCCGCCGTATCGGGTCGCTCAACTCCAGACGGCACTCGAGCGACGGGCCATCCAGGACCTGGAAGAGCTATCGGAGTTCCCGGTGGCTCTCCGAGCCCGGATGCGTGACCGCTTCAGGGTACGCTCCCTCGACGTTCGAACGCACCTGACTTCAACCCGCGACCGGGCCGAGAAGGTGTTGTTCGGACTAGCCGACGGCTCCTCCGTCGAGACGGTGCTCATTCCGGCCCGAGGCTCGACGGGCAGGCGGCGGCTCACGGTCTGTGTCTCCAGTCAGGTCGGTTGCCCCGCGGGCTGTACGTTTTGCGCCACCGGCCTCTCTGGTTTCGGACGCAACTTGAGCCGAGCGGAGATCGTCGACCAGGTCATGTACTGCGAGCATGTCGCCCGTACCCGCGGCGAACGCATTACCAACGTGGTGTTTATGGGTATGGGAGAACCTCTGCTGAACGTGCGCGCGGTGAGGGCGGCCATTGCCCGGATCACGCGGCGGACCGGCTTCGGTCTGGGCGAGCGCTCCATCACCGTGTCGACGGTCGGGATAGTACCGCAGCTGCGCACGTTCTCCGGGTGGGCCGGTCAGGTCAATCTGGCTATCTCTCTCCACGCTCCTACTGACGAGCTACGCAGTCAACTTGTCCCCTACAACCGCCACTTCCCTATCGCCGATCTGTTGACGGCCGTGCGCGAATACGTCGCCGCCACGAACCGGCGTGTCAGCTTCGAATACGTGCTGCTGGCCGGCGTCAACGACTCGCCCGCGCTCGCCCGGCAGCTTGCCAGGTTGCTTCGCCCGCTCGGCGGCCACGCTCACGTCAATCTGATCCCGTGGAATCCGTTCCGAGAGGGACGGTTCGTGCGCACGGGCGGGCCTGACGCCGAAACGTTCGCCGCCGCCGTACGCGGTGGCGGGATCAACGCCACGGTTCGCTATTCCAAGGGGCTGGATATAAGCGCCGCCTGCGGCCAGCTGCGAGAGCAGTTCGGAACCGGGGCGATCTGACGGGCGCCTAGACCTTTTGCATGGTGCGCATGCACCGCGTGCAAATGTGAACGGTGCGCATGGCGCCGTTGATCATGAGCTTCGTCTTCTGGACATTCGGCTGGAACGACCGGTTCTTCTTGGGGGCGCGCAGCGCCCACCCGATACTGTGTGCGTGACGTATGTGCCTGCCGAACATCCTCGACTTTCCGCAGTATTCACACTGGGCCAAGGACGTCTCCTTCGAATCAAAACTAGACAATTTCCCTAAACTGTAGCACAACATTCTCCGGCGGCTCAATGGCCTCCAACACCTAGCCCGACGGAAGGCGGTCCGTTCGGCCCTCAGCTTCCGATCGCTGCCGGAGGCGCCGTCCAGGCCGCGCTGACGTCTCGCCGACTGCGGCGGGTGCCACGATCGGATCCGGCTCGGCCCGTTGTGCCGGCCCCACAGGAGCCTGGGCATTTGCTCCGAAGGGCGTAAGGGGCTGGGCGGCAGGCTCAGCGGCCTCGTGATAGTACTGCTTGCCGCGCAGTAACGACGCGATCGCCGCAACTAGGGACATCGCCGCCGAGACATAAAAAGCAAGGCGCAGGCCGTCCATGAACGGGGATGCGATCAGCTTTGGAAAGAACGACCGGCTCAGCAGGAGGGCACGGCTGGTGGTCCCCAGATGGCCGAGCACCGCTGGTGGAAGCAGGTGTTGCATTGGATTGTAGCCGAGAAATGCCGAGAAGAGCGCGGCGGTAGGCGGTAGGTGGCCGATCGCGTGAGCCGGGCCGGCTGGAAGGCCGGCGTGCATAAGACCGGCGGTCAGCGTTGATGGAAGGCGGGCGGACAACCCTACTATCACGATCGTGAAGAAGACCGCCATTGACATGAGCATGCCTGCGTTCTGCACCGTTGCCAGCATGCCGGATGACACGCCCCGATGCTCCGGCGGGACCGAGCTCATCACCGAGCTGGTGTTCGGCGATGAGAAGAGCCCCATGCCGATTCCCATGGCAAGCAGGAGGACGGCGAACGCGAGATAGTTGAAGTTCGCCGGCAAAAGTGTCAGCAAGACGAAGGCGACTGTCGCGACGAGCATCCCGCCGGTGGTGAACGGCCGGGCCCCAAGGTGATCGGACAGGTAGCCGGACACCGGACCGGAGACCAAAAACCCGATCATCATCGGCAGCATATAGATCCCGGCCCACAGCGGTGTCTCTGCGAAGGAGTACCCATGAATGGGCAGCCAGATGCCCTGCAGCCAGATGATCAGCATGAACTGCAGTCCGCCTCGCGCGGTGGCCCCCAGTAGTGCGGAAATGTTTCCCGCCGCAAAGGGCCGTATCTTGAATAGCTCCAACCGGAACATGGGATCGACTGCGCGCACCTCGATCAGACCGAATAGCAGGAGAAGCGCCGCGCCCCCGATAAGTGCCGCCAGCACCCACGGGTTGGTCCAACCCATGGTGCGGCCGCCGTAGGGCAACAGGCCGTAGGTAAGTCCCACCAGCAGCACTGTCAGTCCCGCGGCGAACGTTACGTTGCCCCAGATATCCAGCCGTTGGTGGGCGCGAATCGTCGCCGTCTCCCGCAGCATCGCATACGCCCAGACCGTTCCGATGATGCCGAAGGGAACGCTTACCAGGAAGACAAATCGCCAATTGATCGCCGCGAGGACCCCGCCCAGAATCAACCCGACCACGGAGCCGCCGATCGCGGAGATCTGATTGATGCCAAGCCCGAATCCTCGCTCGCGAGGAGGGAAGGCGTCGGTGAGAATCGCCGCGCTGTTCGCGAACAGGAATGCGCCGCCGACCGCCTGCACGATTCTGAAGGCGATGAGCTCGAGTCCTGCCGTGGTACCGCTGCCAGGCGTGAGGAAGAGGAGTATCGACCCAAACGTAAAGACGGCGAAGCCAAGCGTATACATCTTGACTCGCCCCAGCATGTCGGATATGCGCCCGCAGGTGACGAGAAGGGTCGAGGTGACCACCATGTAGCCCATCAAGATCCAGAGCAGGAAGCTCGTGTTGCCGGGCGACAACGGGTTGATGTGAATACCGTTGAAGATCGTCGGCAGTGCGATCAGAACAATGCTGCTGTTGAGGCTGGCCATGAGGATCCCCAGTGTGGTGTTGGAGAGCGCGATCCACTTGTAGTGGACGCTTCGGCCGCCGTCCTGCGACTGTGAGTACGATTGTGCGGTCAATGGTCCTCCGTGCGGCTTGCCATTCGGGTCGCGTTGCGACGCACGTCACGAGATAGTTGTAGTTTGCAATAATTATGCCATGAAAGTAGCTGACGCGATCGATGCGGAAGCGCTCCGGACGCTCGGCACGATGCTCAAGGTAGTGAGGTCGGCAGATCGAGCTCTGCGGGAGGCATCGCGCCACGGCCTGGGCCTGACGGAAGTAAGCGTGCTGGCGGAGATCAGCCGTGGCACGACCGGGCCGTCGTCACTTGCCGACGCGCTCCGGCTCGACCGACCACGCATCACACGACTCACCGACAGGCTGGTTTGCGCCGAGCTCGTCGCGCGCCAGGGCGACGACGTAGACCGCCGGCGATTTCACTTGACGATCACGCAGCAGGGTGAAGGGGAGCTGCACGCAAGCCTCAGCTTCGTGGCCGACTACGTCGGCGCCATGCTTCGCTCGGTCCCGTCAGGCAGCCGCGAGGGCCTGGTCCAGGGCCTTCTCGCCCTTCGGTCGTCGATCGAGGACAAGGACGCGACCTCCGGGGCATCGTTGGCTGCGGTGTCCCTCGGGCGGTGAGCCCGGGCTTAATTCGGTACTGACAGTCCTCGACTCGACGTAGACGGTCGTCCGCCGCTGTGATACGATCGCAGCAATAATCGGCGGAACGAGAGCGATGGCGCGGGTGTTCATCAGTTACCGGCGCGACGACACCGGCGGATATGCCGGCTGGCTCGCGGACGATCTGCGTGATCGGCTCGGCGAAACCCAGGTCTTCATGGACGTCGACAGTCTTCGTCCCGGAGTGAATTGGGTCGCACAGCTGCAGAACGAAGTGACTTCGTGCGATGTGTTGGTGGCCATGATCGGCCGTCACTGGCTGACTGCGGAGGATGACCAGGGCAATCGCCGCCTGACCGATCCCCACGATTACGTCCGACTCGAGATCGAGGCAGCTCTGGAGCGGGATATTCTGGTTGTCCCGGCGCTGGTTCACGGGGCCACGCTGCCAAGGGCCGAGGACCTGCCAGAGTCATTGCGCCCGTTGCTCCATCACCAGGCAATCGAGCTGACGGATTCGCGGTTCCGCGCCGACGTGCAGGAGCTGATCGATACGATTGAGGGGCGGCTGGACCAGTCTCCTCCGCCGCCTGTCCAGCCTGGTCCGACCCGTGCCTGGTGGCAGGCGCCACTCCTCCTCTACGTGGCCCTCCCCGCTCTGGTGCTGGCGGTGGTTCTGGTTGCCATCGTCACCTGGTCGTCGTCGGGTCCCAGCTCGAGAGTGGTGTTTTTCGATCGCTTGACGGATCCGGCGACCGGCCAGCTACCTCATGCGTCCGACGCGTCAACCGCCGAGGGGTACGCAGGGGGGCACTACTTCATCAGGAAGATCGACCCCGGGTACACACTGGTTGCGAGCGCGTGGACCCCGCTGGGGCCTCTTTCCGACACATCCGTCTACGTGAGTGCGCGCATCGTCAACCCTGTACCGGGCGATTTTGTGTCCGTCGGCTGCCGGGACACGTTTGTTGGTACGCAGGAGACCGCCTACCGGTTCGAGCTGGACCCGGCGCGGCAGCACGTGTACCTGTACCGCGTCTTCATCCAGGGGGCGAGCCGCAAGAGTACCCTGCTCGATGACCGCGCAGACGCGGTAGCGCAGCGTGCGATTCTGCCGGGTGGCGCCTGGAACAACCTGGCCTTTCATTGTGACGGGAATACGCTCAGTGCCAGCGTCAACGGCCAGCAGCTCCTGGCCGCGTCCGATCCGGCTCCCTTCGCGGCCGGCCGTTCCAACATCGGATACTTTGCCCCCTCGGGTCAGACGGGGGAAGCGAATTTTCTGAACCTCCAGGTGCTCCAGCCCTGATGTGCCGCCGTATCCGGCGACGAACCGGCGGGAATGTTCAGGGATGCCACGCTGTCGACGCCGATGCCGTTTGCCGCGAAGTAGCCGATGTTGACCTCAATCGCATATTGGAAGGTGGTGGCCGGGGCGTGAAGATCTGTGGTTTCGGGTTGCATGTCCTGGATTTCGTGGATCCGACCGTTCGGCCCCAGGAAGGCGATGCTGAGCGGGATCTTCGTGTTCTCCATCCAGAAGGACTCAAGGACCGGCTGCGGCCAGATGAAGACCATCCCCGAATCGCGATCGAGCGAGGCCCGGTCCATAAGGCCCTGAGCGCGCGCGGCCGGTGATGCGGCTACCTCCAACCGGAGGAGCACGATGTCTCCCCCTGCGGTGCGAAAGGTGGCGTTGGGCTTGGGATAGTCGCGCGGATTGAGGTCCGGCTCGTGCACGGTGCGAGCGGTGTGATACGCTTCGCCCCTCCAGACAAAATACGAGACAAAGCGGTACGGAACACTTCCGGTGTGGCTCCGGTCATGCCGTTCGAGGACGAAGCCATTCTTGTTCAGACCGGCCCTCTCGTCGGTGGTGACAACGCCCGAGGTTCTTCCTGAAATCGCCGATGTGATGCTTGACCCGGAGAGTTGAAATGCGTAGACGGCTGCCCCTGAGCCGCCGTCGACGACGGTGAGGAGGCGGATCACCCCCCGGCGCGGGGAATCGAGCCTCGTGGGCTGCCCAGCGATGGCTCTCCTCCAGATGAGGACCGGACGGGGGCCGGCCCTGACCGCTTCCACGTACCAACGATCCAGCGAATACGTGACGACCGTGACAAGCGGAACACCGCGGACAGTGGTCTCGGGTCCCGGTTGTCCGCCTTGCGGGATCGCACGCAGTACCGGACCGGGTGTGCCGGAGCCTGCCAGCTGGGGCCACAGCAAGGCCGCGGCGAGCAGGCGCCCGAAGCCGGTCACGGCGCGGTCCGGGCGGCGCAAAGCGCCTCTCGGGCCCAGCCGACGAGATAGAGCGACCCACACACCACCAGCACGTCGCCCTCCGCCGTCTGGCCCAGAGCGAAACGCAAAGCATCTTCAGGCCCGTCGAAAACCTCGGTCGGAACTGCGTGCCCTTTGAAGCTGGCGGCGAGTCGAGAGGGCGCCGCTGCCCGCTCGGTATCCGGGGAACGGGTCACTACCACCTCGGATACAAGCGGTGCCAGGTGCGCGACCATGGTTTCTGTGTCCTTGTCCGCCATGGCCGCGAACAACACGACGACTCTGCCCTCCGGCTGCAGTCCGCTCAGGGCGCGAGCGAGCTGTCTGATCGCATCTGGGTTGTGGGCGCCGTCGAGGACGATAAGCGGGTGTTGCGAAACGACCTCGAGCCTGCCCGGAACTCGGGTGGTGCCGAGTCCACGGCGTATGGCTTCCTGGCCGACACACACGCCGCGTTCCTCCAGCGCAATGATTGCGGCCGCGCACGTGGCGGCATTCACCGCCTGGAATGTTCCGGGAACCGGCAACCGGACGCTCAGGTCGCCGCTGGAATGAGAGAGGACGATCTCCTGCCAGTCCCAGTGTCCCTGGGTCACCGTATAGCGGACGTCGTCCGGAACGCAGAGGAGCCTCGCAGCCACCTCCCGGGCGCGGCACCGAACGACGTCGAGCGCGTCGGGATCCGTCGCCGCGGTGACGGCGTCGGCACCTGGCTTGATAATGGCGGCTTTCTCTCTAGCTATCTCGCGCGTAGTACTGCCAAGGATGTGCGTGTGCTCCAGGCTGACGTTCGTGATCACCGCGACCTCTGACGCCAGGACGTTCGTCGCGTCGAGCCGTCCTCCAAGGCCGGTTTCGACCGCTGCCCACTCGATCCGCTCAGCGGCGAAATGGAGGCACATCAGGGCCAGCAGGACCTCCCCGTGCGTCGGGCGTCCAAGCTCGTGGCCGGGCAGGCTGTTGTCGATCATGCGCTCGGCGATAGGCCACACGAAGTCGAAGTACCGCGCCCACTGAGCCTCACTGATAGGAATCTCGTCCACTGCAATGCGTTCCGTGTACGACGTTAGATGCGGCGACCGGAAGTAGCCCGTGCGGAAGCCGGCTGCTCGCAGCACGTTGCCGATCATAGTTGTCGTCGAGCCTTTGCCTGAGCTGCCCGCTACATGAACCACACGGAACGACCGCTCGGGGTGATCGAGCTCGGCGAGAATCCGGTGCATTCGGCGGAGACCGACCTCACGGGCGGGAAGAACCGGCTGGTGGTGAAGCCAGCTCAATCGCTCTAGCGTCTCCTCGTACGAGAAGCGGTCGCTCACGGGGCCCGGGATCTCCGCTCGGCATGGCGCTTTGCCATTGCACTCTCGTCTCCCTGTTCACCGGGCACATAGTACGTCCTGTCCGCCAGCCGGTCGGGTAGGTACTGCTGGGAAACGTAATGATCTTCGAAGTCGTGCGAATACAGATATCCCGACCCATGGCCCATTGCCCGGCCGAGCCCGGTTACCGCATTGCGAAGGTGAAGTGGCACCGGTTCGTCGAGCTGCTCCATGACGTCCTCCCGGGCCCGGCCGTATGCCGTCAATGCACTGTTGCTCTTGGGCGCGTTTGCGAGATACAACGCGCATTCGGACAGCGGTAGGTGTGCTTCCGGCATGCCGATCAGATGTACCGCCTGCTGGCAAGCTGTTGCCAGGATGAGCGCCTGGGGATCGGCGAGTCCCACGTCTTCCGCGGCGAGAATGACCATCCTGCGGGCGACGAACATCGGGTCTTCTCCGGCTTCCAGCATGCGCGCTAACCAGTAAACCGAAGCGTCCGGGTCCGAACCGCGCATGCTCTTGATGAACGCCGAGATAAGGTCGAAGTGCATGTCGCCGGCGCGGTCATAGAGGAGCGTGCGATGCTGCATCGCCTCCTCAATCGCCTCGTTCGTAACGTGGCGAGCTCCTCCCTCGTCGGCTTCAGCCGCTTGCGCCGCGAGCTCGAGCGCGGTGAGCGCGACTCGCGCGTCTCCGCTGGAGAGCCGCGCCAGCCGTTCCAGCGTGTCCCGGTCGACGCGTACGTTGAGAGAGCCGAGCCCGCGCTCGGCGTCCTGCAGTGCCCGGTCGAGCAGCTCGAGAACCTGGTCGTCGCCCAGGGGGTCGAGTCGGAACGTGCGGCAGCGCGACAGTAGTGCGGAATTAACCTCGAAACTCGGATTCTCCGTGGTAGCTCCGATGAGGGTAACCGTACCGTTCTCTACGTGCGGCAGGATTGCGTCTTGCTGCGCCTTGTTAAAGCGGTGAATCTCGTCGACGAACAGAATGGTTCGCTCGCCGCTGAACGACTGCAGCTTGCGAGCCGAGTCGACGACGCGTCGCAGGTCGGCGACGCCGGCGGAAACCGCGCTGAGGGCAACATACTTTGCGCCGATTTCGTTCGCGATGATGCCGGCGAGAGTAGTCTTGCCGCTACCGGGCGGGCCCCAGAGGATCATGGAGGGGAGCTGGTCTCGCTCGATGCTGCGGCGCAGCACCGTGCCCCTGCCCACAATGTGGTCCTGGCCGACCAGCTCGTCGAACGAGCGAGGTCGCATTCGAGCCGCCAACGGCTCGAAGCCGGTCGCTTCCTGCGGCGGAGTGGGGAGAAGCGACTGCGTGCCGTCTCCGCGCGCGCTAGCCACTGCGCAGCGGAACTTTCTTCTCGAGTCCCAGAGAGTGAATGTGCTCGTTGACGACGTGTGCCGGCGCCATCTGGACGAACCAGTCGAGTACCGTCACGGCCAGCGTAAAGTCCCAGAACTGTCCGATTACCGGCAAATCGCCGACGACGTCTATCGGCGAGAAGATGAGGACCAGCAACATGACGACCGCAGTGCGCTGCCAGATCGGCACGCGCTCGTCGCGGAACAGGGCAAACCCCAGGCGGAGCAATGTCGGCAGCCGTATCATCGCCTGCACTCTGCCGGGCCTCTGTATCTTGCCTTTTGACAGTCGCTCCAACACCTTCTTACCGATGTACCGACGGAACATGAAACGAACTCCTTCGATGATGCGCGGACACAGCATGGCGGCCCACGCCGCCGCCCTGGCTCCATTCGTTGAAAGATGGCGCATCCGACGGGCTCGCTCTGGCCCCTGGTCGCCGGACCGCCCCGACTACCATGTTTGTAGCAGAAAGCGGGCCTACGGAGGTGGTGCGGATGAACAATGCCGACGTCGCGGCGGCACTCGACGAGATAGCCGAGCTCCTCGAACTGCGAAACGAGAGCACCTTCCGCATCCGCGCCTATCAAAACGCCAGCAAGGCTCTCACCGGAATCACCGAAGACGTCCGCGTCCTTGCCGACTCGGGGCGTCTCGTGGACGTGAAGGGGGTCGGAAAAGGGATCGCGGAACGTATTGAAGAACTGCTTTCGACCGGAAAGATCGGGTACTTGGACGACCTCCGGCGGGAGTTCCCCGCCGGAGTGCGCTCGCTGCTCGCCGTTCCCGGCATCGGTCCCTCCCTGGCCAGACGCGCCTACCTGGAGTTGGGAGTTCAGAGTCTCGAAGATTTGAAGCTGGCAGCCGAGTCCGGCAGGCTCGCCGAGCTCCCCGGGCTCGGCGAGAAATCCGCTCAGAACGTGCTGCGGGCGCTCGGTCGCGTGAGCAAGCGCGAGCATCGAATCTCGATCGGGAAGGCGATGCCCCTGGTCGAGGAGCTCATCGCAGATCTTCAGGCGGTGCAGTCGTTACCGAACCTCATGCCGGCCGGAAGTCTGCGCCGCTGGTCTCCGACTATCGGGGACATCGACTTGATGGCCACCTCTTCCGACCCGGCAGCGGTGATGGACGCGTTCGTCAACCTGCCCCAGGTTCGCCAGATCCTCGGTCACGGCGCAACCAAGAGCAGCGTGGTGACCGACAACGGTCTGCAGGTCGACCTTCGCATCGTCGAGGAGGCTGCATTCGGCTCGCTCATTCAGCACTTCACCGGCAGCCGCGATCACAACATAGAGCTGCGAGAGTACGCGCTGAACATGGGCCTCAGCCTCAACGAATATGGAATCACGGCCGCGTCCACCGGAGCTGTCCGCATGTTCACCGATGAACGGGAGTTCTACCGCGCGCTGGGGCTCGCGTGGATCGAGCCCGAGCTTCGGGAGGCCCAGGGGGAGATTAGAGCTGCCCGCGATGGCACATTGCCTCACCTCGTGGGCGTGGAAGACGTTCGGGGCGACCTGCATGTCCACTCCGACTGGAGCGACGGTGCAGTGCCCATCGAGTCGATGATCACCGCCGCCGAGGACCGCGGCTACGCGTACGTCGCCATCACCGACCACTCGGGTGGCATCGGCGTCGCCAACGGGCTCTCCCCCGACCGCTTGATCGAACAGATAGGACTGGTGCGACAGCTCGCGGAGCGCCATCCCCGCATACGAGTACTGTGCGGTTCGGAAGTCGACATACGGCGTGACGGTACTCTCGACTTCCCCGACGAGATTCTGGCGCAGCTGGACTGGGTGGTGGCCTCAGTTCACTCCGGCTTCAACCAGACGGAGGAACAGATGACCGCCAGGATCATCCGGGCGATGGAGAATCCGCACGTCGACGCTCTAGGCCACCCAACCGGCCGCCTTATCGGTAAGCGCGAGCCGTACGCCGTGGATCTCGAGCAGGTGTTTCGCGCCGCGGCCCGCACTCACACGGCACTCGAGATCAATTCATTTCCCGAGCGTCTCGACCTTTCGGATCGGCACGCCCGCCGCGCGATCGAGCTCGGCGCAACTCTCGTGGTAGACACGGACGCGCATGCGCCCGCGCACCTCGACAACATTCGCTACGGCATAGCGATGGCGAGAAGAGCGTGGGCAACCGCGGACGACGTGCTCAACGCGTATTCCTTCGACGCCCTGCAGGCATGGCTCAGGAACGGCGAGCCATAGCCCGCAGCAATGCAACGAGGACCTTCCGGCTGGCGTCGTTCTCAATCAGAGTAACGAGCGTCATCAGTCCCAGCTTGCGCCGCATTCCTCGGCCGCGCGGTGCAGACGACGTCGAAGCGCCCTCCTCGTCGTCGCGGCCCACAAGCGCGTACGCGGCCGCCGCGACGCCGAGCGCCAGCGCCGCACCGATGATGCCCATGGGCACGCTCACCGAAATGTTTCTTCCGTTCTGGTCTTCAGCCATCGGTCTCTCACCTCCGCCACAGAGTCGGATTCTCCATCTTGGCGTCATTCTAGCCTGACCTCCTGGCATACAATCTCGCGGGCAGGCATCCATGAGACTCGCCGTATTCGCAAACGTTCAGGGGAATGCCGCGGCGCTCCGCGCCGTGATTGACGATGCGCAGGCACATTTGTCGCGCCTCGACAGTCTGGTGTGCGCAGGCGATGTCGTGGGTCTCGGTCCGGAACCCAACCAGGTTCTCGAGCTTCTGCGAGAGAACGGAATACCGACGGTTCGGGGCAATTACGACGACGCCGTTGCCGCCGGCAAGGACGAATCTGGAATGGATTTTCCGAGCGACGCCGCGGCAACATACGATGCGGCAGCGCTCGGCTGGACCCGCTCCGTCCTCGCCGCGCACAACCTCGAGTATCTGCAGCAACTCCCGCGGGATCTGCGGCTGCTTCCAGCGCCATCGGGAGTGCGCGTCCAGGCAGACCAGGCCGATGAGCGGCAGTCCGAATACCGGCGGACTTTCTTTCTTCGCGCGCTCTTCGGCGGCCTGGTGCGAACGCCGGTATCGGTGTCGCAAAGGATTCTGGTTCTCCACGGGAGCCCGAGAGCGCTGAACGAGTTTGTGCGCGAGGACACCGCGAACAGCATCCTGGAGGCAATTGCCAAGGACGCGCAGTTTGATCTACTCATCTCCGCGCACGCCGGGGTTCCATTCCGGCGCGATCACAACGGCGCGACGTTCATCGGAGCAGGCCGCGTGAGCGGTGCGCCCAACCCGGCCGGCCGTGGTTACTACGCGGTCATCACCACAGGCGACCCGGTCGACGTCGAATTTCGAGAGATCGCCTACGACGCAGCCGCGTACCGAGATGCCGTCAGAAATGCGGGCATGCCGACACCTGCCTTCCCTGTCGAGCCGTGAGTCAGTCCGGCCGACGGGATGTCAGCCGGCAGTCGACGAGCCATCCAACAGGTCCGCAACGGCCACGACTTCACCCTCGGCGTGATAGACGCGAGGAACCCGCGGCATGAGACGGGTCAAGACTTCATAGTTGATGGTGCCGCACTGATCGGCCACATCCTCGGCCGTCTGGAATCGCTCGCCCTGCCCGCCGATGACGGTGATTTCGTCTCCCACCTCCGCATGAGGCAGGTCGGTGACATCCACGGTGATCTGATCCATGGACACGCGGCCGACGACGCGAACCGACTCACCACGTAGGAGGACACAGCCATTCCCGCAGCCGAATGACCGGGGAAGTCCATCGCCGTAGCCGAGGGGCACCAGCGCGATTCTCGTCCCCGCGCTGCAATGAAAGTCGTGTCCGTAGCCAACGCCAGTGCCCGCCGGTAGACTGGTCACTCGCACGATCTCAGAGCGCAGGGTCAACGCCGGTGTGAGTCGAACATTTGCGGCCGCAAGCCGAGATGGATTGCAGCCGTACGTGCTGATACCACACCGCACCATGTCGAGGTGCGACTCGGGCATGGCCATGGTCGCGGCGCTGGCCGCGGCGTGTTTTAGCGGGAAGGCCAGTCCTTCCGCGGCGAGCGACTCAACCGTCGCCAGGAACGTGGCGAGCTGTCGCGCGTTTTCGGGCCGCTGCGGCTCGTCGGCGCAGGCAAAGTGCGTGAAGATCCCTTCAGGCACCAGGCACGGGAAGGAAGAGAGCGACCTGATGAGCGCTGGCGCCTCGGCCGGAAGCACTCCGGCGCGGGTGAGTCCGGTGTCGATCTTGAAGTGATAGGGGATGGGTATGGAAGGCGACGCTGCTTGTAACCACTCGGCCTGCTCGGGGCGCGAAATGGTCGGCGTGAGATGATATCGCACGATCTCGGTAGCTTCGTACCGACCGAAAGCGCCAAACACCAGGATGGGCGCCTCCACTCCTGCGCGCCGGAGCTGAGCTCCCTCCTGGACTGTGTACACACCAAGGCGGTCGGCACCGCCCCGCAGCGCAGCGGCGGCGACGAGCACGGCTCCATGACCGTAGCCGTTGGCCTTGACCACCGCCAGGTACTGACTGCGCGGAGCGAGGGAGCGCATCACCCGAACGTTGGCTTCGATTGCGTCCAGATCGACGTACGCTCGCGTGACGCGCAGGCCGGCATCGCTGGACTGAGGCGGGCTCGAGACCTCAGGTGCTCCCGGCGTCCGTACCCTCATCCTCTTCCTCCTGGATCAGCAGCTGAATGATCTCTCGATGGGAGATTTTGCCGACGATACGGCCACCCTCGAGGATGATGACGGGATTCTGCTTCTCTTCGACCATCATCGAAGCAATGTCCTCCACCTCAGTCTCCGGACTGGCCGTGGGCACGTCAGTGGACATGATATCGCGGGCGCAGACGCTGAGAACGTGGCGCAGCTCCTCTTTGGTTCGGCGCGAATCGAGCGGCAGGACGCCACCGAGGAACCCGAGGTAGACCGGTGCGTGGACGCGGGCGTGCTTGGAGACGAGGTCGTCCTCCGTCACGATTCCGAGCAGGCGTCCGTTGCCGTCGACCATGGGAACGCCCTGATCACCCTCCCGCAGGACGGTGCGGGCGACGTCCGAAATTCGCGCCGCCGGCGAGACGGTGGCCGGGGACGCGTTCATGATCTCGCGAGCCTTCACTTCTTCACCTCTGAATTCTCCGCTACGGTGTGCCGCGCCCGCGGGATGCGGGGCAGAAGGTCGCTCGCCAGTGTACCGACCGGTCCGATGTCGGCGGCCGCGAGATCGCCGGCCTGCCCGTGGAGGAACACCCCCGCAACGGCCGCGTCGAACGGGTCCGTACCCTGCGCCAGCAGCCCTGCGATCAGCCCCGAGAGTACATCGCCGGTTCCGGCAGTCGCCAGATTGGGTCCTCCGGTCGGATTGATGGTGGCGCGACCGTCCGGGGACGCGACGATGGTTCCGGCCCCTTTGAGCACGACGATCTTCTGCCAGAGGGTGGAGTAGCGCCGAGCGACGTCGAGCCGGTCCGACTGGATGGCGGCGACACTCATACCCGTCAACCGTCCCATTTCGCCGGGGTGTGGGGTGAGTACGAGGGGGAGCGAACGCTGCCACCAACCGTCGGATCGAGCTAACGCGTTGAGGGCGTCCGCGTCTACGACCGCACCGCGCAGGTCGCCACCCAGCATGCCGTCGAGAACGCCCTCCACGACCGATAGCGTCTCGTCGCCCAGCCCCATTCCGGGACCAAGCACCACGGACAGGGCGTGCGCCAGTGCCGCGCGCAGAGCGGGGAGCGAATCCTCGCCGATCTGACCGCTGTGGTCGGCAAGTGGGCGGAATATGGCTTCGCGCAGGTGGGCCGCTACCATCGGCTGAACGATCGCCGGGACCGCGACCTCGACCAATCCTGCGCCGGCCCGATACGCGGCCTCAGCCGCGAGCGCCGGCGCGCCGGCGAAGTCTCTCGATCCGCCGATAAAGAGCACCCGACCGTAGCTGCCCTTGTTGGTGTTCGCCCCGCGACGCGGCAAGAGTGCAGCCACGTCGGCCGGGGAGGGCACCGAGACTGTGACTCCTTCAGCAAGATCACCGGGGAACCCGAGATCGGCCACCTCGACGGTCCCCGCGTATTCGGCGCCAGGGAAGAGTGCGACGCCGCGCTTCAGGAACCCCATACACAGTGTGTGTGCAGCCTTGAATGCGGGACCAGCAACGCTCCCACTGTCCGCGTCGACGCCGGTGGGAATGTCCACGGCCAGCTTCCAGGCGCCGGATGGGATCTGATTCGCGCGCTCGATGATGGCCGCGAGGAGTCCGGAGGGCGGTCGCGCCGCGCCGATGCCGAGGAGGGCGTCCACGACCACCGCCGCTCGCCGCAGCGCGAGATCGAGCCGGCGCAATTCCTCGTCCTCCTCCGCCGAGACGCCCGGACCGGTGAAGCCATGCCAGTCTGTACGCCTGAAGCCGTACGCGGTCACGCCGCGGCCGCTCCGCAGGAGGTGAGAAGCCGCGATCAGCCCGTCATTGCCGTTGTTGCCGGGACCGCAGAGTACCAGCACCTCGCCGCGGGGGTGAGACTCGACGGACGTGGCCAGAGCCCTACCCGCGCGGGCCATCAATTCGTCGAGAGGCGTACCCCGACGCACGACCTCGGCTTCGATATCCCGCATCTCGCCGGCGCTGACAGCTTTCACCTCAGGATTCCTTCCATCCGACGACCATCACAATGGCGTCGGACCGGGAGTGGGTAATGCTCACCTCGAACCCCGCTATGCCGAGCTGTCGAGCCCTCGCCGCCGCACGGCCGTGGAGGTAAACGGTCGGCTTGCCAAGCGCATCGGGAAGGACCTCGATGTCACGCCAGCGGAGTACGCGAATGCCGACGCCCAGAGCTTTGGATACTGCTTCCTTGGCTGCGAATCGTCCTGCCAGCCGCTGTCCGCGCCCGCGGCAGTAGGCCACCTCCTGGTCGGTGTACACCCGCTGGAGGAACCGATCGCCGAACCTGTCAACCGCTTGCTCTATACGCTCGATCTCGATAACGTCCACGCCGGTGAAGAGATGCATCAGGCCGGGCCCGCCGCCGGGGTTCCCGCACCCAATATCTGAGCCACCAGGTACAGCGGCAGAACGCCCACGATCGTCAAGAGCGTGTACAGCGCCGCGAGGCCCGCGCCACCAATCCAGGGGCTCGTCCGGTTTCGTTGGTTCGCCAGGCGCCAGGCGCGAAACGGAGCTCGCTGCACGAGATACGACCCGGCCGCGACGCCGAACTGCAAGATGCTGGTCGCGGTTGCATCCGGCTGCAGCATGCCGCTGGTCGTGCGTGGTGCGCTGGAAATGAGAACCGTGAGACCCACGGCGAAGAGGACCACGACGGCAATGCTGAGCTGGCGGGCGACGCGCGCATCGAACTGGCGGAGTCGCTCGAGATTCCGGATCGTCAATATCGCTCCGCCGGCCGGGAGGATAAAGGCGATCAGGGCGACGCTGAGGGGCGTCCAGGGCGCGCGGTCCGGCGCGGCGACGTTCGTGCTACGCTGCCACGACAATGAGGTGGTAGCCTCCTACCCGCCGGCCGGATACTCGCATGTTCCTTCGCCGGCCGCGGGGATCTCGTGACGGGGGAACTGGTGAAATCTGCATACCTCGTTACCGGCGAGCCGGGCAGCGGCCGGACCACGTTGATCCGGCAGGTAGTAAGTACCATGCGCATGCGGGCCGCCGGATTCTACACGGAGGATCTCAGGACCTCTGGCGTGCGCGAAGGCTTCCGAATCGTGTCGCTGGACGGGGAAACGGCGCTGCTGGCCTCCACGGAAAGCGCCAGCACGGTACGGATCTCCAAGTACGGCATCGACCTGCCCGAGCTGGAGCGCGTCGCGGTCTCAGCACTTCGACTCGCGCTCGAGCGTGGCCACATTATGGTGGCCGATGAGATTGGTCGTATGCAGCTGCTCTCACGCGCCTTCCGTCAGGTCGTGCTCGAAGGAGTAAAGAGAGGGCATCCTCTGCTTGGCACGATCATGTCTGGACGCAACCCGTACGCAGATCGAATCCGGAGTCACCGCAATGTGGAGGTTCTCAGGCTGACTCCGGAGAACCGGCAGGAGATCCTGACCCTACTCCGCTCGCGCTTCGTGTAATCTGACTGCTCAGTTTGGCCGCGAAACGGCCTCACTCTGCTCGGGCGCCACGCCGACGCTCAGTGGAATCGAATGAATGTACTCGCCCCCGACCAGCAACTGAATCTGGTGGATGCCGGCCCGCTGAAACATCAAGCCGCTGAAGTCGACCACAAGGTTTGTGTCGGCGCCAGGATATGTCTGGTGAACGGGAATGGAGGGCGGATTGGGCAGCATCTGCTGGCCTGCCGGGTCGAGGATGCCGATCTGCACGTCATGCTGGCCGGCCTCAAGAGCAAGGATGAAGACGACGAAGAATCGAGGATACGCGCCCGGCAGGGATTGGAGATGCATGCTGCTGAAGATCCCCACCAGGCTGAGCTTGCCGTCCTGGCTCGTCATCGCGTAATCGCACAGGATGGCGGCTTTGACGATCGGTTGCATGACCCGGCCTCCGACCCTCCGAAGCGAGGAGGGCGTAAGTGTCCCGCCGCATACTAGCCCCTGCCGCGGATCCCAAGAAAGACGAAACGCGCGGCTCGCGCCGCGCGTTCCCGGGAAGTCTCAATTCTCTTGCGTGCTGAGCCCGAGCCTTCCCTATTCGGTTGTCTCCGTTGTCCTACTCAGATAACGTTCGGACCATCGAAATTGTAACCGGATTTGACATAAAACACAAGTAGATTTTTTGACGTCATCGAATGCGCTCGATCGACGCTCCAAGTTGCGTAAGCCTCTGGTCGATACGCTCATAGCCGCGGTCGATGAGCTCGATGTGCTCGATTTCACTCCGACCCTCGGCGATGAGTGCTGCCATGACGAGCGCGATTCCCGCCCGAATGTCGGGACCCACGATTTCGCGGCCCCGCAATCTGGTAGGGCCTGAGATCACCGCGCGATGTGGATCGGCCAGGACGATGCTGGCTCCCATCTGTGTCAGCCGGTCCACGAAGAACATTCGCCCCTCGTACATCCAGTCGTGAACGAGTGTCATTCCCGTGGCCTGGGTCGCCAGGACGATGAAGATTGATGCCAGGTCCGTTGGGAAGCCGGGCCAGATGCCTGTCTGGATTTTGGAGACCGCCTTCAGCTCGGATGGGCGCACGGTCATTGAGCGATCGCCCAGGGTGTAGTCCACCCCCATGCGATCGAGAATGACGAATACCATCTCGAGATGCTCCGGAATCACGTTACAAATCGTGACCGTGCCCCGGGCCGCCGCGGCGAGAGCCACGAATGTGCCCGCCTCGATGTGGTCGGGCCATACCTGCTCGGTGACGCCGCGAAGCTGGCCGGCACCCCGAATGTGAATGACGTTGCTGCCGGCGCCGTCGATCTCCGCCCCCATACCCCGGAGCATTGCGGCCAGGTTGACGATGTGGGGTTCACAGGCGGCGTTACGGATGGTGGTGCATCTCGGCTGGCTGGCGGCGAGCATCATGGCATTCTCCGTCGCCGTGACGGATGCTTCGTCGAGGAAGATGTTGCGATCGCCGGCTACTTGCTGCATATGCCCGTGATAGAGATTGTCGCCGGTGGTGAAGGTCGCACCAAGGCGCTCGAGCGCGTGGAGGTGCGTGCCGATGGATCGGGTACCGATTGCGTCGCCGCCCGGATGATGCATGTTGGCGCGTCCGAAGCGGGAGAGGAGCGGACCCATCAGCACGATCGAGGCTCGCAGCTTTTCGACGAGGGCGGCCGGAGGGTGGAAAGACGTGACACCGGCGCAGTTGATCAGCAGCGTGTGCTGGTCGAGCTTCTCGACATGGGCGCCGAGCTCATCGAGGATGGCCGACATGGTCGCGACGTCTGCAATACGGGGGACGTTGTTCAGTACGCAGTCGTCGTCCGTCAGGAGTGTGGCGGCCATCATGGGGAGCACGGCGTTCTTGTTAGCTTCGACCTCGATTTCACCGTTCAGCGGCCGGCCGCCGTCGATGACGAAGCGAGACATGAGACCTCTTTCGGTGGGGGGTATTGCGGTCGGGCCGCCGTCGAGAGCGAGGCGAGCCGGGCACTCCGCAACCGAGAATAGCAGCGCCGCGCGCCGCCGCATCCCCGTGCATGACTGAACGCTGGGCGAGGCGTTGACGGCTTCGAACCGGTCTTGCTAGACTGCGAAGCGCTGGAGCGCAGGCCGCCGGGTGCCGGCCCGCCGCGGGGCAAATACCTGTCGGTATTGCCAGATCGCGGGGCGGTTTGGTACACTGTGGGGTAGGCAGGCGGAGGAAGTCCGCCGGTCTTTTGTGTCTTTAGCGGACGGACCTTAACAGCAGAAGAGAGAGATTCCAAAGAGTAATACAGGAGCAGAGCTTGACATGGGATCCCGGAAACCGGGATGTGATGGAGAGTTTGATCCTGGCTCAGGACAAACGCTGGCGGCGTACCTAAGACATGCAAGTCGAACGGGACTTTCCGCTTCGGCGGGGAGTCGAGTGGCGGACGGGTGAGTAACGCGTAGGAACCTGTCGCCTGGTGGGGGATAACGCTGGGAAACCGGCGCTAATACCGCATGTGATCCTGCGGGAAGAAAGCAGTGATGCGCCAGGTGAGGGGCCTGCGTCCGATTAGCTAGTTGGTGGGGTAACGGCCTACCAAGGCGACGATCGGTAGCTGGTCTGAGAGGATGGTCAGCCACACTGGGACTGAGACACGGCCCAGACTCCTACGGGAGGCAGCAGTTAGGAAATTTTCCCAATGGGGGAAACCCTGAGGGAGTAACGCCGCGTGGAGGATGACGGC
>DATGJB010000007.1:0-51594 GCA_035295425.1 Chloroflexota bacterium | reverse complement strand
CCTGGCACGCCGCGACATCATAGAACGCTGAACCGTCCTGGGTTCAGTAGAGACGTCAGCCTCAGATCCGGGTGGCGTCTCTCGCCGCGCCGAGCCACGGCAATGCCGCATTCAGACTCGGCACCGCCTCATGGATCGCCGCCTCGCCCAGCTCGACGAAGCTCCGGCCGCGACTGAAGTGCCGCAGACCGGGATCCTCTTGCGCGGAGAAGTCGAGCTCGATTGGGATCACCGAGGGCCGGCTTCCGGTTGCCATCCGCGTCTGCATGATCTCAATCGACCGCATCAGCGTCTGAAACAGCCAGGGAGTCTTTTCTCCGGCCGGCGCCTGGTCGTCATAGCTCTCGACCTCAACCGGCGGTGGATCGCCGCGCCGGGCCAGCCGGATGGCGATCACGGTGTCGGCGCCCAGCCGCGCCGCCACATCGGCCGGCACCGGATTCACCACGCCGCCGTCGACCAGAAGGTACGGCCCCATACGTTGCGGTGGAAAGATGCCCGGGATGGAGACGCTGGCCAGCATTGCCGGCCATACCAGTCCGCTCGTAAAGATCACCTCGCGCTGGCTGAGGATGTCGGCCGCAACCAGCGCCAGCGGGATGGAGAGGTCCTCGATGCGGCGGCCCTCGGTGATGCGGCGAAAGTAGCCACCCAGCCGGCGCGAGGAGAGGACGCTGCTGGTCGGCACCGTCGGATGCCAGGTCGCCGCCCCGGCTTCGTCCAGCATGGGGAGCATGTCTTCCGTTTCGACACCGTTCGCCGCCATGGAGGCAACGCAGGCTCCAATGCTGGTTCCCGCCAGGTAGTCGATCGGCACGCCCAGCCGCCGCAGCGCCCTGATAGCGCCGACGTGTCCGTAGCCCTTGGCGCCTCCTGCTCCCAGCGCAAGACCGACTTTCAAGCCGCACAGGTGGCGCGCCGCCCAGCCCAGCGCCCCGCTTGCCGGCGCGGTTGGTGCCAGAAGGCCCGCGGCGAGCATGCGCTCCTCGGACTGTGTGAGGGCGGGCACCGACACGACCCCACCGCGTCCGGGTCGGCTCCCGTCGCCGGTCCAGCCCCGGATCACCAGCTCGACACCGGCCGCCGTAACGGTCTCTCCCGCGCCGACTACCGCCACGTTGTGGCTCTCCAGTCCCGCTACGACCATGCCGGCCGGAACCCGGAGCAGAACGCGGCGGTACCGCCGCAGCAGATCATCGGCCGTGCTCGCCAGTGCCTCTGGGGCAAAAGGCCCTTCCGGCGGCGTAACCAGAAAGTGCGCGACCGGCGGAGCCGGTCCTGTGACGTTGCGGTCGTGGGAAGGAGCGGTGAGAGGGACGGCGGCCGGCTCGACCTCGCTCACCACCACCGCCAGGACCGAATCGCTGCTATGCCAGGCGATGGACGCGGCAAGCGCGAAGGCGAGGAGCGGCGGCGCGTCATGGTCGTGCAGGACGGTCACCTCGCCCCGCGACAGCAGCAGCCGCTGATTGGAGCGTGCCAGCTTATCGGAGAGTAGAGCCGCGACGTTACGGTAGATGAGGGGACACATCATCGCGACCTGATGGAAGCTGTCCGCGTCCAGTACCAGGAGATCCAGGTCGCTCACCGCCCGGACGGTCGCCGAAGCCGGCTCGCCGGTCAGCAGTGACATCTCACCGGCAATGCTTCCCGGCCCCAGCAGGCCAATCAGATGCTCGCCGCCCCGGCCGTCCGCCATGAGGATATGGGCGGTGCCCGACTCGACAATCGAGATCCGTCCGGGGCGCTCCCCTTGCACGATCACCCTCTCGCCGCTCACCACATGGCGCCGCCTGAGCTGTGCCATGACACGCTTCATGTCCTCGTCGGTGAGCCCCTCGAAAAGGGGCGTCCTCAATTGCTGCACTGTCCAGGCCCCGTGGTGCATTCGGTTGAGTGCCGTGCGATCGCGACATCCGAACCGCCGCGAGTCCGTGGCAGTCCCATGACCGTACTCACCGCCGATTCTATGAATAAAGTCTTTCAAATCTCAGTCAGAGCGGCTGAATGGGTCGGCATGGCAAGGAAGTTGCTGTCCATTCCTCTCGACTAGTCCACGACATGGGGAAGGTTGCATGAGAAGAACAGCGCTATCAACGCTCATCGCGGCGTGTGCCCTGCTACCGGTGCTGGGCTCGCACGGCGCGGTACACGGGGCCGGCACTCTCACCGGACCGCAAGGTGACGAGTTCAACAACAATAGCTTCGTGGCTCCGTTCCAGGCGGAATGCGGAGCGCTTGCCACCGGGACCTGCCCCGATCCACAGGGGGCGACCACCTGGAGCCTCAATGGACAGCGTCCGGGCTACCTCCGCATCATGACTCAGTTCGGCTCGCTGCTCGGGCCGGCGAGCGCTTCCAACAATGCCCGAAACTTCGTGGTGCAGCCGATTGATCCGAACAGCAACTACACCGTCACCACCAGTCTGACGTTCCCGGGCGCCGGAAGCCCCACTCCGTTGGGGCAGATGGCAGGTCTGCTCGTCTACCAGGACGACGACAACTTCATCTTCCTCGGTCGGGTGCTGACCCCGCACGGAGTCCAGATTCAGTTCGGCCAGGAGAGTGAGGGGATCGACCTGATCAACACCGCGAACGATTTCTTTCCGTACGCCCCGATCTACCTCCGGCTGGTCAAGGCATCAACCCTGTACACGGCGTTCTACAGCTACGACAACACCACATGGACGCCGATCGCCGCGCAGCCGATGCCCACCCCGACCAGCACGGCAACCGCCACACCGATGTCGTCGGCAACCGCAACGCCGACCGCCACGGCAACCGCGACCTCGACGCCGACCACCCCTGCCGGGTACGTGGCAAGTTACCCGGCTCCGCAGGTCGGCCTGTTCGCCTGGGGAGGAACGGACGCTCGCGTTGTCAATAACATGGTTCCGGCCGACTTCGACTGGTTCCGGGTAGGCGACTCCACCATTCCGGCGCCGACCGCCACGCCCACCACCACCGCCACCAGCACCGCGACCGCCTCGCCGACGGCAACGGCAACTGCAACTGCGACAGCGACAGCGACTGCAACTGCAACCGCGACAGCGACAGCGACTGCCACGGCAACCGCGACTCCCGTTCCACCGACCGCCACGCCGCCCCCCAGACCGCGGTCTCACCCGCTTCGCTTCAGGTACGTGTCGGTGTGGTACCACATCATCAATGTCGGCCACGTGCAGCACATTGAAGCCAAGGCGACGACCAACGGCACCAAGGGCATCTGGGTGTCGGTGCGTTTCCCCAGCGGCCTGACCTACCGCTGGTACGCTGAAACCGACTCGCGGAGCTTCTGGCAGACGAACTTCAAAATCCCTAAGAGCTCGCTCAGCAAGTACTCCCGGGAAGCTACCGTCACCTTCCAGCTCTGGAAGGGCCGGCAGACCAGAAAGACATTCGCGAACTTCGCCATCATCAAGTAACGGCGGGAGCGGGGCGGCTTTGGTCGCCCCGCTCTCAGACCACCAGCACGCCCGCTCCCTGAATCTGGTCGTGCTTGAGCTTCTGCAGCGCCTCGTTGGCCCGCTCCAGCGGGAATGTCTCGGTGTGGGTACGGATCGGGATCTCGGCGGCGTACCGGAGCAGCTCGAGCCCATCCTGGCGTGTGTTCGCCGTCACACTGCGGAGGTTGCGCTCGTAGAAGAGATCCTGTTCGTAGTCCAGCGGCGGGATCTGGCTCATGTAGATGCCGGCGGTTGCCACGGTCCCACCGCGGTCGGTCGACCGCAGCGCAAGCGGGACCAGTTCGCCGGCCGGCGCAAAGATAACCGCGCCGTCCAGCTTCTCCGGCGGATCATCAGTCGCACCGCCCACCCAGGTCGCGCCCATCGCCCTCGCCAGCGCCCGGTGCCGGTCGCCGCGCGTAGCCACGTAGACCTCGCAGCCCCAGTGGAGCGCGACCTGTAACGCCACGTGCGCCGAGGCGCCGAAGCCGTAGATGCCGAGCCGGCCGCCCGGCTGGAGATCGCTCCGCTTGAGCGCCCGGTAGCCGATGATCCCGGCACACAGCAGCGGCGCCGCGTGCACCGGCTCGACGCCGTCGGGGATGGGATAGGCAAAATCCTCGCGCACGGCTGCGTACTCGGCGTAGCCACCGTCCGCCATGTAGCCGGTGAAACGAGCGTTCGGGCAAAGGTTCTCGCGGTCCGACCGACAGTAGCGGCAGCTGCCGTCGGTGGAGCGCAGCCAGGCAATGCCGGCACGATCGCCAACCGCAAAACGACGTGCCTCACGGCCACGCTCGACCACCCGTCCCACCACCTGGTGGCCGGGAATAACCGGCATTCTCACCGGCGGCAGATCTCCCTCGATCACATGGAGGTCGGTGCGGCAGATAGCGCAGACCTCGACCTGCAGCAGTATCTCCCGCGGTTCCGGCTCCGGACGGGAAACATGCTCGAGGCGCAGTGGGCTCTCGTCGATCGACTGCTGCGCTTCCAGCACCATCGCTCGCATGACTCGATTCTAGTGATGTTGTGCTCCTTCCTTTCTGTGAGCTGTAACATCCGTGGGCGAACACGTCCATGCCCTCCTCACCACCTCGCTCCGGTCGAGGGGTGCGACGAGGCCCCCGATCTCCGGCGATCCCAGGCGCCACGGCTCCCGCTCGGCTCTCCTCCGGCCACGCCGGCATAACTCGCACAGTGCCTGCACTGCCCCTCGTGGGTCAGCTTCCACAGTCTTCGCGCAGTAGCTCCTCACGTCGGAGTGTCACTCGATCCGCTGCCGCAACCCCCTCGGGACCAAGCACTCCAGCCAGGAGATCGAGATCGGTCAGGTTGGGATCGTGGATGGCCATCAGAATCTCAGGCGATAGCAGTTGCACTCATGAACGCGCTCGAAGCGGTCCCGGATCGAGTCCCGATCGGCGCCGGTGTAGTGGGCGAACACCTGAACCGGCGTCAATCCGGGCACGGTGCTCTGCACCGCCTGCCCCACTTCTTCCTTGCCGTGGAGGTACACGTGGAGATACGCGCTCACCCACTCGAAGCCGTATGACTCGTACCAGCGCAGGGTGGGGGCGTCGTCGCGCGTCCAGGCTTCGAAACACTGGATCCCACGACCGGCGGCTCGTCGTTGTGCCTCACGGAGCAGCTGGCCGCCGATTCCCCGCCGCTGGTAGTCGGGATGCACTGCCACATGCCAGATCATCCCGCCGAGCGCGGAGTGACTATCGTCCGCACAAACGGTGCACACCGTTCTCGGGCTCTCCTCACACTCCACGTCGATCGCGCCGACAAGCTTGCCGTCGTTTTCGGTAACCAGCTCGATCGCCGGATGATCGTAGCGCGGCTTGTGGCGGAACACGGAGTCGAAATAGGCAGTGTTGAGAAACCCGAGGACGCTGCAGCGCAGCCATCCTTGCTCGTCGGTTTCTCGATAGGGGCGGATGATGAGCGGATAGATCCGCTCGTGCGAGCTCTCAAGCACCATTGATCCTTTGCCTATGACCTGATGGAACAAGTAGAACAAAGACCGGGGGCAGAGGCCACGTGCTCTGGTTCCCATGCTCTATCATCCGGGCCTCGTGGCTGTCCTGGGGTGGCCCGCGTCGACCGCGGTTTGGTCGTGACGTGCGCTATATCCGACATGCCGCTATCAACCCGACCCCAGCGCCGCCTGCCCGATCCGCCACTGTAACCGCGGGTCGGGCATTATGCGTTCATGGCGCGTTTCCCGCGTCACATGTGATACCCGACATGCCGGGCTGCGGCCCGGCCCGGACAGGGCCGTCCGGGGCTTCAGTAGCACGGCACGGGATGGTGCATGGACATGTCGAGCTGAGGCATCATCGGTACGGCTCCCAGGGTCCGCGGCACGACCGTACGGTCACCATCTCTTGCCGGGCACGGCTGCGGACGTGTTGCCCGAACGCGCTGCCTGACCTGCGCTCAATCCCACACGCCTTCATTGCCCATATCCACTCTCGGCGGCGAAGTTCTGGCGGGCCAGCTGCTGAAACGCGTGTGAGGCGTGGCGAAACAACTCCGGTCCGCTGAACCCGCTGAAGCGTCCTCCATGGGTGAGATGCGGCTCGAGCGAGAAGTAGCCGTCATACCCGTCCTGGCCCAGGCGGCGCAGCAGCGCCGGCCAGTTGCCGATCCCCTCGCCGGCGGCCACCACCCGGCCCGCCACGTCAACGTCTTTGACATGCACATAGGCGATCCAGGGGCGAAGCGCATCGTAGGCGTCCGGGTATGGCGCCTGGCCGCACTGGATGAAGTTGGCGGGATCGAAGGCCGCCCGGAAATGTGGACTGTCGACCTCCCGCAGCAGGTCGACGCAGCGTTCGATGGTATCGCCGTAGATGTCCTTCTCGTTCTCGTGGAGCAGCACGATGCCAGTGTCCGCGGCGCGCTGGGCCATCTCCCGCAGCTGTGCTGCGATCGTGGGACGGTACGGAGTCCAGTCGGTAGAATCCGTCGCACCTTCGGGCGGATAGAAGGAGAAGAGGCGGACGTATGGCGCCGCGAGGCGGCGCGCCACCTCGAGGGCGCGGTCGAAGCGCCGCAGCTGCGCAGCGAGGTCGCTGTCGACCGGCGCCTTACCAATCGGCGAGCCGATGGCGGAGACGCCGATGCCCGACTCCTCGAGCTTCCCAGCGAGCTCGTGCAGCCGGCCGTCGCTCAACTCGAGCACGTTCGTCCCCCATGCTGAGCGCAGCTCGAGGTGGTCGATCCCTTCCTGCCGGAGCACGGCGAGCTGCTCGTCTGGATCGGGCGAGATTTCGTCGGCGAAGGCGCTGAGCCGGATCACGCCAGCCGGACCTCCTGCCCGGTACGCGCCGAGTCGTAGATGGCCAGGATGATCTGGACCGGCAGCCGGCCGGCCCGGCCGTCGACCAGCGGCGTGCCGTCTTCCCGGATGGCGCGCACCATGTCCGCGATCTGGCGGGCGTGCGCACCACTCCCCACGGCAGCGGGGTTCTGGACAGTTCCGGCGAGTGTCGCGTCCATCGTTCCTCGCGGCGCCGCGCCGTAGGCGGGCGCCTCCTCGGCGTCGTCCCGCGCCAGGTGCAGGAAGGCTAGCCGATCGCTCTCGATCACCGCCGAGCCGCGATCGCCGAAGATCTCGACCCGGGTGGTCACCCCGGGATAGGCGCCGGTCGTACCGACGATCGTGCCCAACGCGCCGCTGGCGAAGCGCAGCGCCGCCACCGCCACATCCTCGGTCTGCATGCGGTGGACGCGCGTGTCGGTGTAGGCGCGAACGGTCTGCACCGGGCCCATGAACCAGAGCAGGAGGTCGATGGAATGAATCGACTGATTCATGAGAGCCCCACCACCGTCCAGCGCCCAGGTACCGCGCCAGGCGCCGCTGTCGTAGTATTGCTGCGATCGCCACCAGAGGACATGCGCGTTGCCCAGCACCAGACGGCCGAAGGCCCCCTCCTCGACCAGACGCCGGACCTGCTGCGAGGCCGGGTCGAAGCGTCGCTGGCTGATCACGGCCAGCTTCCGCCCCGTCTCCTCCTGCACTCGGAGCATCTCATCCAGCTTCTCGGCCTGGATCTCCATCGGCTTCTCGACGATGACGTGCCGGCCCGAGCGCATGACCTCGATGGCGTGCGCCCCGTGCATGCCGCTCGGCGTGCAGATGGTGACCACGTCGAGATCGGCGCGTTCCAGCATCTCGGCCAGATCACGACAGGCCGTCACGCCGTGCCTCCCGGCCAGCTTCCCGGCGGCTGCCGGGTTCGTGTCGGCCACCGCGACCAGCTCGGCGTCCGGCAGTCCCTCGATCGCCTCGGCATGCGTCCCGCCGATAACGCCGCAGCCGAGGATGCCGAAGCGCAGCGGACTGACCATGAATCATTATGAGGAGTGGGCGTCCTGGAGCGACGGCGTCACAGCGTTACACCTTTGAAGGCTCAGCTCCCGTGGTTCCACTGGCCGTGCCTCCGGCGTCGTAGCGAACAAAGGCAGGGAGAGCGAGTCCGAGGAGGATGACGCCGACCAGGCAGGCGAGACCGCCGCTGACCGCGCTGATGACCGGTGAGGTGAGCTGCGCGACCACGCCGGCTTCCACGTTGCCGAGATCCGGGCCGCCGGCGCCGACCACGAAGCCGAGGCTGCTGACCCTCCCCTGCAACGCGTCCGGCGTGTTGACCTGGAGGATTGTGGTACGGAAGACGCCGTTCACCACATCGGCGGCGCCGGCGACAGCAAGCAGCAGCACGGCCAGCCACAGCCACGGGGAGAGACCGAAGCCGGCAATAGCCGCGCCCCACACGGCGACGGCCAGCAGCACGGCCAGCCCCTGCCGGCCGACGCGCGATACGGGACCGGAGAACACCGCACTGAGAACACCCCCGACAGAAACGGCTGCGAAGAGCAGACCGACCGTCGTCGCGCCGCCGCCGAATCGAGTCGCGGCGAGCGCAGGAAAGAGCGAGATCGGCATGCCGAAGATCGTGGCGTTGAGGTCGACCAGGAGCACCATGCCCAGGACCGACCGTCGGCGTACGAACCGCAATCCTTCGAGCATAGAGTGCAGACCGGGCGGCGTGGCACTGCCGCGAATTCGCATCGCCGGCAATCGAAGCACGCTGTAGATGGTGAAGGCAAAGCTCAGCGTGTCGACCGCGTAGGCAGCCGGCAGTCCGGCGGCGGCGATGATAACTCCCGCGATCACCGGTCCGAGGACATTGGTGATGTGGAAGGAGAGGAAGGCGAGCGCGGTGGCCGCGGGAATGCGTTCGGATGGAAGAAGCCGCGGGATAAAGGCCCGACGGGTGGGCTGATCGACTGCCCACAAGGCCGACTGTATCCCCAGAAGCATGTAGAGCAGCCAGAGCTGCCGCAGGTCGAAGTACGCCTGCAGCGTGAACAGGAGCGAGACGAGAGCCAGGAGGCTACTGGCGGCGAGCACCAGCTTGCGACGGTCGAGGGCGTCCGCAAAGGAGCCGCCCAGCAACCCGAGCGCGATCAGCGGGGCACCGTGAGCGATACCGATCAGCCCGACGGCCAGCGACGAGTGCGTCAGCGCGTAGATCTGAACCGGAACCGCGACACCGGTCATGCGGTTGCCGATGGCGGACAGCGCTGCGCCAACCCATAGACGGCGATACTCCGGCGATTCCTGCAAAGGGCGCACGTCGGCCAGCAGACGCCGGCGGATCGACGGCGTTTCCGTCGCCGGCAGCTCAGTCAAGGTCAGGTACGAGCCGGCGTTCAACCTGCTGCAAGAGCTGCTCGGTCAGCCGGACGGCTTCCTCTCCATCGCCATCCACGATCAGAAGATAGCAACGCCGGCCCGCCTCGACCATCGCCTGCCAGGTCGCGATCGCCTGGGCAACCAGGAAGCGATCAGTGTAGCGTCCCAGCATGGGCACCTCGTGCCGCAGGGCAAGCACCCGAAGGCTGACCAGATACGGCGGTCCGTCCATCTCGCTCTGCTCGGTCGAGTGGTAGGCCGCCGGCGCGCGGCGCGCCTTGAGCGGCACACCCAGCTGCCGGTTGGCGATCTCGCCCGCCGTCTTCACCAGCGCATCCCAGCTCGCCGGCGGCTCGCCGTTGTAGGTCAGATCCAGATAGCCGGCACCGTCATGGACCAGGACCCCGGCAAGCAGGTCCGCCGGTTCCGGTGATGAGCCGGCCGGCTGTTCCGGCAGCAGCAACGTCAACCCGCCGCTGCGCACCGCCCATGCCGATTCCAGCACACTTTCCAGTGGCGCGTCCCGCTCGCGTAGCAGGCGGGCTCGGGCCTTGTAGTTCTCCACCGCCGGCTGGCCGACGAAAGGAATGTCGTTGAGATACCCGTAAAGCGCCATGCTCAGCTGCCACCGCAGCAGGGTCACGCACAGCGCCACGAGCCGCTCGGCAGAGCCCGCCGCCAACACTTCGGCCGCTGCCGGTTCGCCGGCAACCCGGCGCACCAGGTCGTCGAACCGATGTGCCGGAACCGCGGTCAGTACCTGGTCCGCAAACACTACCACGCCCTTTCCGCCCTTCCCCAGGCTCTCCTCCATCAGCTGTTCGATCCACGGCAGCAGCGGCTGCCACGAGGCAGGCAGCTCCAGGAGCAGGCGGCACACTCCATGTCGCGCCGCGGCATGCAGCGCCAGCGTCAGGCGCACTGAGGGATGGTCGAGCGGTCGCTCGGCAGCGCCGGCCAGATCATACTGCCGCCAGGCACGGCCCAGGACCTCTCGCAGCCCGACCGGCGCGGTGGGCCGCTCGGCCGAGTGGCGCGTCAGATACAGCGCGGCCGGCAGCAGGAAGACCCGGGTCGACGGGGCGCTCATGCGGCCGCCGGTGCCATGCCCACCGTCGAGCTGAAGCGGCAGGCGGCGGATACCGCGATCCCGGGCGAAGCGGTCGAGGTACGACTCGGGAAGGGCCATGACCAGTGCGTGCTCGGCGGCCGGCAGCCGGGCGCGATCGAGCAGCTCGACGAACCACTGCAGATGGGTAATCGGCTCCTCGGACGTCATGCCCATTGCGACTCCAACCATCAGCACGTCACTCAGCAGCGCTTCGAGATAGGCCCGATCTACCGTGGTGTCTGGTCGCAGCGGCAGATTCCTGTCGCGTGCCAGGCGCGCGACGATCCGGTTGAGGGCAGCGGGATCCGTACTGTCCAGCGGGTGGATGACGAACGTGTCCGGCATGGAGCCGTCGCAGCAGCTCATCGCCACCATCACCTGCACCGCGACCACCGAGCCACCCATCCCGGCCCAGATCACGTGCCGGATACCGCGCTCCCACAGCGCTCTCGCCTCGGCCTCGACCGTCTCCAGCCCCGAGCGAGCCTCCAGCAGCCTGCCGACGGCCCCGACCCAATCCAGCATCGGCGTGCCGTTCTCGCTCCCCAGCTCCGCCATCCGGCCACGCCGCTGAATCAGATCGCCGATGGCGATGCTGAGGCGTGAAGCTTGAGTCACGAGCTCTCGGTCTTCAGCCATCGGCCACCCAGGGCACAGCCGAGCTGCCAGGCCGGCTGCGTGCTTCCATATCTTGCCGCCGGCGTTCTATCCATCTCGGTAACCAATGTGTCGTCACGGGACTCATAGCCCAAAGGCCACAGCGCGCGCCTGAAACGTCACACGCCACTGAAGGCGCTGAATCCGCCGTCCACCGGGACGACCACGCCGTTGACGAACGCGGCGCCGGGACTGCAGAGCCAGAGCAGCGTGGCGGCCAGTTCCCCGGGCTCCCCGAACCGGCCGGCGGGAGTATGTTCGATGATGGTGCGGCCCCGCTCGGTCAAACTCCCGTCGTCGTTGAGCAGCAGTCCCCGATTCTGCTCGCCGACGAAGAAGCCGGGGGCGATGGCATTGACCCGTACGTCGCCGCCGTAACGCTGGGCCAGCTCCACCGCCAGCCAGCGGGTCAGCTGCTCGACGGCGGCCTTGGCGGCACCGTAGCCGACAACTCGCGTCAGGGCACGGCCGGCCGCCATCGACGAGACGTTGACGATGCAGCCATGTCCTACCTCGGCCATGACCGCGCCGAACACCTGGCACGGCAGAAGGGTGCCCAGCAGGTTGAGATCGACCACCGTTTCCAGCGACGCGCGCTCCAGGGTAAAGAACGGCTGCCTATCACTCACCGTCGCCTTCGGCAGGTTTCCGCCGGCCGCGTTGACCAGGATATCGATCCTTCCCCACCGCTCCTGCAGCGCGTCACGCGCCGCCTCCATCGTCGATCGCTCCAGCACGTCCGCCGTCAGCGGGAGAGCAAGGGCGCCTTCGGCTCTCAGCTCGGCGGCAAGCGCCTCGGCCCGATCGCGGCTGCGACCGAGGATGCCGAGCCGCGCACCGGCACGGCCCAGCGCCCGTGCCATGGCGCTACCCAGGGCGCCGGTGCCGCCGGTGACGACCGCGACCTGACCCTCGAGGCTGAAGAGCGACTGGAGATAGTCCGCGGCCACGCAGGTTTCTCCACCGAGAAGCTCGACCCACCGGTAGCCACGGCTACCGGCGTATCACCATCGCATATTCAGGCGGCGAGGCGCGCCGGGTAGGCGTCAAGCGCCAGCCCCAGCAGCTCGATTGCCCGCTGCAGCCTCTCTTCCCGCAGAACGTAGGCGACGCGCACCTCGTGCCCGCCGAGGCCGGGAGTGACGTAGAAGCCGGGCCCCGGCGCCACCATCACCGTCTCACCGCCCTGCTCGAAATCGGCGAGGAGCCAGCGCGCGAAATCATTCGCATCGGCGACCGGCAGCGAGGCCATTACATAGAACGCCCCTTCCGGCTGAGCGACCGTAACACCGGACAATCCCTGTAGCGCCCGGTACGTCACGTCGCGCCGCGACTGGTAGACGGCGCGCACCCAGTCGGTGTACGCGCGCGGGTCCTCGAGCAGCGGGACGACTGCCAGCTGCTCCACCGTGGGGCTGGAGAGACGCGCCATTGCCAGACGCAGCACGGCTGCCATTACCTCCCGGTTCTTGCTGGCGACGCAGCCGATCCGCAGACCGGTCGCCGAGAAGCGCTTCGACACGCTGTCGACGACGATGACCGACTGCGCCATCGCGGGAAACTCGAGAGCGCTGACATGCTCGCGGCCGTCGAAGACCAGCTCGCGGTAGGTCTCGTCCGAGATGACGAAGAGGCCATGACGCTCGGCGATCTCCATAATGCCTTCAACCTCACCCCGGGTCAGGACCGTGCCGGTGGGATTGCCGGGATTGACCAGCACGACCGCCCGGGTACGGGCTGTGACGTGGGCTTCGATCGCCTCAAACGGAGGAAGGTGGTAATCCGGAGGGGGCGTGGGAATCGGTACCAGTGTGACGTTGCTGCTCGCCGCGTAGCCGAGATAGCTGGCGTAGGTCGGATCAAAGATGATGACCTCGTCGCCCGGATCGGTCACCGCCAGCAACGAAAAGCCGATGGCTTCGCCGCCACCGGTGGTGACGACGATATCCCGCGGCTCGAGCGCGACGCCGAGCGTCGCGTAGTAGCGGCACCAGGCGGTCAGCGTCTCCGGTTGACCATGTGAAGGCGCGTAGGGGATGATGCCGTCGTCCGGTGGACGGATAGCTTGCAGAATCTCCCGCGGGGCGGCGAGATCCGGCTGACCGATGTTGACATGGTAGACCCGGACGCCCCGTGCCACCGCCTCCGCCGCCAGCGGCGCCAGCGCCCGGATCGGCGACGCCGGGACGTCCAGGGCGCGCCGCGATACCCGCGGCGTCGTCACGAAGCGGCCTCGGCCGGCGCCGGCACGAGATCGTCCGGTTGAACCACCGGCTGACCCGCCGGGTAGCTTCCCAGCACCCGCACGAACGGATTGAGTCGGCCCAGCTCGCGGAGCGCCGCACGCAGCCGCGGTTCGCCGGCATACCCCTCGACGTCGGCAAAGAAGAGATACTCCCAGGGTCGGCGCCGGGACGGCCGCGACTCGAGCCGGCTCAGGTTGACGCGCTCCCGCGCGAAGCAGGTGAGCGCCCGCACCAGTGCGCCCGGCTGGTGCTCGACGCCGAAGACGAGCGAGGTTCTCCCCGGCGCGCCGTTGATCACCGTCCGCTCCGGCGTCCACTCTCCCGACTGCAGCAAGAAGAAGCGCGTCGCGTTGTCGCCGGCGGTCTGGATTTCCTCGGCCAGGACCTCGAGCCCGTAGTGCTCTCCAGCCAGCCGGCCGGCCACTGCCGCCAGGTGGCGATTCTGTCGTTCGGCCACCATCTGGGCGGCGCCGGCGGTGTCGTAGAACGGCACGACTTCCAGTTGCGCCTCACGCAGGAAGTCATCGGACTGGGCGAGCGCCTGGGGATGGGAGAAGACAGTCTCGATGTCGGATCGCGCCGCGCCGCGCACCCCGAGCAGGAAGTGACGCACCTGGTGCACGTATTCGGCGCCGACCGTCACCGGGTACTGCAGCATGAGATCGTAGGCCTCGGCCACGCTTCCGGCATGCGAGTTCTCCACCGGAACAAGGGCACGGTCGATCTCGCCGGCGTCGAGGGCGGCGAAGACGTCGGGCAGCGCCCGCAGGGGGACCGGCGTCGCCGCCGGCACAAAGGCACGCAACGCCTCCTCGCTGTAGGCGCCCGGCACACCCTGGTAGCCGATACGCTGGGGCACGGATTCACTCTCCATCTCTCGCTCCGATCTCTGTACTTGGCGCCGGGGAGAATCTGCCCCGGCCGGCCTTGCCGCGCAGGAGGGGTTGGGCCAGCAACGCGATCTGCAGCGCCAGCCGCTGTGATGGATCGTCCAGATCGCAGCCGCCGATCTTTTCGATGCGTGCGATCCGGTAGAGCAGACCGTTGCGGTGCAGGTGGAGGGCGCGAGCCGTCCGGCTGAGATTGCCCTGCAGATCCAGAAACGTCCGGAGTGTCTCCAGCAGTCGCCCTCCCCGCTCGTCGTCGTAGCGGACCAGGTCACCGATCGTCTCGTCACAGAAGCGCGCGAGCTCCGGCTGATCGCGCAGATAGTAGAGCAGGCGATAGGCGCCGAGGCCCTCGAACGTGCTGGTGGCCGAAGCCCCGGAGACCGCCGTCCCGATGCGCAGCGCGTGCTCCGCCTCCTGGTATGACTGGCGGAGCCTGGTCAGGTCGGCATAGGCACGACCGATACCGGCCGAGATACTCGGCCCTTCCAGACGCCGCTCCACCGCGCTCCGCAACATTTCGACCCGGCCGGCGATCGCATCCGGCTTTCCTTCCTTCCCGGCCGGCGCAAGGATCACGATTGAGTCGCTGTGCTCCCACAGTAAGGTTCGGCTCCAGATGGCGGGAATCGAGGCTTCTACGCTGCGACGGAAGCGCCCCTTGAGCCGCTGGATCCCACCCTCGTCGAGGTTGTTGCGGGCCATATACGCCAGGAACTGGTCCAGATCCAGAACGCATACCACCTGCTCACCCCGGAGATCGTATCCGAGGAAGTTGGCACGGCGGCGCGTCGCGGTCACCGAGGTGACGTTGCCGGCCAGAAGGTCCTCGAGGAAGCTACTCCTCACCCGCGATTCGCCTTCGACGATCGCCTGCTGGCGCACCATCTCCACCGTACAGGCAGCTGCCGCGTGTGCTACCGCGGTTTCCGCCTGCTGCGAGAGCGACCCAGCCGGGTCGGCAATCCAGACGTAGCCAACCACGCCGGTTGGCAGGACAATCGGTGCAATCGCATACTCCGTCCCATCACCTTCACGCACGCGCATAGTAGGAGGGGCAGTGCTCGCTTGCGGCTCGCGGGACAGGTCGAAGGACAGACGTTGCGCCAGTCCATCGCCCAGCTCGGCTTCCTCGGGCGGGAGCTGCCGCCCGCGCGGCGCAAAGGCATGCAGCGGACGGAAGTCCTCATCCGCTACTGTGGCCGGCAGGCCCAGCAGATCGGACAGTAGCCGGGCAACCGCGGGCAGCCCATTGCCGGCAATCACCTGCTCGATCAGCCGGCGGTAGGTGTCGCCCTCGGGTGCAATGAGGTGCCTGGATGCGACCGACATCGCTTTCTCGTCTCTACAATGCGCAGGAGCCCGCGGGTAGCGGGCACTCCAACCTTCACCCACTGTAACCCGATCCGTTCACTTTATACAGTGGCGGATACTTCCAGTCTCCAGGCCGCAGCCCTGTACAGATCTGATAGTCAGGAACCGTATGCCGACCGACCTTACACCTGAGCTGATCGTCGATCTCCCGCACGTGGGAGACATTCAGCTCTCGGCGCATGGAATGGTGGCCTACGTGCTCGGACCCTGGTGCAAGCGGGAGGAACACTTCCAGTCGGCAATCTGGGTTGTTCCCGCCGATTCGCCGGAGGCCGAGCCTCGCCAGTTCACGACCGGGGAGGCGAATGACCGGTCGCCTCGCTGGTCACCGGATGGCGGCTACCTGGCGTTCCTCTCCGACCGGAAGGACCGCGGCACTTCCCATCTCCTGCTCATGCGCG
The DNA here is from genome assembly GCA_035295425.1 of Chloroflexota bacterium. GTDB lineage: Bacteria > Chloroflexota > UBA5177 > UBA5177 > UBA5177 > DATGJB01. Next base: position 35,759 of record DATGJB010000007.1, on the reverse strand, counting down.
CCACTGGCGGCGAGGCGGTGCCGCTGACGCACGGCAAGAAGAGTGTCGCCGCGTTCGCGTGGTCGCCTGATGGGACATGCCTCGCCTTCACCAGTTCGGACGATCCCGATGAGGAAGACGAGCGCCGGGAGCGCGAACGGGACGACCCGCAGGTTTTCGGGGAGCGCTGGCCGCACGCTCGCCTCCGTGTCGTCGACCGGACTGGCGGTGAGCCGCGAACCTTGATTCAGGGCAGTTGCCACGTCGCCAGCTTCTGCTGGTCGCCGGACGGGCGAACGCTGGCGTGTGTCATCCGCCCCACGCCTGAGCTCGACGCCTGCTGGGGAGACGGGAGGATCGTCGCCGTCGGTGTGGAAGATGGCACAGAGCGCGTGATCTGCGATTTCACCGGAGACGTCGACAATCTGACGTATGACGCCGACGGTAGCCGGATCTACTGTACGCGGGCGGTGGACGGCCGCCCTCAGACCTCGAGCGCGGTCTGGCGGGTCAGCGCCGCCGGCGGTGAGTTAGAGCACATTGCCGGCGGCGAAACCAGTTGTATCCTGGGGCTCTCGCGGCCCACCGGCGCGGAACGCATCCTGTGCTATGTGACCGCGGGGCTTGGCTCGCAGCTGGCCTGGCTGGATCCGTCCGATGGATCGCTCGAGACCGTGTACGCGCCGGAGCGCGGGGCATTTCACGACGCCTCCTTGGTCGTCCGCGATGGACAGGCACGGCTGGCAGTGGCGCTGAGCCTGCCCGACTGTCCGGCGGAGGTGTTTGCCGGCGACCTTCCCGGTGAGCTGCGACGCCGCACCGAGCACCACGTGGCCCTGGCTGATCTGGCCTGGGGGCGCCAGGAGGACTTCCACTGGACCGCGCCCGATGGCTGGCCAATGGACGGGATTCTCATCCGCCCTCCGGGAAGCGATCACGGCCCTTTCCCGATGGTCATCGAGGTGCATGGCGGTCCGTACGGCCGCTGGGAGCGCGGCTGCGCGCTCAGCTGGGGCGACTGGGGGCAGTGGCTGGCGGCCGACGGTTACGCGGTGCTCAAGCCGAACCCCCGTGGCGGCTACGGCCACGGCGCGACGTTCGCGGCAGCGGCACGCGCCGACGTGGGCGGCGCCGACTGGTGCGAGGTGCTGGCGGCGGTGGACGCCGCGGTGGAGCGCGGCATCGCCGATCCCAGTCGGCTCGGCATCGGCGGCTGGAGCCAGGGCGGGTTTATGACCGCCTGGGCAGTGACGCAGACCGACCGCTTCAAGGCCGGGATTGCCGGGGCCGGTCCGACCGAGTGGGGATGGATGGCTGCCACCAGCGACATGGGCACCTTTGAAGCCGAGCTCGGAGGCAGCAGGCCGTGGGACGGCCCGGGGCCGTATCGGCACTCAGAGCTCAGTCCGCTCTCGTTCGCCCGCCACGTCACCACGCCGCTGCTCATCCTGCACGGCGAAAAAGACGAGCGGGTCCCACTCAGCCAGGCGACGAGCTTTCACCGCGCCCTGCGCGAGATCGGCGCGCCGGTGGAGATGGTGATCTATCCGCGCGAGCCACATGGCATTAATGAGCGTAATCACCAGCTCGACCTCCTGCGCCGCGTCCGGGCCTGGTATGGAAGGTACGTGAAGTAGACTCGGGTTCTCCGAAGGAGAGCTGTCCGCTTTTCGCCTGATGCGCGCAGTATCTGTGCTCATCGCGATGGGACACGCACAAGAAGGCGAGAACCGGCCCGTGCTCACCCTTTCCAGCGGCACCTCCACGACGCGCTGATCCGGAATGAGGAGCGATTGAGGAATGGAGCGAATACTCTTGCTACGCTCAGAATCCCGAACGGACATTTTCACCGGGCCGAGAGCAGATCGGCGGCTCGCCGAACGGGCTGGACACCTGGTTCATCTACGTGATTGAGCAGCACGCCACCTCGCCCTGGCGGATCGCGGACATCGGCAGCGGACCGTTGGGGCCACTCGCTGCCTGCTAGAGGCTGAGTCCCGACGGCTGACTGCCGAAACCCGGCCTACCGGTTCAGCGCGCTAAGCGCCCGTTCCGGGTAGCGCTGGCCGGCGGCGGCATTGGGTGGCATGATGTCGTCGAGACGCTGGAGATCGTCGCCGGTGAGCCGCACCTCAATGGCCCCGATATTCTCCTCCAGGTACTTCCGCCGCTTGGTGCCGGGAATCGGGACGATGTCCTCACCCTGCGCCAGCAGCCAGGCGAGCGCCAGCTGGGCCGGGGTGCAGCCCTTCTCGCCCGCCATCTCCTTCACCGCTGCCACCAGATCGAGATTCTTCTGGAAGTTCTCGCCCTGGAAGCGCGGGTGGGTGCGTCGCACGTCGTCCGGCTCGAAGTCCTCGAAACTGGTAATCTGCCCGGTCAGGAAGCCGCGGCCCAGTGGACTGTAGGCCACGAAGCCGATACCCAGCTCGCGGCAGGTCGGGAGGACCTGGTCCTCGGGATCGCGCGTCCACAGCGAGTACTCGGTTTGCAGGGCGGTAATCGGGAAGGTGGCATGGGCCCGGCGGATCGTCGCCGGCGCCGCTTCGGACAGCCCGAGATAACGGACCTTGCCCTCGCGCACCAGATCGGCCATCGCACCTACCGTTTCCTCGATCGGGGTCTGTGCATCGACCCGGTGCTGGTAGTAGAGGTCGATGACCTCGACGTCGAGACGGCGCAGACTGGCGTCGCAGGCCTGCCGTACGTACTCCGGCCGCCCGCTGACGCCGAGATAGGTGCCGTCGGGCGCGCGGACGTTCCCGAACTTGGTGGCCAGCACCACCTCGTCACGACGCCCCTTGATGGCGCGTCCCACCAGCTCTTCGTTCCTGCCGACGCCGTACATATCGGCGGTATCCAGAAAGTCCACCCCCAGGTCGAGGGCCCGGTGAATGGTGGCGATCGACTCGGCCTCGTCGCGGCCGCCGTAAAAGTCCGACATGCCCATGCAGCCGAGTCCCAGCTCCGAGACCGTGAGTCCCTGCCGGCCCAGCGTACGCCGTGAAAGTGTCATGTGTGTCTCCTCTGATTCCTTTCCCATCCTACCTCCGGCGCAGGCAGGGAGGCCGCCGGCATCAGGTGCCGGCGGGCAACTGAATTCTGGTGCCGCTATCGGAGCGGCTCTTCTACTGGCCGGAAACCAGCAGGCTCACCTCTCACCTGCATCGACGTCTGGAGTGTGCCCACCGGCGATGGCAGCGCGATGCTCGTCAAGTTACAATGTAGGCACTGTAAGGAGAGCCATGTCGAAGGTTATCAGTCTGCGAATTCGAGATCCGCAGGTCGAGCGGCTGAACCGCCTGTCACGGCGGCTGAATCGCACGCCCAGTGAGACGGCTGCCATCCTTCTCGACGAGGCGTTGCGCACGGCGGAGTACGCGTACATCGTCTTCCGCGACTCGCCGGTCGTCCGGCAGGCGTATGTGGGGGGAACCGGCCTGGCGGTATGGGAGATCATGTCGCTCTACCGCGCGTACGAAGGGGATCTGCAGGCTGTGGCGACGCACCTGGAGCTCTCGCCGGTGCTCATCCAGGCCGCGCTGAACTATGCGACCGATTTCCCTGAAGAGATCGAAGCCGCGATCGAGGACAACACCGGCTACGATCTCAGCCGGCTCTCCCGGATGTTCCCAGACCTGAGAGTGTTCGAGGTTGAATCAGCAGCGGAGCAGTCACCAGAGACGGCGTAACGTGCTGCGCCTCCTCCTCGACATCCACATCTCTCCTCGCGTCGCCGAACAGATTCGCAGGCATCGTCCCGGTTGCGATGTGGTGAGTGTACGCGACTGGAGAGATGGCAGCTACCGAGAGGCTGGGGATGATCTCATACTCGCTGCGGCGCAGCAGGATGACCGCACGCTTGTCACCTACGACCTACGAAGCATTGCCCCACTTTTGAAGGAGTGGCACGAGCTGGGCCGCAGTCATGGCGGGGTCATCCTTGTCGATACCCGCACCATCGCTCAGGACGACATCGGCGGCCAGGTGCGAAGCCTCACCAGCCTCTGGGATGAGCGTGGGATGGAGGACTGGCAGCGCACCGTCACCTACCTGTCGCCGAGTCCCCCTCGATGGGGCTGATGCGTGCGCCCGTCATACCGGCGATGTGCCGGCAGGGCAAGGCCCAGCAGCGCCGTTCCAACCACGCAGAGGATGCCGCCGGAGACGATCGAGATCTGCACGTTGAAGAGGGTGGCGATGGCACCGGCCTCGAGATTGTCAAGTGTCGGACCGCTCGAGTAGCTGACAAGCTCGATCCCGGCCAGCCGCCCGCGCAGCGCATCCGGAATCGTCAGGTTCCAGATTGCCATGCGGACCGTGAAGGTGTGCTCAGTCTACTCAACGAGCCAGGCCGCGGGAACGTTCCCGCGGCCTGGCTCGTGGTGTGGAGGGCTGGCTACTCGTAGCGGAGGACGGTCATCGGTTTCTCGGATGAGGCAGGCAGCGCGGTCGCCGCACTGGCGCCGACGGCGAGCGCCACACCCAGGCCGAGCAGCCCGAAGATCGTGGCCGGGTCAAAGCTGGGAGCAATCTTGAGGAAGCTCTGGTCGATCAGTACCGTGACCAGCATTGCCAGACCAACCCCCGCGCCGGCGCCCAGCAGCCCAACAATCGCGTTCTCGGCGAGGAGGAATTGCAGGATGGTGCGCCGCCTGGCGCCAACCGCCTTCATCACGCCGATCTCACGCCGCCGTTCGAGCATGGCCAGCGCCACGGTGTTGGCGATGATGATGACGCCGGCGAAGAGCGAGAGGGCGGCAATGATCTCGGGGAAGAGCGTCAGCTTGTCCAGCGCCTTGTCGAAGACCGAGACGAACGCGCCCATGTCGAGCACCAGCACGCCCTTCACAGCCCGCCGCAGCGTGGCGATGTCGGCGGCGACGACGCCGTCCCGCATGTTCAGGTAGAGAAGACTGAGGTGGGCGGAGTCATGCCTCGCCATCCCGATCCGGCGCATGTAGGTGACGTCGGCTTCACTGCTTGCCATGCCGCCAAAGCTCGCACCCTGGGTATAGATTCCAACGACCATGAAGGAAACGTTTCGGCCGCCATCATCGAAGACCAGGCGGCTGCCGACCCTGGCGCCCAGCGCTTCTAGCCGCGAATCGATCACGATCGAATCCTTGCCCACGTCCTGCGGTTGGAGGTTGTGGCCGGAGGTGATAGTGAGCGGGTAGCGGATGCGGGCAGAGTCGCGTCCCTCGACTCCCCGCAGATCGTAGGCCACGTTGTCGACGCTATCGCGGCTGAGCTTCCCAGCACTGATCTGCGATTGCAAGAGCCGATTGACGCTCCTACCGTCGATCGCAGTCAGCATGGCGCCGTTGGCAATCTCTCCGAAGTCCTGCTCGGTGATTCCAGGCAAGGTCGCGACTTCGGCGCTCAATCGGCGCGTTATCGCCGAATCATTTGGTGACTGCACGATGGCTTTGATGCCCAGCTGGTTCGTGATGGCGTTCGAGGCCACGCTGCGAATGTTCTGCGCCATGATGGCGACCGAGCCCACCGCCAGGATACCGATGCACATTGCCAGGAGGGTCGAGCCGAGGCGCCGCTTCTGCGTGCCCATGCTGCGGAACGCCATCCGCAGCGTCAGCCGCCGGATCGACGGCAGCTTGCTGACCAGCCAGATGATGCCGACGAAGAGCTCAGTGAGCACGGCCGCGCCGGCCAGGACGCCGATACCGGCGAGCGTGCCCGTGACGACCGCGCTCGTTCCCGATGCCAGACCGGCGTAGACAATCGCCAGCGATCCGGTCAGCGAGGCGCGGACGAGGACCAGCAGGAAGCTCCGCAGCCCCTGGCGCCGCGGGAGGTGCCGGATGCCAGCTGGCGCCCGGCGCGCGCCGCTCAGGATGCTCCCCACCGGATGCGTGCGCAGACTGCGGACAATGTGGCGCAGCCGGCCGGTCCCCGATGTTCGATCCAGCTCACCACGCAGGGCGGCAATTGGCCGGGCGCGGCTGGCGCGCAGCACCGGCAGGTAGGAGAAGAGAACGGTTGCCACGACTCCGACGGTAGCGCCCGCAATCAGCGGCTCACTCTGGAGGCTCCAGGGAATGGCGTAACCGGCCAGGTTCTGGGTGACGCTGTTGACGAGCACGCTGGCGCCGATGCCGCCGAGCAGGCCGAGCGCCGCGCCCGCGATCGCGAGGATCAGCGCCTCGATGGTGAAGACGAAGACGACCTGGCGGCCCTTCATGCCGAGCGCCTTGAGGACCGCGACTTCGCGGCTGCGACGGCGGGCGGCGACCATCATGGTGTTGATGATGCCAATGCCGCCGATGACCACGGCTACCAGGCTCATGACACGGAAGAACTTGTCGAAACCGCTAGCGCTGTTTTGATCGTCCCTGGCAACGTCGGCCACGGTCTTGATCTGCGGGAAGCCGCCGAGGTGGCGCTCGAGCTCGAGCTTGACTGTCTGGGCCTGCGCCGCGCTGCTGGTCTTGAGGAATATCTCATTGCCGGCAACATCCAGACTGCGGAAGAAGGGCAGCACCGCCGCCCGGTTGACCATGGCGAAGTCGTTCCAGAATCCGGCGCCGAAACCGGGGTTCGGCGCACTGTCAGGAACCACGCCGGCGATGGTGAAGGCGTGGTTGAAGCCCCGACGGCTGTTGACGACGATGCGATCGCCCACCCGCAGGTGCAGCGCGTCGAGTGTGTCCTGGCTGACCACGGCGTTGCCGGGATTGCTGATCAGCGCGCGGAGCGTCTTGCCGGCCGGCTGCACCGCGGTGATGGTGTCGTAGAACGGGAACTTCGCCGGATCGACGGCGTAGACGCTGCCGATGGTCGAAGCGCCACTCGCTGCCGGACTGCGCAGCGCGCTATCGTCGCTGACGATACTGGTGTAGTCGGCGATCTCACCCCGGCGCTGGAGCCAGCCGAAGATTGCATACTGCCGGAAGGTGAAACCCAGACCGGCAGGAGAAACCGAGACGTCACCACGGTTGGTTTGGCGGGCGTCGGCGGTCACGGCGTTCTTGAAGTTGCCGGCGGCCAGCCCAAGAGCGACCACCGATGCAATGCCCACGGCGACACAGAAGGCGCCGAAGACGGACCGGCTCCGACCGCGCAGAAACGATCGGAAGGCGTAGCGAATATATAGTGTCAGGGCATCCATGATGCGCTCCTTGTTGCTCGCTCAGGAAGCGGCCGGCCGGTCGGTGAGCCGGCCGTCGTGCATGTACACAGTGCGGTCGCAGCGCTGCGCGATCCGCGCATCGTGCGTGACCAGAATCAGCGTCTTTCCCATCTCTTCCTTCATCCGGGTGAGGAGGTTCATGACCAGCTCGCCGTTAAAGGAATCGAGGTTGCCGGTCGGCTCGTCGCCGAAGACGATTGCTGGGTCGTTGGCCAGCGCGCGCGCGATGGCGACGCGCTGCTGCTCGCCACCCGACATCTGGCCCGGTCGGTGCTTGCGGCGGTGCGAGAGGCCGACGAGATCGAGCAGCTCGCGCGCTCGTCTGGCCGGATTGACCGTGCCATGGCCGTGCAGCAGAATCGGCAGCTCGACGTTCTCCTGGGCGCTCAGCGTGCCGATCAGGTTGAAGGTCTGAAACACAAAGCCGATGCGCCGGTTGCGAACCGAGGCGAGCGCGTTCTCGCCGAGCCGCGTGATGTCCTCGCCGCCGATGACAACCGTGCCGCCGGTGACGGTATCGAGGCCGCTGATGCAGCCCAGGAGCGTGCTTTTTCCGGAGCCGGAGGGCCCCATGATGGCCAGCGTCTCGCCGGTTCGAACGGTCAGGTCCACACCTTTGAGGATCTGGACCTGGTTATCGCCGTCGCCATACTCCTTGGTGATCCCGGTTGCCTCGATCGCGGGTGCGGTTGCCACCCCGCGGCCGGCTACCTGATCACCGTCGAGGATCATCGCCATCTTTCTTTCCTTTCAAAACGAGAGTGAGGTCGAGTGGGTACGCGTCCAGTTAACGCTCTGCAGGGGAGTCCCGGCATCGGCAGCAGTGTGGACGGCGGCCGCAGACTTTGGAAGGGTGAAGGGTCCCTCCTGAAGAGGGAGACGGCTCTCCATCGAAGGACGGAGGTACGGCGGAGTGCCCCGGCATGGTGGAAGGGCCGCCCGCGTCGAGCGACGCTGACGGCCCTTCAGAGTGTGAGTCCGGCGAATGAGATTACTTGGCGACGACCCACTTGCCGCTGGTGGAGCAGCCCCACATGGTGAGGGCGGTGGTGGTGGCCTGAAGAACCACCCGTCCTGCGAAGGTCGTGGAGTTACACATGCTGGTGGGCGGCGCCGAGCTGCTGGTCACGATCGGGAGCTGGAGGAAACTGCCATAGCTGGTGCTGGGTGCGCCAACCTGGAGCAGTGTGCCGCTTCCGCCCGACGGGGCGATCGCGGCAGACTTGCCGACGGTCAGCGTGCCGCCCAACGCGCCGTTGCCGTCGATGTTGAAGCTCGCCCCGGTCTGGAGGCTGGTGGTGTTCTGGAGGTAGTTCCCCGAACCGGCGGGGAGATCACCGGCCAGGATGGCCGAGGCCTGCCAGCTGCCGTTGCCGTAGCGCAGGTACTGCCCGCTCTGGCCGGACGGTAACCCCGTGCCCGAGGCGGCCGTCTTCTGCACCGAGCCATCGGGGAAGACGATGCCGTTGCCCGAGCCGGCAATGTGGACGTTGCCAGCGACTTCGAGCGCCTGATCGGGTGCCGTGGCGCCAATGCCCACGTTGGTTCCAGGCGCGCCCAGCACCAGGGCGTTGCTTTCAGCGACGGTTGCATTGACGCCGATGGCCGTCGCGTTGGTGAGCTGGGTAGAGGTGCCGGGGCCGGAGTAGGCGCCGACGAATGTATTGCCGGAGCCCGTGGTGTTGGCATTGCTGCCGTCCCCGGACTGGCCGGCCTCGAAGCCGAAGGCGGTGTCGTTTGAGCCGGTGGTGTTGGAATAGAGCGCGCTATCGCCGACCGCGGTGTCCTGGTAGCCGGTCGAGCTGTTGATGAGCGTATTGGTACCGACGGCGGTGTTGTAGTAGCCCGATGTATTTGAGTACAGGGCCATCATCCCGTCGGCGACGTTCTCGTGACCGGTCGAGTCGTAGAACAGCGCGTTGTTGCCGAAGGCGCTATTGTTGTAGCCTCCGTTCTCATTGTACAGATCGCTTTGCCCGTAGCAGGTGTCGTTGACGCTGGCGCCGGCGCCGTCACAGTAGCTGCTGGTGTGTGGCTGTGCCGCGTGCACCGCACCGGGCAGTGGCGCCAGCAGCAGCGCCAGACCGAGGCCGGCTCCCACCAGCGCGCCGCGCCGCCGCGCTGAGCGTTGCTTCAATCCGTCGTTGGTCTGCATCAGGTGTTGCTCCTTCATCGTCGAACGTTCTGGGGATAGGGTGCGGGGTGAGTGATTCGTCATCGCTGTGACCTCCTGCTGCCAGTGAACCGCACCTTGACATCCCGGCGAATCCGGCGAGGGGCTGACCGAGACACCGACTTTGGCGTGAAGAGCCGCGTCCGCCTTACGGCGGATTGACAGGTCCTGGCAGCCTGGCCAGCCCATTCAGCTACCTTGCTCTGCAAGGTACATTGCGGTACCATGGAGCAGATGGAAACGGATGGATTGGTCACGCAAATGCGTAAAGGCGCCCTGGAGTACTGCGTGCTGGCCCTTCTGACGGATGCGCCCTGCTACGGCCTGGAGCTGGTGCAGGCGCTCGGCCGGGTCGACGGCATGCTGACCAGCGAGGGAACCATCTACCCGCTCCTCGGCCGGTTACGACGCGACGGGCTGGTCGAGACAGAGTGGCGCGAGTCGGAAAGCGGACCGCCGCGCCGTTACTACCGCCTGACCCGGCATGGGCTCGACGCACTCGCCGCGTTCAAGCGCGAGTGGTCCATCTTCCGTGACGCCGTCGACACGATTCTGCGAGGAGGGGAGAGCGATGACCGCACCACACGCATCGGACATCATCAACGGGTATCTGGCACGCCTTGAGGCGGAGGCTGCCGATCTACCGCGCGTCGAGCGCCGCGATCTGATCGACGGCGTGCGCGAGCATATCGCCGAGGCACGTGCCGAGCTGTCAAACGAGAGCGACTCGGATCTGCTCAATCTCCTTGACCGGCTGGGCAATCCGGCAGGTCTGGCGCAGGAGGAGCGCAACCACCTGGGCATGCAGGCGCCGGAGGCGCCGCGCGCCGGCCTGCTTGAGATCGGCGCGCTGATTCTCACGCCGCTCATCTGGCCCGTCGGCGTCATCCTGCTCTGGGCATCCAGCGCCTGGAACGCCCGTGACAAGCTGATCGGCACGCTGGTCCCGCCGGGAGGGCTGTTCACCTCACTCCTGGTCTTCTCCTACGCCGCGGTCGGGCGGACGCAGGCCTGCGCGGGCGGGTACAGGAACGGCCAGCAGATCGCGACCACGTGCAGCGGTGGCCTGCAGGGAATCAGCGGCGTCATCGCCTTCCTCCTCATCGTGGCGATTGCCGTCTCGCCGATTCTCACCGGCATCTACATGGCAATTCGCCTGCGCCGCGGCACGCGCTCACTGGGAGCCGGCATCCCGGCGTGATGTCTTGTTCCCCAGGAGTTGCTCACACAGCGTCTGGGCCAGCCACGCCTCGAAGTCTTCCTCACTCTGGTCACGCTCCACGACCATGGACCGATACTGATCGTGGGCGGTGAGTGTCCAGAAAATGGCGGCGGCCCGGTCTGGTAGCGGGCCCGCACGCAGTACACCCTCGGCGGCGAACCGGCGCACGATCACCTGCTGGTCGCGGAAGCGCGCGCCCCCGACCTGATCCTGCAGAGTAGCCAGCTCGCTCTCGGCCCGTGCGCCGGCGCGCAGCACGTCCAGCAGCTGCCAGGCGACACGGTTGAAGCGCGTGCTCACCATCGCTGCCTGCTGGAGTAGCTCGACCCGATCAGGACAGTCCATCAGCTCGCGTGCCGACGTGCAGACATCCACCTCTTCCTTCAGGCCCAGGATCAGCGCCGCCAGGATCTGGCGTTTGCCGCCGAACGTGAGGTAGAGGGTCGGGACCGACAACTCGGCGGCGTTGGCGATAATTTCCATCGTCACGCCGGCATAGCCGCGTTCGCCGAAAATCCGCGCCGCCGCGACCAGGATGCGCTACTGTGCCTGGTGCCCCGGCCGGGGGCACCTCAGCCGGCGTAGCTCGCCACCCCTCTCGCCGGCGTCGCCGGGATCCAGAGACGAATCCGCGTGCCGGCGCCCGGGGCGGCGTCGACCTCCAGCCGACCGCCGAGGCGCATGGCACGGTCGCGCATGGTGCGGAGGCCGAGGTGGCCGGGGAAGTCGCCGGCCGGGTCGAAGCCGCGTCCGTTGTCCGACACTTCCAGCCTGATCCCCTCGTCGTCACCGGCCAGCCGCACCTCAAGGTCGGTCGCCTGAGCATGCTTCACGGCGTTGTGGAACGCCTCCTGCGCGATCCGGTAGATGGCCTCTTTCACGGCGAAGGGCATGGTGGGCTCAGGTCCGATGCTGGCGTGCACCGTCATGCCATGGCGCAGGCGCATCGCCGCCACCTGTTTGTCCAGAACCGCCACCAGCCCTTCCGTCTCGAGCGCCTCCGGCCGCAGCTCGAAGATCAGGGCCCGCATCTCGGTCAGCCCGGCCTCGGCCTGGGCCAGCACGTACGCCAGCGGTTCGGCCACCTGCTGCGGATCGCGATCGAGCATCGAGCGTGCCGTGCGCGCCCCGAGGGCGATGCCGAAGAGCGCCTGCGACACCGAGTCGTGCAGCTCGCGGGCCAGCCGCTGCCGCTCCTCCAGCGCCGCCAGGTCGCGCGAATGCAGGGACAGACGGGCGTTCTCGACTGCCACCGCCACCTGATCGGCGATGGTCGTCAGCAGCCCCATGTCGGAATCGCTCAACGGCTCCTTCACGTCCAGGTAACAGGCCAGCGCGCCAACGATGCGGTGCTGAATACGCAGCGGAACCGCAGTCACCATCTCCAGCCCCCGCGATCGCAGCGCCACGTTTAGGACGCGGCGGGCCGGCGAGGCAGTGTCCGGCAGCGTATCCGTCAGTTCCTGCCGGGCAACCTGGCCGGTGCGCATCGCGATCTGGGCGGTCGTCTCGAAACCGGTCCCGGCGGTCGCGACGTGCAGATCCGCCGACATCTGCTCGTAGTCGTCAGGGAGCCCCTGCGAGCCGTAGAGGCTGAGCACGTCGCCATCCTCGGGCAGCCAGATGGCGACTGCCGGACAGCCGACCAGCGCACACACCCGCTCCGCGATCTGGTCCATGGTCTCTCGCACCGATGGTCCGGCGGTGAGCAGGCGGGCGATCTCAGCCAGTCCGGTCAGCTCGCGCACCCGGGCCTGCGCCGCCGCGTAGAGTGCGGCGTTTGCTGCCATGCGCTGGTCGAGCGCGCTCATCATGGTGCCGAGCGAGCCTGCCAGCGACGCCACCTCGTCATTGCCGCGTACCGCGGCCTGGACCTGAACCGCGCCGAGTGGCTCGTCCGAGCCGGCCAGCGCGGCCACCCGTGAAGCCGTTTTCTCCAGGATCATGAGACGTGCCGTCAACCGGCGGCCAACGTAGAGCGCCAGCAGCGTGCCGACGGCCACCACCAGGGCGCCCAGTGCGAGCAGCAGCAAGGAGAGGCCCCTGATCACGTTGTAGAGCGGATCGAGCGGTCGGACCACCTCGACGGCGCCGACCCACTGCCCGGCTGCGTTCTGCAGCGGCACCAGGCCCGAAAGCTCGGTTTGCCCGTCCTCCACCACCTGAGCGACCGTCGTCTTCCCACCGGCAATCCGCGCCACGACACTCGCCGGCTCGGGCAATCCGGTCATCGGCAGCCCGTGGCTGTCGGTCAGGGTGGTCCCGGTTCGCTGGCCACCGGCGATGAGGTTGACATCGGCGTCGAGGGCATGTGCGATGCGGGCGGCGAAGACGCTATCCAGCTGCCGTCCCACCGCGACGACGCCCACGATCCGGGTCCCCTGACGCACCGGCACGATGGCCCGCAGGGCGTAACCACCGGCCGCCTCCCGGTTTGGTAGATCACTCTCGAGGGCAATGGTCGCGCGTCCAGCCAGCGCGGCGCGGATGCTGGCACGGTTGCCGACGGCATCGCCCGCCTTCAGGGTGTCCTCCAGCCGCACCAGGACACGGCCGCGGGCACTGATCACATCCAGGATGTCGGTGTTGAGGTCGGCGTACATGGGGTTGAGACGGAGGATAAGCGATTGTTGGTTTCCGGCCAGGGTGGCGCGCACGACACCCGGATCGGAGGCGATGAGCTTGGCCTCGCCCAGCAGGTCGCTCCTCTGGTTATCGAGGTAGCCGGAGACCCCGTTGACGCTACGCCGGAGCTCGCTCGTCGCGCGATCGGTCAATGCCTGGCGGAGGAAGAGCACCGCCGCGGCAATACACACAATGGTGCTCAGCAGCACCATGCCGCTAATCGCGACCGTCAGCCGCCAGCGCAGCGACGAGACACGCCACTTCAGGCCAGGCCACCACCCGCTCACTGGCCGGTCCCGGACTGGATCCCGACCGTTGCCCAGTTCTGCACCAGCAGATAGCCACCGCTGATCTGCAGGCCGTGGATGTCGGGCCGTAGCAGGATACCTGCCGTCGGATTCACCAGCGGTATCGTCGCCGCCTGCGACATCGCAAGCGCCTCGGCCCGGCGATAGAGGGCGAAGCGCTGGGGACTCGCCGGCGGCATCTCTCCGGCGCGTGTGGTGAGTTGGTCGAAGAGCCGGTTGTCCCAGCCGCCGTTGTTGTTCGGGCTGCCCGCCTGCAGCTGCTGGGTGAGAAAGTTATCCGGGTCCGGATAGTCTGCCGTCCAGTCAATGTCCGCGATCTGGAATTGCAGTCGCTGCAGCAGGTCGAGGTACGCGCTGTGGGTGTACCGGACCAGGCGCACGTCGACGCCCAGCACCTGCTTCCATTGCCTGGCCAGTGCGCTCGCCAGAACCATGCTCGACGCGTCCTGATCCACCGGGTAGCTGACCGGAGGCAGCCCGCGCCCGCCCGCATACCCGGCCGCGGCAAGGAGCCGGCGGGCCAGCACCGGATCGTACGATGCGCCGCGCAGTCGCGGGTCGTAGCCGGGTATCCCCGGGGGCAGCATGCCGTTCGTGGGATGAGCGAAGCCGCCATAGGCATCGCGCACCACTGCGTTCTTGTCGAGTGCATGGGCGAAGGCAAGTCGCACCCGCATATCGTTGAACGGCCGCCGTCGCTCGTTGAGCGTCAGGTACACCGTCTCGAGTCTGGCCGACTGGTGAAAATCGGGCTGCCCCTGCACATCGTAGAGGACTTCGCTCGGGAAGTGAACGATCCCCATGAGATCGACGGCGCCGGCACGGTAGCGCTTGTAGGCATTGAGCGGCTCGGGAATGAAGGACATGTCGATGCCGCTGAGCTCCAGCTTCCCCCCGTAGTAGTACGGATTCGGCACCAGCTGGAGGGAGTCGTTATGGACCCAGCGTGCCACCATGAACGGGCCGGTCCCGATGGCACGCTGGTCCCAGCCGGCTCCTGCCCGTACCCGCCAGGGTGGGACGATGTAGCCGACCGGCGTGGCCAGCCGGGCGAGAAAGGAGGCACTGGTGTGGGTGAGCCGGATGCGAATTGTCCGTGGCCCGAGGACTTCGATGCCGGCAGCGCGCTTCGCCCGCCCGGCCATCACTCCCGGCGCCCCCACCACATCGGTGAGGAGGTAGGCACCGGACTGCTGCGCCAGCCCCGGACTGAGCACGCGGTTCAGCGAGAAGGCCACATCGTCGGCCGTCAGGATCTTCCCGTCGCCAAAGCGGACGTCGGGACGCAGGAAGAAGGTGAAGGTGCGATTATCACCGCTGATCGTCCAGCGCTGCGCCGCATCCGGCAGAATGCGGAAACCGGGGCCGAATCGAACCAGCCCGCCGTAGATCAACTGAATTGCCTGCAACGCGTTGAAGTCCGGACCGCCCGCCGGATCGAGCGTGTAGATATCGGAGATGCCCTCGTTGGACCAGCGCAGCACGGCGCCGGCCGGCGCGCCGCTGACCGCGGCGGCGGGCTCGGCGGTGAGCCGTCTGGCCTGGACGATCATCACGGCGCCGAACGCCAGGAGGAGTGCGAGCGAGAGCAAGAGCGGGGACGCGAGCCGTCCCAGAACCGAGCGGTCTCCCGGCGCCCGAGCCCGTCCGGAACGGACCATGACAAACCTCAGAGTGGAATCACGCGGCGCCACCGGTAGTCGGTGGCTCGCTGCCTCAGTTAACGACTTCCCGACACCCTCACGCGCCCGACCAAGGCCCAGCGGCTCCTCCGACTTTAGGCGGAGGAAGCCTCGGACCTTGGGCGGACGATCAGCCCTTCACCGGGATCCGCGCGCGCACCAGCGTGCCGCGACAGGGCGTGCTCGTCACCTCGAGTGATCCACCCAGCCGCACCGCCCGCTCGCGCATCGTCCGCAGTCCCAGGTGTCCCGGGAACTCGCCTCGCGAATCGAAGCCGACGCCATCATCCTGGATCTCGAGCACGAGGTCGTGGCCGTCCGCCTGCAGGCAGATGGTAATCGAGCCTGCCTGGGCATGCTTCCCCGCGTTGGTCAGCGCCTCCTGGGCGATCCGATAGAGCGCCTCTTTGACCGCCAGTGGCGCGTCAGGTTCGTCAGGAAGTGACAGCTCGACGGCCAAGCCGTGTCTTGTCCCCAGCACCCGTCCCTGACGCTCCAGGCCGGCGGCCAACCCGTGCTCTTCCAGCGCCTCCGGACGCAGGTCGAAGATCAGCGCCCGCATCTCGGCAAGGCCCGTCTCAGCCTGCGCCAGCGCAAAGTCCAGCGGTTCGGCAGCGCGCGAGGGGTCGCGGTCCAGCAGAGTGCGAGCCGTTCTGGTGCTCAGCGCGATGCTATAGAGCGCCTGGGAAACCGAATCGTGGAGCTCGCGGGAGAGGCGCTGCCGCTCCTCCAGCACCGCAACCTCCTGCGCCCGCCCGTACAAACGCGCGTTCTCGATGGCAACCGCCGCCTGTTGTGCGATCCCGGCTGCCAGGATGGCGTGATGAGCCGAGAAGTAGCCAATGGGCGCTGCCGCGAGGGCGAGCAGGCCGACGATCCGGTCCTTCAGCAGCATCGGCACCGCCATGAATGAGCCCTCGAAACGCAGCGAGTCCTCCAGGTGCTCGCCCACCAGCCGCTGGTAGATCCGCGCCAGCTCGTCGGTCCCGCGTACGTCGTTGATAATGACTGGCTCGCCGCGTACCAGGATGTCCCACAGCACGCCGTGGTCCGCCACTCGATACCTGCTCGGCGCCGGCCTGGCCGGTGGCTCCGGCGTGTGCCGGGCGAGCACGATCAGCTCGTCGCCGTCGAGCGAGAGTAGCGCCGCGGCATCGCTCTGAACCGCCGCCGTCGTCTGATCGAGAATCAACTCGAGCAGCGGCGAGAGCTGTAGCGTCGAGGCCACATGGTGCGAGATGTCGAGGAGCAAGGAGAGCTCCCTGGTCCGCTCCTGAACCCGTTGCTCCAGCTGCTCCTCTTTCTCGCGCAGCCGATCTTCTGCCTCCACTGCTGTCGAGACGTCACGCACCACGGCCAGGATGTGCCGCCGGCCATGATAGAGGACCGGCGAACCATTCACCTCGACGTGAAACACGCTGCCATCCTTGCGCGTGTCGAGCGCACGCGTCTGATAGCTACCGCCGGCCATGATCGTCTCGCGAAAGTCGGCGAAGACATGGTGGTAGTCCGGGTGGATGAAGGCAGTGGCGTGCAGGCCGATGAACTCTTCCCGGGTGTAGCCGTGCATCCGGCAGACCGCCGTGTTGGCGTCCACCACACACCCCGTCTCGGGGTCGTTGATGATGATCCCATCGCTGGTCGCCTCGAAGATGCGCCGGTAGGTGAGCTCCTGCTCCTGGCGCTGCTCGGTAAGGGAGGGAGCGCCCGGTCCCGAAGTGCTGCGGACTATCTCCTCCCGGTTCTCCGGGGTCGGGGACATCTAGGCTCCGCTACCTGCCTGCTGCGCCGAAACCAGCCCGATCTGCACCGCGTAGAGCGCAGCCTGAGTACGGCTCTGCACGCCGAGCTTGGCGAGGATGTTGCTGACATGCGTCTTGACCGTCTTTTCCCCGATCTGCAGGTTGCGGGCGATCTCCTTGTTTGCCTGGCCCTGCGCCAGCAGGCGCAGGACCTCGGTCTCGCGCTCGGTCAGCGTCTCGGGGCTCTCCGGGGCACGGATCTCGCGCAGCAGACGGGCCGATACCTCGGGGGAGAGCTGCGCCTGGCCGGCCGCCGCCGCCTTGATCATGCGGCACAGCTCGTCGGCCTGCGTGTCCTTCAGCAGATAGCCAATCGCTCCCGCCTTGATGGCGCCGATTACCGACGCATCCTCCAGCACGCTGGTCAGAGCCAGCACTTCGGTGTCGGGTACTTCCCGCCGGATCGCGGAGATCGCCGTGATCCCGTCCATCACCGGCATCAGCAGGTCCATCAGAACCACGTCGGGATGGAGCTCGTGGGCCAGCCGCAGGGCCTGGGCGCCGTCGGCCGCCTCGCCCACGACTTCCAGCTCGGGATCGAGGCCCAGGAACATTCGTAGCCCCTGACGCACCACGCTGTGGTCATCGGCAATCAGAATGCGTACCGGCATGTTCACTCCATTTCCCGCAGGGAGCGTTCCAGGCAGTATACACGTTATGGTAAGTTGCGATCGATCCGCTGCGGCGTGCTGCCCGACCGACGGCAGTCTAGCATTTTCCCTTCCGCGTCGTCAGGCAGCCTCGGGCATGGTGTAGACGCTCACTTCGGCCACCGCGGGCTCGGGAACCGACTCGCGCCGGCCCGCGATCAGCACCCCACCAAAGATCAGGCAGCCGAGGAAGGTGAAGACCAGCAGGTGATCCATCCCGGCGAGACGCGAGCCGGCATACCAGCTCTCCTTTCCTCGCTCGAAGAGGAACACCATGACCGCGGAGACGCCGGTCACTGCCGGGAAGAGGGCCGAGACGAGCCCGCCTTCCTTCGCCAGAACGGCCAGGGGCGCGGCCAGCAGGCCCAGCGAGACCAGGAGCGAACAGGCAGCGAGCATGAAGACCACCCGGCCGCTCGGACCAGTTCCACACTGCGCCGTGGTCGCCGGAGCGACCGGCCCAAGCCAGACGTAGCCGAGCAGCAACGCATCGGCGACCGAACAGATCAGGAACGGGAAACCAAGCAGACAGCCGGCGCTGACAGGACTCCGGCCCAGCTTCGCCGCGCCGCTGGCGGTCAGTAGACTGCCGGCGAGCAGCACCAGGGACAGCACCAGCACGTTTCCCTCCGCGCTCAGCGGATCCCCCACCCAACGGGGCGCGGCGAGCGCGATAACTCCGGCAACCAGGCCGGCCGAAAGCGCGGCCACGCTGGCGTACAGTCCCACCGCGACCTGCGCCCGGCCGAGCCGGCGGCGGTCCCGCACCCAGCGCGGGCTGATGAAAGCCAGGCCCACCGCGATCGCCAGCGTCGTCAGACCAAGCGCGCGGTAGGCCACGGCGTTGCTTCCGGGAGAGACAAACCAGCTACAGGAAACGACGGCAAGAGACACGGCGATCCTCCTCGTACAACGGTCACTTGGCATTTGCGCCGCCGTGATTCATCGCCACGGAGGCTGTGTACGCAGTACAGTGAACGCCTTCAGGCAGGCCTTCCGCATCAGGCAAACGCCGGTCACCGGCCCCGGACCAGTAGGGGACGCCGCCCGTCTGGCCTGAGACCGACCCCGCCATCCGTCTTTCGGCGGAATGGCAAGTCAAGACTTGCGTTGCCGGTTATGTTCTATTATTATCGAACTGTGAAGTCTGTTCCCTCAGAGTCGAACACCGTATCGTATTCCGTCGAGGTCGATTGGTGCCCGCCCTACGAGCTGGTGATCAGTCTCGGCGCCTTCGCCGCCCGGCAGGAGCACAAGACGCTTGACCTGGGAACGGCCTGGGCCCGGCAGGTACAGAAACAGCTGTCGCCGGAGCTGACGGCGCTGCTCGCGTCCCCCGAGCTCGAAGCCCTGAACCTGCCCTTAGGTCTTCTGATCCGAAGCTGTCCGGGGAAGCGCGACGTCGACAGCTTCCTTTGCTGGCTGGAAGGGCTCTCGGCGGGCGAGCTCTACGAGCTGGTGGCGCCGTATCTGCTGGCAGGCGCCCCGCCGCTGCCACGCGATCTCCCGGCGGCACGCGATCTGGCGCTCCGCGTCCTGCGTCGCTGGCACCAGGAGTACTTCCTGCACGTCGACGGCGCGATCCTGTCCCTCCTGCAGGCGGACTCCAAGGCCAAACGGTCGCTCGTCGCCACCCTACCCGCTCCTGATCTCGTCGAGCTCGCTAGCAACGGCGTCTACTTCACGCCGCAGGAGGAGGTCGACCTGGTGGTGCTGGTTCCGCAATACCACCACCGGCCCTGGAATGTCTACGCACCGTATCACCGCCTGTGGCTTTACAACTACCCGGTCGACGCACCGGCGGCACCGGGCGAGCCGTCGTCCCAGCTGCTCCACATCACACGCGCTCTCGCCGACGACAGCCGCCTCCGCATTCTTCGCTTCCTGGCCGGGGGGACTCGAAGCTTCACCGATGTCGTCCGCTTCTCCCACCTCTCGAAAAGTACTGTGCACTACCACATGGTGGCGCTGCGCGCCGCCGGGCTGGTACGCGTTCACGATGTGGGAGAGAAGGCCAACAGCGCCTACAGCCTGCGTCCCGGCGCGATCGACGCGCTGCGGGACAGTCTTCAGATGTATCTCGAGCAGGAGTAACGTGCCGTGAGTACGCGAGTCTGGAATCCACTGGCCAGGAAGGACCGATCCGGAGCGCAGCCCCGCCTGAACCCCGACTTCTGGAAGTTCTGGACCGGGCAGGCCATCTCGACGCTCGGGACCTCGTTCACCGTCTTCGCCCTGCCGCTGCTGGTCTACAAGCTCACCGGCTCGGCGCTCAATCTCGGGCTCACCACGGCCGCCGAAATGCTGCCGTACCTGTTCTTCGGCCTGATCATCGGCGCCTGGGTCGACCGCCTCGATCGCAAGCGGCTGATGATCGTCGTCGACCTGCTGCTGGGCGCGACCATCGCCACCGTTCCGGCGCTCTACGCGCTGGGCCACCTCTCGATCTGGTATATCTACGCCGCCGGCTTCGTTGGCTCGACGCTCTTCATCTTCTTCAACTCGGCGGAGTACGCCGCCATCCCGAGTCTGGTGCCGACCGAGATGCTGGTCCAGGCGAACGGCCGGATCGAGGCCAGCTACTCGGCAATGCAAATTCTCGGCCCGCTGCTCGCCGGCGCCCTCTCCGCCTTCGTCGCGCTCCCCGATCTCCTCCTTATAGATGCCTTCTCCTACCTTGTCTCGGCCGGCGCACTCCTCATGGTGCGAACCAGCTTCAACCAGCCGGCCGAGGAGCAGAAGGAACGGACGACAGTCCGGCAGGATATCGTCGAGGGGCTGCGGTACGTACTGGGCCACCCGGTGCTGCGCAACATCTCACTGATGATGGCGCTGGTCAACTTCTTCGCAACGACCATCGGCTCGACCCTCATCTACTTCGCCAAGCACCAGCTGCACGCCCCCAACTCAGGTATCGGCATCCTCTTCTCGGCGGGCGCGGCCGGCACCGTCGTCATCAGCCTGCTTGCCGGCCCCTTGCGCAAGCGCTGGTCGTTCAGCCGGGTGGCCCTCACCGCGCTCGCCATCGACGGCGCGCTCACCGTGGTCCTCGCCTTCACCCCCTGGTTGGTCGCCGCGCTCTTCGTCTGGGCCCTGATGTCCGGCGCCGGGCTGCTCTTCAACATCAACACCCGCAGCCTGCGGCAGGCCATCGTCCCCAACCACCTGCTTGGCCGGGTGATGAGCGTGGCCGGCGTCCTGGCCTGGTCGGCCATTCCGCTGGGCGCCTTGCTCGGCGGTATTGCCATCGACCGGACCGGCAACGTCGTCCTCGTCTACGCCGTCATCGGCGTCATTACCTGCGCGCTGCCGATCCTCTTCTCTTTTACCGCGCTCGGTCACGCCGACGACTACATCCCGGCCCAGCAGCCGGCGCCGGAGGAAGCGGAGAGCCTTGCGGGTTAGTCTGACCGGCGCCCTGCTCCGTTCGCGTCCCGCGCACCGGGCATGGAGGAACGCTACCTATATGATGATCAGGATAGGAGACCTACCGCGCTCCTGGCAGCGCCGGCTGCCCTTCGGCGGCGGGCGTCAGGAGTCGCCGCAACCGCGCCGGCCGGTCTCGCACCGAGCAATCCCGCAATGACCGGCGAAGGCCTTACTGCCGAAATGAGCCCAGAGGAGATAGCAGTTCATGACCACTGAAGAGCTGGCCGCACCGATTCGTGTGGCGGCCTCACCGCGCATCGAGTCCTTGCTCTCGTGCCGCCTGTTTGTCGCGCCACAGCTGGCCAATAACCGCCTGTACTTCATCAGCAACCTGGGAGGCAAGTTCAGCCTGTACGCCATGGATGCGGCCGGCAGCGTGCCCGAACCCCTGCTGCCCCCGGACATCGCCCTGCAGAATCCCGAGCTGATCGGCGGCCTGCCATTCTCGGTGTTCCCTGACATCGGGACCATCCTGGTGATGATCGACCGCGACGGCGATGAGAATTACCAGCCGATGCTGATTCCAGTTGAGGGCGGCATCCCGCAGCCGGCCTTCGGCGGCCGCTTCGCCTCCTACCGCGGCCACCTCGTCCGCTGCGACATCGACCGCAATGCCGTCTATCTCAACATGGAGTCGCGGGAGCAGCCCGTCATCGAAGCCTACGAGGGCGACCTGTCCAGCGGCGAGGTAACGAAGCTGCGGGAGAGCCGGTGGGGAAGCTTTGTCAATGGCGTCAACGAAGACGGAACCATGGTTATCCTCACCGACGGCTACACCATGGGCGACCACGTCGTCTATCTCTGGGAGAAGGGGGAGGAAGCTCGACTGCTCTACGGCACGCCGCTCGAGCAGCGTGCGCCCGATGCTCAGGTACCCCCGAACGCGATATTCAGCTGCCAGTTCACGCCGGACGATCGGGGACTGCTCTTCGGCACCGCCCTCTTCGAGGACACGTACGGGCTGGGATACCTGGATCTTCGGCACCCCGACGAGGTGCGTCCGGTCAGCATCACCGGAACCGTCCATAGCGGACAGGGAGAGCTGATCGAAATCGATCACCTCCGGGATAACCGGTACCGGATCGACTACAACATCGACGGCGCGTCCTGGGTCTACGAAGGAACGTTCGACGAGACCGCGCTCGCCATGCGGCTCGACAGGGTTCTGGTCGGCCAGGGCGAGCTCGCGGACGGCACGCTGGAGGGCATGCGCTACGACGAAGCGTCGGATCACTACGCGCTCTCCTTCTCCTCGGCCGTCTCGCCGACGCAGCTCTTCATCCTCCTTGGCCCGGAGCGCACGCCCGAGGCACTCACCAGGGAGCGAGTGCTCGGCATTCCGAAGGCGCTGCTCGCGCCCGGCGAGGACGCATCGTTCACGTCCTTCGACGGCACCCGCATCTCGGCACGTCTCTACCTTCCATCCGCCGAGCTCGGTGTTGAGGCGCCATATCCGCTCGTTTACTACATCCACGGCGGCCCCCAGGGTCAGGAGCGCCCGAACTTTGCCTGGTTCTCCATGCCGTTGATCCAGTTCCTCACCCTCAACGGCTTCGCCGTCTTCGTCCCCAACGTGCGAGGAAGCACCGGCTACGGCCTCTCCTATACCAAGCAGGTCGATCATGACTGGGGTGGAAACGATCGCCTTGACCACGTCCACGCCATGACCGAGGTACTGCCGAAGGACCGCCGCCTAGACGTCCGGCGCGCCGGCGTGATGGGCCGCTCCTACGGCGGCTACATGACACTGACGCTCGCCTCACGCCATCCGGAGCTCTGGAAGGCGGCGATCGACATGTTCGGTCCGTACGACCTGACCACCTTCATGGAGCGCATTCCAGAAACCTGGAAGCCGTACTTCGCCATCGCCATCGGCAACCCGGAGACCGAGCTGGACTTCCTGAGGGAGCGGTCACCCGCTACCTATCTCGACCAGATCTCCTGCCCGCTCTTCGTCATCCAGGGGCGCAACGACCCGCGCGTCGTCGAGCAGGAGTCGCGTGACGTCGTGGAACGGCTCCAGGGTCAGGGCAAAGAGGTCGACTTCCTGGTCTTCGAGAACGAGGGGCATGACGTGCTGAAGTTCGAGAACCGCGTCCGCTGTTACAACGCGATCAGGGACTTCTTCACCAAGCACCTGTAACCTATCCCGGCCCCGTTGCCGCGAGGTCTCGCGACCCCGATCTCTCTGTGGCCGGGCGCCCGCAGGATGCGGAACGTGATCGACGACGGGCACACAGGTCGCGTGACCGGGCGGCTGCCTGGTGGCAGCCGCCTTGCCTCACTCGTTCGCGACCCCGCCGAACACGCGGTTGAGAGCCGCGGCGCGGCCGCGGTCGCCCTCGATCGGCACGTTGCTGCCTTCCAGCTTGAAGCGGCCGGCGATCAACCGAACATACTGATCGGCGGTGAGGTCAACCGTGATGTCGGGCGTGCCCTCGCTGGCATGCCGGAGGGCAATGGCTCCGTCGCGGATGTCGACCGTCACCGGGCCCACGCCGTCGCCGACCCGCAGCAGATAGGTGCCGGCCGCCGTAGCCGCCTCCTTCTGGTGGGCGATCATCGGCCCGAACTGCGCCATTAACGTGGCCAGCTGCAGCGCCCACGCCGTCGGGATCGTCACATCCGCCGCGCGTCCGGCGCGGGTGTCCCAGTTGTGGTACACGCCCTCGAACAGGGAGATATAGGAGGCAGTCCAGATCGGAAGTTTGGCGAAGCCCATGTCAACCTCTTGCTCCAGCTGCTCGGGCGTCGCCTCCTCGATTGCCGCCTGCACGTGAGCGGCCGCTTGCTCGGTCGCGTCCGCCAGCTGCGCCGAGGAGAAGCGCTTGTGCTCCTCGTAGGTCTCGGCCGGCAGCGGCGCCTCGCCTCTGGTCGCGCCGCGCACCAGGTTCGGGAACCAGACCGCCTCCCCGGTAATGTGCTCGGCGAGGTGGCGCATATCCCACTTGGTGCAGCCGGTCGGGCCGTGCCAGGCATCCTCCGGCAGCGACCGGAAGTACGCCGCCGAAGCGACGAATCCCTCTCGTGCGGTGCGTGCGAACCCATGGGCCAGAACGGTATGGTCGCGTGTCTCGGTCGCGGACATCAAAGCCTCCTTTTGGAGAGCCTGGAGGGACAGTGCCTGCCCCCGTCCTCAAGCCCTTGCGGGCCTGCCCAGCAGCCCGGTTTCTCCCTGGCCGGGTGGGCGGCGCCATGCGTGGCGTGACCGAGTATATCCCCAAGAGGGCGGGCACCGAACCCGGCTCGCGCTACCCCTCCCGGCTCCCCGAATGGGCAGGGCCGTGCTGATCCGATAGCCGGTGCCGGCAGCTGCCGCTCCCCGTTACGCTCGTGATAGAGGAACATCCATGGAACGCTTCTACTGGCTCATTGAAGGCGAGATCGCCGGTTGCTCGCGGCCCGGCGGGACACGGCCCGCCGCCACCGGCGTGTCGCCGGATGGTACGGCGCGGCCCACCGCCAACGGCAGCTCCCTCGATGCCGATCTCGCCTGGCTGCGCGGTCACGGCATCGGCGGCGTGCTCTCCCTGACCGAGGAGGCGCTCGATCAGGACGCACTGGCGCGGCACGAGCTGGCGGCGATGCACCTGCCGGTGCCGGACATGACGGCGCCGTTCCCGGAGCAATTCGCCCGCGCCCTCGACTTCATCGATCGCCAGCGCTCCACCGGCCGGGCAGTCGCCGTGCACTGCCTGATGGGACAGGGGCGGACCGGCGCCATCCTGGCCGCCTACCTCATCCGGCGCGGCAGCAGCGCGGACGATGCCGTCGGGCGGCTGCGCGATATCTGTCCGGGCGCGCTGGCAGCGCCCGAGCAGGAGCGGGCGCTCCATCTCTACGCCGAACGGCGTGACTGGATCGTGTAAGCGCCGCGACCCAAGAACGCCGTCTCGGTCGTTCCTCGCGAGCCCCGCGCCGCCGCGCTCCATGTACCCCCAGCCCCTCCGGCAGCCGGTCGATATTGGTTCTGCTACGGTGGGTAATGGTTCAGAGGACCGTACGGCTTATCCAGATCGTCCCCTACGATACCCACTGGCCCGACGAGTTCCGCGAGATTGGCGCCGATCTGCGGCGCGCGCTGGGTAGCAGGGCGCTGCGCATCGATCACATCGGCTCGACCGCGGTTCCCGGTCTCCCGGCCAAGGACCTGATCGACGTTCAGGTCACGGTGGCCTCGCTCCAGCCCGAGGAGCCGCTGGTGGCGGCGTTCGCCGCGGCCGAGTACGGCTGGCGCTCCGACATCCGCGGCGACCATATCCCTCCGGATGCCGCCGATACCTCGCCGCGGACGTGGGTCAAGCTCTACTTCCAGCCCGGCCCTGAACGCCGCAATGTGCACGTCCATGTACGCGCCGCGGGTAACCCGAACCAGCGCTATCCGCTGCTCTTTCGCGACTACCTGCGGGCGCATCCGGTTGCCGCCGCCCTCTACGCCGAGACCAAGCGGCAGCTTTCCGCGCACTATCCCGACGACTGGGACCTATACTACGACGTCAAGGACCCGGTCTGCGATCTCATCATGATCGCCGCCGAGTGGTGGGCGGCAGCCACCGGCTGGGAACCTGGCCCCTCCGATGCGTGAGGCAGCTACCCTCCGGGTGCGTCCGGACGGTCTGCGGCTCGCGGTCGTCACGCTCGCCGATCTCACTACCCGGCAGAAAGAGGAGATCGTCGCGCTCTGCAGCCGGGCGTTTGCCGAGGAGGATTTCGGGACGCTCTTCGAGCTCGTTTCCGGTTCGACCCATATTCTCGCCTGGCTCGAGAGACGGCTGGTAGGCCACGCGCTCTTTGGTGAGCGCCGGCTGCAGCCGGAGGGCCTGCCGGAGCTGCGCACGGCGTATGTCGATGCCGTCGCCACCGATCCCGAGCTCCAGGGGCGGGGCATCGGCAGCGCGGTCATGGAACGCCTGGCCGCATCGATCCGCGACTTCGAGTTCGGCGGTCTGTCCACCGAGCGGCCATCGTTCTACGCTCGCCTCGGCTGGGAGCGCTGGCCGGGGCCGCTGGCGGTGCGCGGTCCTGACGGCATTGTCGAAACGCCGGACGACATCGTGATGATCCTGCGGACACCACGCACCCCGCAACTCGACGCTCGCTCGCGACTGGTCGCCGACTGGCGCCCTCATCATCCCTGGTAAGACGCCGGGCAGGGAATCGAGCGGATGTCGCGTACCGGTGTCGAGCTCAAGCCCGCCTGGCAGACAGTACCGCCGTCGGTACGGCAGGCCGTCGAGGGGATCCTCGGCGCGCCGGTGCGCCGGGCGATGCGAGTGTGGGGCGGCTACGGCCCGACCCCAACCTACCGGCTGCGGCTGGCAGATGGACGGCGAGCCTTTTTCAAGGGAGTCAATCCCGACTCCAATCCGTTCATGCGGGCGGCGTACGGGCGCGAGCTCCGTGTCTATCGAGAGCTGGCCGGTCTGATTGCCGGGTGGGCGCCTGCCTTCTATGGTGCGTTCGCGCGCGATGACTGGTCGGTCATGCTGCTGGAAGATCTCGGTCGGAAGAATGTACCGCCGTGGACACCCCGGCTGGCCGCCGGGATCGCGCAGGCTTTCGGCCGCTTCCACGCCTCCACGCTGGGGATCCCCCTGCCCGAGTGGCTGCCCCGGCCCACCGCGCAGACGGTCGGGCCGGCCCTGCTCTGGCAGGGCGCTCAGGACCCGGCGTGGCGGCAATCGCTGGCCGATCTCGCCGGAGCCCGTTCAGTCGAGGCGCGGCACTGGCTCGTGGAGTCGATTCCGACGCTTACCACGGCCAGCCGCCGGCTGACCGAGACCGGGCCGCCTTTCGCGCTGATCCACTGGGACCTGCGGTCGGACAATCTGCGCTGGGTGAGAGGCCGTCTCTACCTGCTCGATTGGCCGCATGCCGGCGCCGGGCATCCCGAGGTGGACGCCGCCGCCTTCGCCCAGAGTGTGACGGTGGAAGGTGGACCGCTGCCGGAGGCGGTCATGGCCTGGTACGCCGAAGCGATGCCGGTTCGTTCCGAGCTGGTGGACGCCGCGGTAGCTTCAATCGCCGGCTTCTTCGCCGACCTCGCCTGGGGGCAGGAGAACCCCGAGCTACCCCGGCTGCGCGCCTTTCAGCGCCGGCAGCTGAAGGTGACGCTGGCCTGGGCCGCGCGCCGTCTGGATCTCCCCGATCCCACCTGGCTCGATGCCATTCCAGAGGCGACGCAGAACGCCCGCTGACGCGGCCCCGGCTGTACTGCACCCGCAATCTCTTGCCTGCCCTGCAGGCCGGCGACGCCCACGAGCGCTTCAACCGGCTCATCCACTCCCACCGCAAGGAGTACATCGTCTGGATCGACGGGGTCCGACGGCCCGAGACGCGTGCGCGCCAAATCCGGGAGACGGTGCGCCGGGTGCTGGCAGTTAGCTCTCTGCCCTCGCCTTGATATTGGCGACCGTGCCTTCCATGCCGCGCCCGATCGGCTCGGTACCACCGGAGAGCTTGACCATCGTGGCCTGCATCACTCGGGGGAAGCCGGAGGCACGCGCCGCCCGCACCTGATGCGTCAGCCGCGTGCCGCCATCCTCCGGTGTCAGGATGAAGGCCCAGCGGTGTGCCGGCACCGTCGGGCCGATCGGCCGTGAGGTCCAGGCTATGAAGCGGTTCGGCTCGTACCCGACGATCACCGACTCGGCTTTGAACGGGAACAGGATCTTCTCCTGCGCAACGTACGTTGTCCCAACCTCAACCGGTCCCTCGCTCGTCTTGGTCATCGACTTGACCTGACCCGAGCCTGCCCACTCGGTGGAGCGCCCGAGATCACCCGCGATCTCCCACACCCGCTCCACCGGCGCGTCGATGTGGACGCTGGTCTCGTACGTGTACATATCGTTCGGACGCGGTTCCATCAGGGACTGCAGCGAGTCGCTGGCCTGCTCTGCCGTCATGTCGACCCTCCTACTTGACTGCAACAGTAGCATGTACGCCGGAGGAGGTCCACCGGAGCATGTCTGCGTTCACACGATGTTGCCGGGCGGAAGGAGCGGCCGAATCCGGCCGCTCCCAATCTGAGGTCCCCGCTACGATCCCGCTATCTGCATCTCGGGCACCAGGCCGAGCTGGCGCATGAGGTCACCCGAGTCCTGGTAATTGTGCAGGCCGATGACCTTGCCGTCGCGGATCGTCCAGATCTCGCAGAAGTGCAGGGTGACGGACCGGCCGGTCGGCGGGATCTCGCCCGCCGGTGAGACGAGAGGACCGGTGTGCGTACCGGTAGCCGTGCACTCGTTGACCACGGCGTCGTCGGTCGCTACCTGGTGATCGATCCGGACCCGAATGTCGGGAAGGGCGTTCTTATGGCTGGCCATGAAGTCGCGAAAGCCATCCTTCCCCCGGAAGACGAGGCCCGGCGCGTAGTAGGGAACGACTTCGACATCATCGGCTACGGAGGCGAGCACTTCGTCGAAGCGATGCTGCTCGAAGAGCTGGTAAGCGCGGCGGGTCAGTTCTGCATTGTCCTGTGCGGTCATGTCTTTTCTCCTTTTGAGTGCGGGGGTGTACCGTATGGGGTCGCGGTTGACGGCGGTCTTCCTCCTTTCTCTCATGGCGGCTGAACGATCCAGTTCGGCGGCGCGGTCCACCACCATTCGACCGAGCAGGCCAGCACGTCTTGCTCCCGCTCGCTGAGGTTGGTCAGACGGCGGCGCCAGGCTTGCTGTTCCGGGTCGCGGGCATGCGACTCGGCCGCCTCCTCGCTCTCGAAGCGCACAATGTCGATGAAGAGGCGCTGGTCGCGCGCGCTACGGAGCAGTTCGCCGGAGAGGAAACCGGCGACACCACCCGGCCGACGCCGCTGCCAATCTTCATGCAGGGCGACGACGGCATCCTCCTCGCCGGCACGGACCCGGTAGGCGCAGACGGTGACGAACACTGCGGTCTCCTGAATGATGGTGCAGTAGCCGGTGGAAGCGATCCGGCTTACGGCGCCATCATCTCCTGAAGAGCGCACCGGGACATCCCCAGAAGTTCCTATTTTTTGGAGGGGTCAGCCCATCTCGTGGCGGATGGCGAAGGCGGTGGCGGCGGCCCGGTTCTCCGCCCCGGTCTTGTTGAAGATGCTGGTGAGATGGTTGGCGACCGTGCTCTCGCTGAGGAAGAGGGCCTCGGCGATTTCCCGGTTGCTCTTTCCCCCTGCCACGAGGCGCAGAACTTCAACTTCACGCCGGCTCAGGCCGGCCGGTAGGTCGGCGCGACGGCGCCGCCCCGGCTGCGGGAGATGCTGGAGTCGCTCGCGAAGCGGGCGAGCTCGATGCTGCATCTCGATGGACGCAAAGATGCCGGCCGCCTCGTCGAGAAGGGGCCGCACCTCGCGCACGGCATTCTCATCGGCGCGGCGGAGCACAAGGTCGGCGCGCAGCGCCAGGAGATCGGCAAGTGCCGGATGGAGGCTGTTGGCGCGCGCGATGCTCTCTGCTCTCTGCAAATACTCGGCGGCACTTCGCCAGTTGCCACGCGCCGTTTCCAGGGCGCCGAGCGCTGAGTCGACCATGAAGAGCGAGAACATCTCGCCGCTGAACGGCCGCAGACCGGGCTCATAGCCGGCGGCACGCTCGACTTCCCCCAGCGCCAGGGACAGCTTGATCAAACAGGTGAGCGCGGGAGCGGTAGGAACGCTCCCGACCGGAAGCGACTGAACTGCCGCCTCCAGCTCTGCCCGGCAGGCGAGCGCCGTCCCGCGCTCGCCCATCTCGAGTAATGCCAGCATGAGCAGTCCCTCGTACCAGGTCAGGTGGGCGGCGCCTTTTGTGCGGTGAATCGCCACCGTGCGTTCGAGATGCTCGACGGCCGCGGCGAAACAGCCACGCTGATACGCCAGACAACCGCGCATGGCATGGAGATACGCCAGCGGCTCATCGCCGGATAGCTGTTCCACGACTGACTGCGCCTGCGCGAGCCGTTCTTCCGCCTCGGCCCAGCGACCCTGCCAGATGGCGAGGAGCGCTAACCAGCCGTGGATGTGACGCAGCTCATGGGGCTGCCGGCAGCGCTCGGCGTAGTCGAGCCGCAGGTAGGTGTAGTGACGGGACCTTTCCATCGCACCCTGGGAAAAGTAGCCGTTGCTCAGATTCGCGGCGCACTCGGCGGCGGTTGCCGGATCGTCAGCCGCCTCGGCGAGTACGAGCGCCTCTTCCAGGGCCGGAATCCCGTGTGCGAAGTCATTGCCGCGCATCAGCAGCTTCCCCATGGTTACGGCAGCAATTGCTTCCAGCCCTCGACCCGCTACCGGGTTGTCGCGCAGCCGCCGCGCGGCCTCGAGCGCGCGGTGGGCATGCGCCGTTGCTTCGGCCTGGCGGCCGAGAGCCACTCCCAGTACAGTGGCCAGGTCGATCCGCACTCGAACCGACTCCAGCGTCTCATCACCGCCGAAGAGGGCGAGGGCGGCTTCGAGTGCGACACGCGCTTCCTCCAGCCGGTCCTGGCGCCAGCGAGTCACGCCGAGCCCGTGCGTGGCACGCGCAGCGGCGGGTGGGTCCACCGCAAGCAGCGCGCCGCGAGCACCCTCAAAGGCGGCGGCGGCCTCCGCGACCCGGCCGGCAGCCAGCGCCACCGCGCCGATCGCGAGCTGGATCGACGGCCGCCGCGGATCGCCGGGAGCGAGCAGATCGTGCGCGGTCACGTAATGTGCCAGGGCCTCTTCGTGCGCGTACGTCTGCCGGGCACGATCGCCGGCCTGAAGTGAGTACACAATGCCTCGCTCAACGTCGGTGCTGCGCGCAAAGTGGAAGGCGAGCCCGGCAACCGGACCTGACACGGATCCGTGTAGCGGCCGTCCACCATCCAGCGGCCGGCCGGCAGGCTCGGCTGCGATTCCTGTCGGGTCGTACCGCGCTGCCAGGGCGTCGCCGATCAAGCCGTGCAGCCTGCGGCGGCGCGTGCTGCTTACCTCGCCGTACAGGCACTCGCGGATCGTATCGTGTCCGAAGCTGAACCGACCGTCTAGCTCTTGCCGGAGCAGTCCGGCATGAATCGCCGGTTGCAGGGCATCCTCGATCAGCTCCGGCTCGCCATCGCCGATCTCCGCCAGGAGATCGACCGAGAAGGTCCGGCCGACGATGGCCGCCATGCGCAGAAGGTCGACCGTTGCAGCCGGCAGGCGGGCAAGACGCTGACGTACCGCGGCGAGAATCGAGGGGGGAAGGCCTGCCGTCTCGAGGGACGCAAGCTCCCACCGTCCCGCCACCCTGGAGAGCGCTTCGGCTTCGAGCCAGCCCACCAGCAGCTCTTCGGCAAAGAAAGGATTGCCCCCACTCTGGACATGCACCCGGTCGACGAGGGCGGGTCCCACCGGGCCACCCAGAAAGCAGGCAGCCAGACCTTCTGTTTCCGCGTGAGAGATGGCGCGAACCGGTACTTCCACCAGCCGCCGCTGCCGGGTCAGCTCGCTGCGAGCCCGGACGAGTGCCTCATTCTCTTCCGCCTCGCCTTCACGGTAGGCGCCGATCAGCAGCAACCGGGCAGTGGTGTGGTGGGTCGCGATCGACGTAAGCAGATCGAGGGTGGCGCTGTCGGCCCACTGCAGGTCGTCCAGACACAGGACCAGTCCGCCAGGCTCGGCCAGAGCAGCAAAGAAGCTGCCCACAGCATCGAAGAGCCGCCACCGAGCCTGCTCCGGCGGCAGCGCGGGACCCGGTGTGAGACCCTGCAGCCGCACCAGCTCTGGAAAGATCCCGGCCAACATGCTCGACGCATCTCCGGTCGCGCTTCGCAGCCAGTCGAGGCTCAGCGTCCGGAGATACGGTCCCAGGGCGATGAGAAAGGGGAGGTACGGAGGCATGCCCTCGGCGAGCGAGGCCCCGCCCTGGAGGGCGGTAGCGCCGGCGATCCGCGCCTCCGCCGCGAGCTGCGCCAGTAGCCGGCTCTTTCCAATCCCCGGCTCGCCACTGAGGAAGACAACCCGGAGCTCGCCGCGGAGCGCGATCTTGAGCTGCTGGCGCAGAGCCGCGAGCTCTCGCTCCCGCCCGACGAGTGAGCCAGTCGAACGACTCAGATCGGCGGTCATGGTGTCGCTGTAGCCTACACCTTCCAACGAGAGGCTAAGCGCCGATACTACCGCCGGCCCCCAATTCGCTCTACTGCTTCAGATCCGGGAAGTCTTCCTCCCGAAATTCCAGCGCCGGGCTCTTCGTGCCTGACGTGCTCTCCACCGTTTCGCGTTTGCGGAGATCCACGCGCCGGATCTTGCCGGAGATGGTCTTGGGCAGCTCGCCGAACTCAAGGCGGCGGATGCGCTTGTAGGGAGCAAGCCGCTCGCGGCAGAAGCGAAGGATGCTTTCGGCGGTCTGAGCGGTGGGCTCCCAACCGGAGACCAGCGTCACGTAGGCTTTGGGAACCGCCAGCCGAATGGGATCGGGGGCGGGAACGACCGCCGCTTCGGCCACCGCTTCGTGCTCGATGAGGACGCTTTCCAGCTCGAACGGCGAGATGCGATAGTCCGACGCCTTGAAGACATCGTCGGTGCGCCCCACATAGGAGATGTAGCCGTCGGCATCGCGCGAGGCAACATCCCCCGTGTGGTAA
This sequence comes from Chloroflexota bacterium, assembly GCA_035295425.1. Lineage (GTDB taxonomy): Bacteria > Chloroflexota > UBA5177 > UBA5177 > UBA5177 > DATGJB01. The sequence goes on along the minus strand of DATGJB010000007.1, from coordinate 3,201 downwards.
TAGCCGCCGCGCATGACCTCGGCGGTCCGGGCGTCGTCGTCGCGGTAACCGACCATCAGACCGAGCGGACGTGGTGAGAGATCGAGACAAATCTCCCCCTCGCCGGCCGGCTCGCCGCCGAGGGGATCGAGCAATTCGACCCGATAGCCGGGCAGCGGCCGCCCCATCGATCCGGGCTTTACCGGCTGACCGGGTGAGTTCCCGACCTGCGCGGTGGTTTCAGTCTGCCCGTAGCCATCGCGGATGGTCAGGCCCCAGGCACGCTGGACCTGGGTGATCACCTCCGGATTGAGCGGCTCACCGGCGCCGACGACCTCGCGTAGCGGCACCTGCCATGCCCCCAGGTCTTCCTGGATCAGCATCCGCCAGACGGTGGGTGGGGCGCAGAACGTTGTGACGCCGGCGCGGACAATCTGCTCGAGCAACGCTCTGGCGTTGAAGCGTGCGTAGTTATAGAGGAAGACCGTCGCCTCGGCGTTCCAGGGCGCAAACACGTTGCTCCAGGCATGCTTGGCCCATCCCGGTGACGAGATGTTGAGGTGCACATCACCGGGCTGCAGACCGATCCAGTACATGGTGGACAGGCTGCCGACGGGGTAGGAGACGTGCGTGTGCTCGACCAGCTTCGGCCTGGCGGTCGTGCCGGAGGTGAAGTAGAGGAGGAGGGTATCGGTGGCCCCCGTTGGCCCGTCGGGCTCAAAGGCGGTTGCCGCGGCGTTCGCGCCGGCGTAGTCGAGCCAGCCCTCGATCCGGTCGCCGACCGCAATCCGGGTGTAGTCGCCCTCTACGTCGTCGAATTTGGCGGCGTCCGCGGCTCGCACGATCACGTGCCGGGCGTGACCGCGATCGATGCGATCCCGCAGATCGTCTGGCGCCAGGAGCGTCGTCGCCGGGATGATGACCGCGCCCAGCTTCATCAGGGCCAGAATGGACTCCCAGAGTTCGACCTGGTTGCCGAGCATGAGAATGACCCGGTCGCCGCGCCGGACGCCCTGCTCGCGTAGCCAGTTGGCGACCTGATTCGACCGTTCGGTCATCTCGGAGAACGATCGCCTGGTCTCGGTCCCGTCCTCCTCCACGATCCACAGCGCCGGCCGGTCGTTGTCGCGGGAGATCACGTCGAAGTAATCGAGCGCCCAGTTGAATCGATCGAGCTGCGGCCAGGTGAAGTCTCGGTAGGCGGTGTCGTAGTCCGTCCGGTGGTCAAGCAAAAAATCGCGAGCCGGTTGGAATCGTTCGGTTGCGGTGGAGGTGACTGTGTCGGCCAAGATTCCCCTCCTCGTGCCTGGGCGTGTCAGGAGCTTCTTTCAGAGCCCGTGGGCGGGGCGACAGGGCGCCGGGTGCTCACTCGCCTCGAGCCCGACCATGGCGGCTTGCTACTCCCCCGTACTTCCGTCCGCCAGCTCGCGGGCGATGTCGAGGTGACCGGCGTGCCGGACGTACTCTTGCAGCACGTGAAAGAGGATCCAGCCGAGTGTCGGATGCTCATCCGCCGGATTGAAGCGCCCTCCACTGGCGGCGCGGTTCTCCAGGCTCGCCGGCTCGACGATGGCCCGCGTTCGAGTTCCCTCCGCCTGGAGCGCGGCGATGAGCTCCTGGGCCGTCTCGTCTGGCTCGACGTGCCAGGTGCCCACAGGACGCTGATCGCCCCAGGGGTCCTCCACTGCCTCACCTCTGAAGCCCCACTGGACCCAGCGCCGCTCCATGTAGACAAGATGCTTGACGAGACCCAGCGGCGTCCATCCCGAAGGGAGCCTGCTGCGCCGTAGCTCGCCCTCCGGCAGCCCTGACAGCTTGCGTGCGATCACCTCTCGGTAGCAGTCCAGGAATCCGAGCAGCAGCTCGCGCGGGTCGGAGAGCGTGGGCGGAGGCTCCCGAAACGGCTCCTCATCGTGCGCCGGGTTATCGGTCATGGTCCCTCACCCCACGATACTACCGGTGGGGAGCCATCAGCGATCGGACGGCGGCAGGCGTATCACCACGGCCTGACCCGAGTCTTCAACCGAGACATAGATGTTGCCGGTAGCCGCGTCATAGGCGATGCCGTCCGGTCCACGCGGGGTCGCAAGCGTGTCGATGATCTTGCCGGTTCGCAGGTCGATGACCGAGGCACTGAAGCCGCTGTTCCGGTCTGTGCCGGGATCACCTTCGTTGCTCACGTACGCGCGCTCGTCCGGCGGCGCGAGGGCGAGCCCCTCCGGATTGCGCCCCGTGCGCAGCGTCCGCGTCACGCGTAGCGCTCTGGTGTCCACGATGGAAAGCGTGGAGGAGCCGGAGTTGACCACGTAGAGTCGGTGCGTGGAGGGATCCACCCGGAAGGGATGCACGGGCCGGTCTCCGACCTCGACGGAGCCAAGCAGGGTGTTCGAGCTCTCACCAATCACCGCGACACGGTGCAGCCGATTGAGCCCGACGAAAACACGGTGCAGACCGGTATCAATCCCGATTCCGAGCGGCTGACCGGCAAGCTTGATGGTCGCGACGAGGCGGGTGCTGCCGGCATCCAGGACCGCGACCGCATTTGCGCTCGGCTCGGTGACGTAGAGGCGCTGGCGCGCGGGATCGAGCGCCACGCCGGAAGCGTCTTTCAGATTTCGAGCGCCGGCCACGACGCGGAGCGTCCTGGTATCGATGACGGTCAGGGCCGAGACCACGCTGCTCACTGCATAGAGCCGGCGGCCGGCAGGATCGAGCGTCAAATCCTCGACCTCACGCCCCACCGGAATGATCTTGACGATCCGATTGCTCCGATCGTCCACCACAGCCACCGAGCCGCCGGTCTCCGTCCCGACGTACACGCGGTGGCGGGCCGGATCGGCGATCACCGGCTCCGGGCGCCTACCCGGCCTGAGCACGGTGACAGGGTGTGCGGCTGCTCCCGGCCCGGCCGCCGCGATGCTCCGCGCCGGCGCCGGGAGCGCCGCGGCGCCCACCGCGACGAGCGCGGCGGCGAAAGCCCGGGCGGGACGGCGCGAGACGGGTATCGTCACGCCACAGCCTACCGAAATTCGAACGGCCATGACTCGTGAGGGCTCCCGGGCCTGTTGGGCACCATTTTCTCTCGCCAGCACGAATCCTCAATTGTGGGCCAGGTAGCCTGAAAAATCGGGTGTGTACCCGATACCGCATGGTGCGCCGGGCACGTACTCTCAAGAGTGAACGAGGACCCATTCGGGCCGATGTACCAGGGAGGTGCAGCAT
>DATGJB010000006.1:0-21972 GCA_035295425.1 Chloroflexota bacterium | reverse complement strand
TGACATCGCTGTGTCGGCGGGAGGGCTGGGTCATGGTGGGTTCTCCGGTGGGAACAGGTTGCACGAGTCTAGTCCATGGCTGTGCCGCGTCGAAGCCGGCCACGAGGTGGGAACCCCGGCGCGGCAGGCGGATCGAATTCCACAGCCGCGGCACGCGGCCGATGACCATGCCGGCCGGAAAAACTCAGGATTGACAATTTGCGGCCCATGGTGTTTGATGTCGATGCGGATGGATTCCGTTCTGGAGGAGAGCAGTGCCGTCCCTTGCGGAAATGGCCGCCATCTGCCGTCGTGTCGGCGATCGGCTGGGGCAGGGTGAGCCGACCTATCACACGCTTGCCGAACTGGCGACCGTGCTGATCTTTCTCGCCGGCTGGCTGGACCGCGAAGTAGCGCGCCTGCCGGACAGGCGGACGGAGGAGAAGCAGGGCTGGCAGCGGCAGCTGCAGGCGGTGCGGGCATCACTCCTGCCGTTCGGCCAGTCGGGAGCGCCGGCCGACACCGAGGCATTGCGCGCGGCGGTGGTGGGCGCGCAGGCTGCCGTGTCGTCCCTGATCGGCGCGATGCAGCGAGAGGCGCCGGGATGATCGGGAGAGCCGAAGCCGAGGCAGCCCGCCGCCGGGCGGCCGACTTGCTGCGAGCAGCCGGCATCGTGCTCGCGCCGGAAGAGGCGGGCTCGATCGAGATTGCCGACTGTGGTCTGGGAGAGCTGGAGCGGCAGGGGCTGCAGCTCATCACCTACGTGAACAACGAGCGCTACTGCGCCAAGGAGTTGGTACTCTTCCCGCACCAGACGTTTCCCCAGCACCGGCACCCGCCGGTGGATGGCCGGCCCGGCAAGCAGGAGACGTTCCGCTGTCGGAGTGGCCGCGTCTACCTGTACGTCGAGGGCGAGCCGGCTGCCACGCCGTGCTGCCAGCCGCCGGCCGGGAGCGAGCAATGGTACACCGTCTGGCACGAGGTCGAGCTGGGACCGGGCGAGCAGTACACGATCCCGCCCGATACCTGGCACTGGTTTCAGGCCGGTGACGAGGGGGCGATCGTCTCCGAGTTCTCGTCGACCAGCACCGACGAGGCGGACATCTTCCCGGATCCCCGCATCGTGCGCGCCCCCGTCGTCGCCGACTAACACGGCGCGCATGATCACCGAGGATGCCGGCCCGGATTCGGCGGGAGTCCCGGGGTCATAAGGGGCGGCCGGATGCCGGCCGCGAGGCGACTGTTTGAAGCAGTGCCGAGGACACGTCGTGGCCCGCGCGTACGGGCGGCGGAGCTCCCGCTGCCGTCCTTTTGCCCGGTTACAGCGTCGGGCAGTCCGCCGGGCTCAGGACTCCCACCGCCTGGAACCACGCCGGGTCGGGATACGGGTTCCGCATCAGATGCATGCCGAGCTTGCGCATGACGGCCTGCGACGCCGCGTTGTCGTACTCGGTGGTGGCGATGATGCGGGCGAGGTTGAGGGCCGTAAACAGCCACCCGGACACCGCGCGGGCGGCCTCGGTGGCGTTCCCGCGGCCGCCATACGCCGGATCGACCGCCCAGTAGAGCCCGACTTCGGGATTGAAGCGGGCCGGTGGAGGCGCAGCCTCATCCCTGTCCATGGTGACGAGCTGCCCGAACGGACCCATCGAGGGAACGACGCCGATTGAACCGACGAGCAACCCACCCGCGCGCAGGGCGATGGCCCGCTCGCCGTATGGCGGCTGGCTGATCGACGCATACTGCTCGTAGCCGCGGATCGACCACTCGATCCACGCGTGGCGTCGCGCCAGGTGCCCCGCCGGGTCCCGTGGCGCCTCCTGCCAGGCGCGGATCATCACCTCGTGGACGCGCTCGACGTCGTCTAGGGAGAAGTCACGGACGAGGAGGCGGTCGGTCTGTAGAGGAGGCATGCGAAGAGACACGGCTCGGTCCTTTCCGGGATCTGCTTTCGTGGCGCCGGATCGGTCACCCGCCGGCCGGATTGATGCTCCGGTCGGACATCAGGCAGCACTATGGTACGCGGCTCTGCTGCCGGTACATCTCGCGCAGCTCCTGGACGGTGGTGGCGTCCTCGGGCCGCTTGTCGGTCCCTCGAAACCCGACGAGGCGAGGGAAGCGAAGGGCATAGCCTGGCTCGCCGTCCCGCCGCCCGGCGGTGTGGGTGGGGCTGCGGGTGATCTCGTCGGCCAGGATTTCGACCACGATGCGGGGCTCAACCCAGACGGATGGCTCGATCAATGAGTCGACGCGCGCCGGCCGGTGATCCAGGCGCAGTCCCTCCATCCGGCGGAATGCCTCACGCCACCCCTCGTCGCTGAGACCGGTACCGATGCGCGACACCGTGACGAAAGTGTCGCGTGGCTCGTCGTAGACGCCGACCAGGAGCGCGCCCACGCCAAACCCGGCACGCTTGCCCCGTCCGGCAAAGTAGCCGAGGATGACGCAGTCGATGGTGTCGCGCAGCGCGCCCGCCGCCTGGCGCTTCAGCTTTACCCAGTTGAAGTTGCGGGCGCCTGCTTCGTAAGGCCCGTCGTGCCGTTTGACGACAAGACCCTCCAGCCCCTTGTCGATCGCCTCCTGCAGGAGCGATGTCAGCGTGCCGGCGTCGGAGATGATCCAGCTCTCGCTGACGACCAGCGACCCACCGCCGGCCACCGAGTCGGCCAGGATGCGCAAACGCTCGTGAAGGGGCCGATCGAGCACCGACTGCCCATCCTTATATAGGATGTCGAAGACGAAGGCATTGAGCGGTAGCTCCGCCGCCATCTCCTCGATGCCGTACTTGCGGCGACGGCGTGTTGTCTCCTGGAAGGGAAGGAACTCCTCGGAGAGCGGATTGTAGCCCACCGCCTCGGCATCGAGGATGATGCTCTGGGCATGCACCTGGACCCGAGCTCCCTGGCAGATCTCGGGAAACATGGCGGTCATATCCTCCAGCCGCCGCGAGAAGAGGGTGATCTCATCACCCTGCTTGTGGATCTGAACGCGGATGCCGTCGTACTTGTACTGGGCGTCGACGGTCCCGAGCTTGTCGATAACTGCGTCCGGTGAGGGGAGGCGTTCGGCCAGCTCCGGCCGCAGTGGATTCCCGACCATGACCGGAAGTTTTTCCACTGTCTCGACGCCGCCATCCCAGAAGGTGCGTGCTACCAGACCCAGGTCGGACGTCCGGTTGTAGGCCTGCTCCAGGATGGCGGCGGTTTGCTTGTTGCCGCCCCGGGCCGCGGCAAGTGCCTGGATGATTGTGGGATCGCCGACCCCCAGCCGCAACCGGCCGAGCACGATGCGGACTGCATATCGCGCCGCGAGCGGGTCGAGCCGGCGCAGGAGGTCGCGCAGCGTGCCGATCTTGCGCTCGACCGCGCCTGAGCCCGTCGCGTCCGCGATCGCCCGCAGCTCGGCGAATACAGCGGATATCGACTGGTCATGGGATTGTTCGCCGGGCCGGCGCCCGGCCAGCGCGCCGGCGACATCGCCCAGATCGCCACACTCCCGGTAGAGAGCCTGCACTTCCTCGCGGGGCACATCGAACGCTCCGGCTATGCTCTGCATCACCGTGCGATCCGCCATGCCGAACTCAATGGGCGCAAAGACCGGGGCGACACGACCCTGCAGGAGGTAGACCAGCTGGCCGATCTCCTTCGGGACCGCCTGAGTGAACGTCTCCGACAGGATGCGCTGGAGGGAGGTACGCGAGGATGTAGCCTCGAGCTCCGCGAGGCGCGCGGCGAAGCGAGCGAAGGTCAGGTCAGCAGAGGCATGATCCTCAAGTGTCACCGTGGCCGGCCTCGTGAAATCGTAGGAGAGGCATTTGCGCCGGGTAGCAAATGGAGACGCGGTTGGCGTGCGGAGAACGGCGTAAACGCCTCTTCTACCTGCTGGTGTTGCGTTGTGAATCGGTGGAACGTGTTCTTCATGGCTCCAGTTCTGTTCCTGACCTGCCCAACATTATCGTCGGCCGGTTCGTCGTCGACGATGGTCGACATCCCACCTTTGAGCGGCATGCAGCCTTCAGCTCCATGGCGCGGGTCCAACCCACCTCTGCCGAAGAAGCTGCCGAAACATAACTCAGGCCTCCGGCCGAAAATTCGTGGATTGTAGTGGACAAGAACGGTACCACCACGATATACAGGAAGCGGTGCCGGCCCAGGGGCGAGCATGTGTGTGGATAGATTTCGCCGGCTCCATTGCCGGTGGATAACTCCCAAAATTCCCTCTTGCAGGGTGTTGCAACCTGCGGTAAGGTGAAGTTGCTGAACGGTAACGTTCGGCTCTGGGGGTAGCCGAGAGGTAAACCCCGAGACGCTTCAGCGGATGCCACGAGTCGGGAGACCGAAGCGAGACTCCTGTCGGGCGGGCTAACCCTCGATACGGCAGGTAGCTGGAGCGAATGCAGATGGACGTGCAAGCGCTCATCTGCATTTTTTTATGCTTTGAAGACGGGCGATCGGCTCGGGACCGAAGCCCCACCGGTTACGGTGCGAACGCCCCGTGACGGTTCGCGCCGGCAGTGCGAGTATGGGCAGAAGGATCATGTCCATGCTGGTTTCCCCTACCGCGGTTGACGCACCGAGATCGCTGGACCGGTGCTTCCTGGGAGGCCTGCGCTGCGAGCAGGGGGTCGTCCTCTGGCCGCTGGCCCGGCTTCGCATCTCGCCGCGAGCTATCTCGGTTGATCCGGCTTCGGCCCTCGCGGCGTACCTGACACCGCGGCTGACCCTGGTTCGCGGCGAGCTTCTGCGGGCCGAGCGGATCAGCCGCGTCGGCGTGTTTCCCATGCCGGGAGTGAGGCTGGTGCCGATTCGGGGCCGGCCGCTGATCTTCTGGACACTTCGTCCGCGACGTGTGCTGACGGTACTCGAGAGCCTGGGAATCGCCATCGCCTGGAGCGGCCACGCCGCACCCTACTGGGGAACCTAGCAACGCGGGCAAGGCACGGGATGCCCTTCGTCACGCAGTCAACTCCTGGGCGTCACGCGTCTGGGCCCCGTCTCGGAGCGTGATCTCGAGGTAGGTTCGGCGGCCGTTTCTCAGCCGGTGATAGAGGTCGAGGAAGCGCTTTGCAATCCAGTACTTGCGGGCCAGAGCGGCCTCGGCGATCGGGTGGGTGTCTTCGGGCAGAATGCGAGCGATTCCGGGGACGCCGGCGCCCCTGATCTTCCCCCGCGCAGTGCAGGGAGCCAGCTCCACCGCCGGGTTGTGACGGAGGCGCTTGAGCTTGCCGGCGCCGACCATGGTCAGGACGTACAGCCGCTGGCCGCCGCCTCGCGCCGGCGCGATCCACACCGGCGTTGGCACCGCCGTACCATTGCGGCGAAAGGTCGTCAAGCTGACGTAACGCGATCTCGCGATGCTGGAAAATGCTTGCTGCGTCATGGTCATCTCCTTGCTCGTCAGGTATCGGTGGGACGAGTCACGAGTTATCCGATCGTCCTAAACGAGTGACATCTGGCTTGCGGCGTGCACTCGTCTTTCACTATCATCAGCCACAAATGAACTGCCGATAATGTCCTTGAGTCCTTGAATATTGTTCAAACATCCATGATTGCATCAAGAGAAGCTCGACCGTCGCGTAAGACGGGTGACGTGCTGGCCGAGGTGCTCGACGTCAGCCGGGTTGGCGGAACGATCTCCGGCCGGCTCTATCTGCGGTCACCATGGAGTGTTGCTTTTGACGAGGAACCGGAATGCGGCTACTTCCATCTCGTCAGCAAGGGATCGTGCTGGCTAGACGCGACCGCAACCGGCGAGCCGATACGTCTCGATCAGGGCGACGTGGTGCTGCTGCCGCACGGCAACGGGCACGTCCTCTCCGATGCGCCTGGTCGGCACCCGGTTCCGGTTCTCGAGCTGCTGGGCGACTGCGAGCCCGGACCGGCCGTGGAGCTGCATCACGGCGGAGGAGGTCCGGAATCGATTCTGCTCTCGGGCGCCTATCACTTCGAGCCCGGTGCGCCCCATCCGGTGCTGGCCTATCTGCCGCCGGTGCTCCACATCGGCGCTTCGCTCGCCGGAATCGAAGCTGCCGTCGCACCGCTCCACAGCGCGCTGCGATTGCTCTCGGTGGAGATGACGGAGCGACGACCCGGCTACCGCGCCGTGGCCGAACGGCTGGTCGACATTCTGCTGATCTATATGCTGCGCTTCTGGCTGGAGAGCCGGAGCGACGAGGTAGAAGGCTGGTTGGCGGCGCTGCGCGATCCCCGTCTGGGCGAGGCAATCTGCTGTATCCACCGCGATCTCAGCCAACCCTGGACGGTGGCGTCGCTGGCTCGGGCGGCAGGCATGTCGCGGTCGGCCTTTGCCCGCGACTTCAGCGCGCTGACCGGCGAGCCGCCCCTCGCCTATCTGACACGGCAACGGATTGAGATCGCTGCCCGGCTGCTGCGCAGCGGCGATGCGCCACTGGAAGCGATCGCGGAGCGGGTTGGCTACGAGTCGGAGTACTCGTTTAGCAAAGCGTTCAAACGGCTGATGGGAGTTGCGCCGGGCCGCTTTCGCGCGCGCGAGCGTCTCAGACGGCAGCCCGGCCGTGGAGGTGGCGGACCGACTGCCGGTACTCCCACTCGATCGCATCCTTGAGCATGTGGGCGAGGCGGCCGCCGATCGTCAGGCCGGCGATGTCGGCCACACCGGAACGGTTGCCGACCGATACGACGAAGCCCTTATCGCGGAAAGTAAACGGCTCCAGCGAGTGACCGGCAATCGAGGCTCGCAGGTTGTGGGCGACGGTGTCGGCTTCCTCCAGTGCAATCTGGGCTAGCGGCGGCAGTGCGCGGCCGGTTTCCGGATTGATAACCGAGGCGAGGTCGCCGGCGACGAAGATCTCGGGGTGATCGAGAGCGCGCAGGTAGGCATCCACCTTGATCCGCCCGTTGTAGCCGACGGCGAGGCCCGATCCCTGGATGAGGGCCGGAGCCTTGACGCCACCGGCCCAGATGAAGACGCCGCCGGCGATAACGTGGCCGCCCTTCAGCCTGAATCCCTCGGGCGTCGCCTCGGCGATCTCCGCGTTGGTACGTACCTCGACGCCGAGGTCCGCGAGGATCTGCGAGGCGCGGGTGATGAGGCCGGGCGACGATCCAGCGAGGATGGTGGGGCCGGCTTCCACCAGGATGACGTGCGCCAGCTCCGGTGGAGCGCCGTACTGCCGGGCCAGCAACGGCAGCTCCTCGGCGAAGGCGCCGGCCAGCTCGACGCCGGTGGCGCCGCCGCCGCCGATGACAACCCGCATCAGCCGCGCCCGCTCGGCGGCATCCTCCGTGGCCGCCGCCTGTCGCACACCGGCGTTGACCGCGTCCCACACCCGCTGGGCGTCGTCGGCCGAATAGGGGTAGAGGACGTGGTCAGCCAGGCCCGGGATATTGAAGTCGTTGGGCCGGCTTCCCAGGGCCAGGACCAGCCAGTCGTAGCGGAGGGGTTCCGCTTCCGTCAGGAGATCGCGGCGCGCGAGATCGAACCCGGTGATGGCGGTCTGGACGACGCGGACGTTGGGCAGCAGACCGGGATCGAGCGTAATGCTGACCTGTTCTTCGGTGCGGGTGCCGGTCGCCACCCGTGGCAGCTCGGTGATCAGCTGGTGATAGTCGTGCTGGTCGACCAGCGTGAGGGCGACGTGGCGGGTGCGTCCCAGCCATGGCCCCAGGCGCTGCGCCACATGCAACCCGGCGTAGCCGGCTCCCGCCACGACGATCTGCTGCTGTCCCGGTGCCTGCTCCATACGTACCGTCCCATCCTTGCGGCGCTAAGTGCGACCGCGCCAGTCCAGCATAGCGGAGGTTCATGATGACGGGTCTCTCTGCTGGTGTAGAGGCATCCCCTTGTGGCAGACGTTCCTCCTGACGCAATCACCGTGCGCCAATCCTGGTGACGACGTGGCAACCACAGGGCGGTGTGCATCCCGTATGGCTTGTCGTTGGTGTGCGAGAGCTCCGCGATGCCGGGCGGCCCGCACCCCGAGAGTACCGGGTCACGGCGGACCGAGGCTTCGGAGTATTGTGCCCACTGCGGACCGAGGCCTCATGGTGTATGCCGATGCCCGCGCCCGTAGCCGTCGAATCTCCGGACGGCATTGCCTCCGCTCACTGAAGCCCCGGACGGCCCTGTCCGGATCGCCCCGCAGGGCGACATGTCGGACCTTCCGCATGCCACGGTCAAACCGACACCAACGCCGGCGCTGCCTCCCTCACGATTGCGCGTGGTGGCCGCATGTGTTTCGTGCATCCCGGGGAACGGCACGGCGTGCGTCGACCGCGGTTTGACCGTGGCCTGTGCGATATCCGACATGCCGGGCTGCGGCCCGGCCCGGACAGGGCCGTCCGGGGCTTCAGGAAGCGGACACGCATGGGCGCGGGCATGGGCACGGGCGTTGAAGCCTCGGCCCGCCGTGGCCGAGTCGCCCCGCAGGGCGACATGTCGGATGCTGAGCGCACCAATGTCAACCTGCCTCCGACGCCGGCCTCTCCGATCTATCACCATTCCCGCGGTTCGGACAATATGCGTTCACGGCGCGTTTCCCGCGTCGCACGGTACATCCGACATGCCGGGCTGCGGCCCACACCCCGAGGGTACCCGGGTCACGGCGGACCGAGGCTTCAGGGGCGTGCGCGGTGCGGTCGGGTGTTGCGGGCATCGGCCCGCCGCCCGGAAGCCCGGGTTCCCGCTATCGCACACCCTCATCTGAGAGCTTGCGCGAGCTGCTCCAGGGCCGGCCTCCGCAGGGAGGTGGCCTTCTGCTCCTCCGCCGTCATCTCACCCCAGGTTCGCTTTTCGCCGCGGGGAATGAAGATCGGGTCCCAGCCGAAGCCGTGCTCGCCGCGGGGAGAGGAAGTGATACTGCCCTCTCGCGCATTGGCAAATGTTCGAAACGCCGTACCGTCGTAGACCGCAAACTGCACTTCGGCTAGCGCCGACCTGTTCTCATAACCATCGAGCAGCCGGCAGAGTCCGCTCGTGCCCAGCTCCAGCAGGAACCACTTGACGAATGGCCCGGGCAGCCGGCCCAGCGCTGAAAAACGCAGCGACGTATCCTCGACCAGGACCGGCGAGCCAAGCTGCCGGTACGCCTCTATCGCCTTGGCTCTGACTACCGTGTCCAGATCGAGCGACTGGATTTCGACCAGGTCGAGCTTCCGATGGCGAACAGGTACGCCAAGATAGCGGTCGAGCAGCTTTACCTTGTCCAAGCTGCCGGTGATGAAGGTCAGTGAATTCGACTTCATGGTCGGGCTGCGGCAAGTGAGCGCACAGCGCCCTTGCCACGGCAATTATCGTGTACTGGGTAGCCGGCGGTGCCGCTCCACATGAGCACGATCGAGACGGACGAGCTCGAGGAGCCGCTGCTCAGGGCCTGGCACGTCCAGGCCCGCGGGCGCCCCGGTCCAGGCTGGAGGAATCGCGGGAGCGGTAACGCCGTGGATGGCGATGCTGCCGCCAGGCTCGCCGGACACCGGATCAGCTCGAGCTCGGCTCTCGCACCGCGATTGGAGGGCCACGTCCGCCGGGACGAACCCGACGGACGTGTAGATAGGACGAGCCGGAGAGAGGAGGGGGCCGGCCGTTGCCGGCGTCCGGCCCCGCGTCAGGGAGGAGAAGTCCGCCCCACAGGCAGTGGCAAATGCCCACGGCACGACATCCACTGATCGAGACTACCCGCGATCGCGGCCGCGTGTGGATAGACGATCTGTACGGACTTGCGAGCCATGCACTGGAGCGTGCGTCCACTGACTCGACGGCCGAGTGGACCTGGTGCCGCTCTCTGACAGGGGATGGGAAGGGAGCGGTGCGGCGGCTCGATGGGTGAGGCGCGAGCGCAAGAAGGTGGTCGCCGGTCCCGCAGCCGACAGGGCGAGCCCGGCACGGGGGCCGGGCTCGTCGGGGGCGGAGGCGGAAGCTGAGTGGGTTGTGGGATGGAGGAGTCGCTTCCGCCTCGCGGCCCGACGAGTGCGTGAGGAGGCTGAGACTAGGCCGAGGTGCGTTCGTCCGGGCACAGGCAGCAGGACTCGCCTGCCGCCTTGCCGCTTGCCAGCTTGATCCGGTCGAGCTCGATCACACGTCCGGGAATGACGGAAGGCGCTTCGCCGCCAGCGGAACTCGCGGTGCGGTCGAAAATCCGGCGCCGCAGGGAAGCGATTCGCGTGTCGCTTCGTGCCTCACGCACCAGGCGGCGCCGCGCCACCTCGGCGCGAAGATCCGACCAACGCTGGTTTTGCACGAGCAGCTCCGTATCATCGCCAAAGGACCACAGCATCAAGAGCACTCCTTCCGGACGGGTCGTGGCTCCCATCTCAAGGACCACTCTACAGGAATGGTGTGACAGATGGTGTCAGTCTTTTCGCGGAAAACGTACGAGTGTTCTAATTGCGCGCGTCAGTGGCTGACAGGCAGTGGCAGGGATGCGTCGTATCATGACGGCATGCGGAAGGCCGAGCGGCTCATGGCTATCAGCCTGCTGCTGCAGGCACGCGGAAAACTGACGGCGCACCGGCTTGCCACCCTGCTCGATGTGTCGGTTCGTACCATCTACCGTGACATGAACTCGCTCTCGCTTGCCCACGTCCCGGTATCGATGGATTATGGTCCGGGTGGCGGCTATTTTCTATCCGGCGAGTACCGGCTCGAGGCTGCTCCATTCACCGGCGAGGAGGTGGCGGCGCTGGGTCTGGCGAGTGCAATCGCCGGCGGCACGCAGCTCTTCTCCGGTGGCGAAAGCGTTCGGCAGGCGCTGATCAAGCTCGAGGCGACGCTGCCCGAGGAGTTTCGCGCCGATATTCGCGCGGCGCGGGAGCGGATCCTGCTGGACGTGGCCGGCTGGCATCGCCGCGCTCTTCCCGCGCCGTTTCTCGAGCCGGTTCGAGCCGCGGTCTGGCAGGGGAACGTCATCGACATACTGTATCCCCGCGCCGACGGCGCGGGCGCCGTCTGGCGGCCGGTCGAGCCGCACGGACTGGTGTGCAAGGCGGGTGTCTGGTACCTGGTCGCTTACTGCCGTCTGCGGCGAGACTTCCGGACCTTTCGGGTCGGCCGGATCGAGGATCTCGTTAGGCGGGAGGAGACGTTCGTCCCCCACGCGGACTTCGATCTGGCGACCTACTGGGAGGAGATGCGCCGGCACTTCGAGGAGATGACGGCTCCGCTGACCGTCATGTTTCGCGTTACGGGCGCGCTCCTCACCTGCCTTGACCGCGCTGAGGTGCTGCGGCTGGACGAGGCGGACGGCTCGGCGGTGGTACGGATCGACCTGGAATCGCCGGACACGGCGGTGTCCTACGCGCTGTCTCTCGGGCCGGAGGGAGTTGTGCTGGAGCCACCGGAGATTCGAGCCGCCGTCGCTCAGGCGGCGCGTGAGATGGCAGCGCGCTACGACGGCTAACCGCCGGCTACTGCCGGCGCCAGGATCAGCTCGTCGCCGTCGCGCACCGGAGTGTCGGTTCCCTGCAGCAGCCGGATGTCATCGCCGTTCACGTAGACGTTGACAAAGCGGCGAGGCTGCCCATCACCGTCAAGCACGCGCTCCGCGACTTGCGGATAGGATCGGCACAGCGCCTGGATGGTATCGCCGACCGAACCGGCCGTGTCGAGTGTGACGGCCTTCTGGCCGTCGACCCACTGCCGCAGGGTTCCGGGAAGTCGTACGGTTACTGCCATCGTGGTTCTCCTTCGAGCGTTTCTGGATGAGACGGGTTTGCGATCCTACCCGATTTCCCTGGAGGGAGAAGGAGGATCAGAGGCGAGCGCTTCCGGTGGTCGTGGGGCAAGGAGTGTCCGCACGACGGGTCGAATCCACACCCTGGAGTCAACTACGCCACTTCCTCTCGCTCCTCGATCCTTGCCTCGAAGGCGCCCAGGCTGGCTTGAGTGAGGTGAATCGTCGAGAAAGAGGAGCCATCCAGCACCTCCGGTGTCTTGAGACCGTTACCGGTGATGCACAGCACAGTGCGCTCGTCGCGGTCCAGCAGACCCTGCTCGCGCAATCGCCGGGCAGCAGCAATGACGGTGCCGCCCGCTGTCTCGGTGAAGATACCTTCCGTTCTCGCCAGGAGCCGGATGCCGTCGACGATCTCCGCATCGCTGGCATCCTCGGCAACGCCACCACTGGCCCGGATGGCCCGCAGCGCGTAGAAGCCGTCCGCCGGGTCGCCGATTGCCAGCGAGCGGGCGATCGTCCGGGGAACGACTGGCTGCACCTCCTCCGCACCCCCGCGGAAGGCACGCACCACCGGGGCGCAGCCTTCGGCCTGGGCGCCGATCAGGCGGGTGGAGGCCTCCGCAAGCCAGCCGACGGTGACCATCTCCTGCAGCCCCTTGTGTATCTTGGTCAGGAGCGAGGCGCCCGCCATCGGAACGACGATTGCGTCCGGCGCCTCCCAGCCCAGCTGCTCGACGGTCTCGAAGGCCACCGTCTTGCTGCCCTCGCTGTAGAAGGGGCGCAGGTTGATGTTGGCGAAGCCCCAGCCGTACTGATCGGCGACCTGACCGCAGAGGCGGTTGACTGCATCGTAGTTGCCGTCGACCGTGACCAGCGTTGCTCCACAGACGGTAGCGGAGAGGAGTTTGTTGGCCTCGAGATCGGCCGGCACGAAGACGTAGCTCTTCAGTCCGGCCCGGGCCGCGAAGCCGGCGACCGAACCGGCCAGGTTGCCGGTCGAGGCGCAGGCGAAGGTGTCGAAGCCGAACTCGAGCGCCTTGTTGACGGCGACCGCCACATTGCGGTCCTTGAAAGAAAAGGTCGGGTTGACCGAGTCGTTCTTGATCCAGAGGTTGCGGAGGTCGAGGACCCGCCCCAAGCGGTCGGCTCGCAGCAGCGGGGTCCAGCCGGTGCCCAGATCCACCGGCCGGCGCTCGACCGGAAGGAGTGCGCTGTACCGCCAGATACTCGGCGGGCCTGCGGCGACGTGAGAGCGCGAGACACTGCGCCGGATTCGCGTGTAGTCGTAGCGAACTTCGAGCGGTCCGAAGCAGGACTCGCAGTGGTAGCGCGGGCCAAGCGGGACCGCCTCGCCGCACTGCCGGCACTCGAGCTGGGTCGCAAACATATCGCCTCCTTGAAGTCTCCATAAAGTGAAAGGCCCCTGAAAGATTCAGGGGCCTTCTGCACCGTATCTTTCAGACGAGGTCTGCCGGATTTTCCACCTTGCCCGACACGGGTAGGTTGGCAGGCGTCACAGGGCCGTTCCCTCAGCCACTCTTGATAAAGCGAGAGCTATTCAGTTGGGTACCGCATTATACGGGATCGGGCAATGCCCGCCGCAGCACCTCGAGCGAAAGCAGCGCGCACTTGAGCCGCGCCGGCGAGATGCTGGGTATCCCCAGCTCCTCCAGCACGTCGTCCCGGGTCAGCCGGTGGACCAGGTCGGCCGGCTGGTGCTCGATCCGGTCCAGCAGCAGCTCGGCGGCGGCCTGACTGATGGCGCAGCCCCGGCCGTCGAACCGCGCCTCGGCGATCGAGCCGTTCTCAACCCGTAGCTGAATGCGGAGGGTGTCGCCACACAGTGGATTCTCATCTTCATGGCTGTGGGTGGGACGCGCCACCGCCCCCCGGTGGCGCGGATGGCGGTAGGCGTCCTGGATGATCTCGGTGTAGAGACTGCTCATGGCCCGAGCACCCGGCGGCCCTGGTCGATACCGTCGATCAGTTGATCGACGTCTCGCTCGTCGTTGTAGAGGTAGAAGCTGGCCCGGGTGGTAGCGGGGACACCCAGGAGGTCGTGCAGCGGTTGGGCGCAGTGGTGCCCGGCTCGCACCGCGATGCCCTGCTCGTCCAGCAGCGAGGCGAGATCGTGGGCGTGAATGTCCTCCACGCTGAAGGCGGCTACCGCGCCCCGCTCCTCCGGCCCATACACGGTGACGCCGGGAATCTCGCCCAACCGTGCCGCGGCGTAGCTCGCCAGCTGCCGGTCGTGCGCGGCAATGGATTCCATGCCGATCCATCCCAGATAGTCGATGGCGGCGTGCAGGCCAACCGCGTCGCCCACACTTGGCGTGCCGGCTTCGAACTTCCAGGGGAGGTCATTCCAGGTCGAGCGCTGCGCCCCGACGTGCCGGATCATCTCGCCGCCGCCCAGGAACGGCGGCATCGCTTCGAGCAGCGTGCGCCGCCCGTAGAGGACGCCGATTCCCATTGGCCCCAGCATCTTGTGCGCGGTGAACACCAGGAAGTCGACATTCAGGTCTCGTACGTCGACCGGCAGGTGAGGGGCGGCCTGAGCGGCGTCGATCAGAACCGTGACACCGTGGGCATGCGCCCGCCGCGCGATTTCTTTGACCGGCGCGATCGTGCCCAGCACGTTGGAGATGTATGTGCTGGCCACCAGCTTCACGCGGCCGTTCGCCAGTATCCGGTCGAGGGAGTCGAGGTCGAGCGATCCGTCCGCATGCAGGTCGAGGTAGGCAAGCTCGGCGCCGACCTCTGCTGCCAGGATCTGCCAGGGAACGAGATTGCTGTGATGCTCGAGCGGGGTCACCGCGATGAGATCGCCGCGCCGAATGGCGCTACGGCCCCAGGTGTAGGCGACGAGGTTGATGCCCTCGGTGGCATTCCGGGTGAAGATTGTCTCCTCCGGGGTAGCGCCGAGGAAGGCCGCAGCCGCGGCGCGCGCCCCCTCATAGGCGGCGGTCGCCTCCTCCGCCAGCTCGTAGACGCCGCGGTGCACGTTGGCATTGGCCGTGGCGTAGTAGTCATGCAGCGCGTCCAGCACCTGGCGCGGCTTCTGCGAGGTAGCGGCGCTGTCCAGGTAGACGAGTGGCTTGCCGTGCATCGTTCGCCGCAGCAGCGGAAAATCCGCTCGCAGGGCCGGAACGTCGAGTGTTTGATGGTCGATCGTGGTGGTCATTGGTGGTGTCCTGTCTCTCTCCGAGCCTACCACGCGGTTCCCGGCAGCGTACTCGCCGCCGTCCGGGCAAACCGGCTACGCTCAGAACATGTGTCGGTAACTTGACGAATATATCGGTTGTTGTCTACAGCTCGAGGAGCTTGCGTCCATGGTCCCTATCTCTATCGGCGACGGCGAGTTGTTGCTACGCATGGCGCTCTCCATCGTGCTTGGCTCGCTGATCGGATTCGAGCGGGAGCGTGGCGAGCGGGCGGCCGGCCTGCGCACCCACGCGCTGGTGTGTCTGGGTGCGACAGCCTTCATGCTCGTGTCCGCGTATGGGCTCGCCAGTATTGCCGGGACCAAACTTCCCGCTGCTACGTTTCGGCCGGATCCCTTCCGGGTTGCGGCTCAGGTGGTGAGCGGGATTGGCTTCCTGGGTGCGGGCATGATCTTCTTCCGCCGCGAGATCGTCCGCGGCCTTACCACGGCAGCCGGGCTCTGGGTAGTCGCGGCCATCGGGCTGGCGGTCGGCGCCGGAATGTACGTCCTCGCGATCGGCGCCACGGTGGGAGCGTTGGTGGTTCTGGCGATATTCAGGCCACTGGAGGCGCGACTGTTCCGCCGTCCACAGCGGTTGGTCATGCACGTGCGTCCGGAGCCGGGTCAGCTTGTCGCCATTCGCCAGGCGTTTGCGAAGAGTGGCATCCAGCTGCAGCGGTTGGTGCTACTGGCCGGCGACAAAGCGAAGCAGGAGATTATTCGAGCCGAGTATTCTCCGAATCCGGACGCCAACATCGAACAGTTGGTCGAGCTGCTGCGCTCCGCCCCGGGGTTCCTGAGCATCGATCAGGTTGTGCTGACACCGGAGTCGGAGAATCCGGACGTTGACGAACTCGACGTGGACCGGCACCAGAGTGGCTATCAAGGGTCCGACGAGCCAACCTGATCTGCCTGGCACAGCAGTCCCGCGATTGTCACGTTTCCTCCGGCGAGGCGTTACAACCTACGAGCCCCCCCCACTCCCTTCCCTCAAGAATTCTCCGGAAAGGCACTCCTGCCATGCGTCCACCCGCGGTCTTCCTGGTCAGCGCACTCCTCCTTCTTGTCGCTTTGCCCTCTGGTATGCCGACTGCCGGGGTGCTCGCCGCACCGTTGCCCGGTAGCTGGCAGGTGCTGGGTGCGGCCCGAACCCTCCCCACGCTGTACCGGCCGGGCGGGGTCACCGTCGACTCCATTGGCCACGTGTACGTGGCGGACTCGGGCAACTTCCGGGTCGTGGAGATGGGGCCGCACGGCCGGCTTCTTGCCCACTTTGGGGAGGCTGATCTGCGTCCCGGGCCGGGTGCTCCGAGACCGACGGGCGGACAGGAAACACTGGGGCCGCGCAGCCTGGCCGTAGACGCCCATGGCACCGTTTACGTGGCAGATTCGCTGAATCGTTACATCCGGGTGTTCTCACCGCAGCACCATCTGGTGGGCGACTGGCCCATCAGTGTCCCGGACGCCACCGTTCTTCAGCTTGCCGTGGCTCTCGGCGGACGGGGCAATGTAATCATCGCGATCGACGCTCGGGTCAACTGCTCGGCACGGCTCGGGCCGACGTACTGCGCAACCTACTACGTGGTCCAGCGGCGCTCACCGGCGGGCACGGTGATCGGTCAGTTCCATTCCCCGATCGGGATTTCCGGGCAGACTCCCACGACGCAGAGCATCACGCAGCTCGCCACCGCGGTAGATCGTGGAGGAGACATCTACGTCGCGCTCGACGGCGTCAGGGCATGTTACAAGGATTGCTCGAGCTTTCACTTCCTGATCAAACACGCGTCCGGCGGGAAAGTGCTGGCCCGCTGGGGTGCCGAGGAGCTCGACGTATCTGCTACATGGCCGGCACTGGCCATTGGTGCCAGGTGGATGGTCCTCGCCGATGATTTCAACCACCGCGTTGAGAAGCGCTCGCTTGGCGGCAAGATCATGGCACGTTGGGCCCTGAGCTCTCTCGTGCCTCCACTCCAGACGGGGCCCGGCGGAGTTGCTGTCGACCGGCACGAGAACATCTATGCCGCGGATCCCGGCGCCGGCCGGATCCTGAAGCTCTCCCCCACCGGAAGGCTCCTGGCGGTATGGGGAACCGGAGGCTCTGAGTCCGGCCGGTTCTGGTTCCCCGGCAGCGTCGTGCTGGACCCCAGGGGGCGCCTCTGGGTGGACGATGTGATCAATGGCCGTGTACAGATGCTGGCGAGCGATGGCCGCTTCCACGTGGAATTTGCGGTACCGCATGCCGGGCCCGCCATGGCCCTCGACCGGCAGGGCACGATCTACATCGGCCAGCTCGTGGACCGGGCTGTGTACATCAGCAAGTTTTCCCCATCCGGGAAGCTGCTCGCTCGCCTCGGCCCTCTGCCGGCCGATGTGCTCGCGCTTGGCCTCCGTCCGCTTCCCGGCGGAATCGCTGTCGCACCCAACGGCGATGTCTTCGTGGCCGGCGACTTTTGTCCACCTGCTGCGGCGAGCTCCGGCCCGCCGTGCGGCGAAAATGTCCTTCATCTGGACTCCAGAGGCCGTCAGGTCGGAGCGATCCCTATCAGTAACGACGCGACCGGGAGCGGCATAGCCGTCGATGCGCAGGAGAACGTGTATCTCGCCTACGGCGCCCCGGCGGCTCGCTTTGAGAAGTGGTCTCGGACGGGGGTGTTGCTGGCGTCGTGGGGGAATCCGACACCCACCTATTCGTCGCCGAGCCCGGCAGGCATCACGCTCGACTCTGCCGGCAATCTCTATGTTGCCAACACGCCGCAAAGCGTCATCGAGGAGTTCGGTCCAACCGGCACACTGCTGCGGACCTGGGGATTCCATGGTTCGTACCCCGGGCAGTTCCAGCACCCTGGCGGGATCGCCGTCAGTCCCAACGGCACGATCTACGTCGCCGACACCGACAATCATCGCATCCAGACGATGAAACCGTAGCCATGTCGGCGGTCTCTTTGTGATCGAACAGCTACGCCGAGTGGTGAACGAGATCGCGGCAGCAGAAGCCGGCAGGCTGAAAGGACCAGAAATAGAAAACGGCCTCCCGGGTGGGAGGCCGTTGATTGCGAGCGAGTCGCTCTTACCAGCTCATCGTGCGGGGCGCGGGCCGGTAGCAATCCGAGCAGTAGACCGGCTTGTCGCCGCGCGGCACGAACGGCACGCGCGCTTCGTTGCCGCACGAGGAGCAGGTGGCCGTGTGCATCTCGCGCTGCGGGCGATCATAGCTGCCATAGGAGGAGGCGCCGTAGCCACCGCCTCCGCCCCCGGTGCGCCGCTCGGCGCGACAGGTCGGGCAGCGCTTCGGATCCTGGTAGCCACGCCCGGCGTGGAACTGCTGATCGTCGGCAGTGAACGTGAACGTGCTGTTGCACTGGACACAGGTTAGGGTTCGGTCGGTATAGTTCAAGTCTTCCAACTCTCTTCTCTGAGCTTAGTCAACACCAGAACGGAACTGGAAGACCACGAAGCGTAATCAAGCGTCCAGAGCGTACTGAATTGCTGCTAGCAATCAAGTATACCAACCCTGGCAGATCGTTGTCAAATTCCCGCGCCTGGTGGGGCGGTCTATGAGGCTCGACGCGGGCGCGAGTCCCCCGGCGCGTGACCGCGGTGGCGGGGTGCGCCGTCCGGCCGGCCGCGGTCGTGGTGCGGGGGAGCATTGCGATTGCCACGCCGCCGTTGCCCACCGGGGGTGGAGTGGGGTGACGGTGTCCGTCGCGGTAGGGCCGTACTCTCGTTTCGCCGGCCGGCGAGATGTCGCTCGATGGCGCGCAGGGTCGGCTCATCCTCAGGAGTGACGAAGGTGACAGCGGTACCGGTCTCGCCGGCGCGGCCGGTGCGGCCGATTCGGTGGACATAGGCATCCGGTGTATCCGGCAGGTCGTAGTTGAAGACATGGGTGAGCCCGGCGATGTCGAGGCCGCGGGCCGCGACGTCGGTGGCGATCAGCGCCTGCAGCTTTCCGGATCGCAGGTCTGCCAGGGCGCGCTCGCGCTGCGGCTGCGACCGCCTGCCGTGGATCGCCGCGACTTTGTAGCCGCGACGCGAGAGATCGCGCGCCAGACGATCCGCCCGGTGCGTCGTCCGCCGGAAGACGAGGGCGAGGTAGCAGGCCGGATCGTCGAGATAGGTGCAGAGCGTCGCCAGCTTGTCGGCATCCGGGACACGCTCGAAGCGCTGCTCGATCTCTTCGACGGTGGTGCGCTCCGGGTCGATCTCCACCGTGGCCGGCGACTGCATGTGCCGGGCAGCCAGCCCCCGAACCTCAGCCGGCAGCGTCGCCGAGAACAGCGCGGTCTGCCGCGAGCGCGGTATGCGCGAGAGGATCCGCTCGATGGCCGGCAGGAAGCCGACGTCGAGCATGCGATCCGCTTCGTCGAGCACGGCGAAGCGGACATGTCCGAGGTCGAGTGCCCGGCGGGCCAGTAGATCCTCGACGCGGCCGGGCGTGCCGACGACGACCTGGGCGCCGCGCCGCAGGGCATCGATCTGGGGTCCCAGACCAACGCCGCCATAGACGGCGATGACGCGCACGCCGCCGTGGTCCGCGAGGCGGGAGAGCTCACCGGCGACCTGCAGGCAGAGCTCGCGTGTCGGCACCAGGACGATAGCCTGGACGGCGCGCTCTTGCGTCTTGATGGTCTCGACGAGCGGGATACCAAAGCCGGCCGTCTTCCCGGTACCGGTCTGTGCCTGGGCGAGCACGTCGCTCCCCCGGCGCAGGAGAGGAATGGTCTGTTCCTGCACCGGCGTCGGCTCGTGGTACCCCATGGCGGCGAGAGAGCGAGCCAGCGGAGAGCTGACCGGCAGACCGCCGAAGGTGTGAGGGGCGCTAGGCCCCGGTTGTGTTTCGATCAAAATAGGTGCCCTCCAGGGCACAAAAAAAGGGCCCGCTGGTGACAGCGGACCCACCAACCTACGTACTTGACACCCGAGTATAACAGAGATCTCCCTCTCAGGCGATCCGCTTCCGCGATATGCGCTCCGGCGACACCCTCCGCACTCCGTCGATCAGATGGAGCTGCTCCAGCAATCGGATGACGTAGCCGGAGATATCGACCTGGTACCAGTGCAGGCCGTGAAAGGCCGATTCGGGGAAGGCGTGGTGATTGTTATGCCATCCCTCGCCCAGGCCGAAAAGGCCGACCGTCCACTGATTGCGGCTCTCATCGGGCGTATCGAACGACCGCCGTCCGAACTGGTGACACACCGAGTTCACGGACCAGGTCAGATGATGGGTGATGAAGAGTCGGACCAGGCCGCCCCAGAGAAATCCACGCCACCCGTCGACGAGATACGGAATGACGAAACCGAGCACTGCCCAGAGCGGGAACGTGCGGCTGACGAAGACCGCGGTGCGGTCCTGCAGCAGGTGCTTGGCATCTCGCTCCGGCTCGCCACGCGACTCGGAGCGGAACATCCAGCCAATATGCGCGTGGAGCAGGCCCTCGAGCGGGCTGTGCGGATCCCCCGGCTTGTCGGCGAGTCGGTGGTGCTTCCAGTGCGTCGCGACCCACTGCAGAACGGGGCCTTCGACAGCCATGGAGCCGAGAGCGAGCAGCACGAACTCGACCACCGGACCACTCTTGAAGCCGCGATGCGTGGCAAAGCGATGGAAGCCGACTGTGACACCGAGCCCGGTGAGCAGGTACAGTCCAACCAGCAGTGCAATGTCCACCGGCACGACCTGACGCTCCCAGAGCTTGACAATGGCGAGGATGGTTGCGAGGAAGGGAACGACGACGGCTATCAGCGTGATAGCCCGCGGCAGGATAGTACGGTTGGCAAACAGGTTCCGCACGGATTTTCCTCTTCAGCCACCACACGGCCCGCGACGGTCGCGCTCTATATAGGCATCGCGGAGGTAGATGGCCGAATACTGCCGCGACGGCGTACAAGTCAGTATATAGTCTGGCGTGCAAGGCCGGTATGCGGCGGCGCCGGCTCGGCTCCCAAATCAGGATGGCGGATTGGGCTGCGGTGGCAGCGGCGCGTCGTTCGGCGGCGGTATGGTGCCGCCGCCGTTCAGGTAGACGCGATCGAGGGGACGCGGAGAGTAGCCGGCCGGTGGCACCGGCCTGGGTTGTGGCGTCGGAACCGGTGGGACCGGCTGGGTGATGGTGGTGCCATAGGCGGGCGGAACCGGCACGCTGAGGGCCGGATCGTAGCGGTCCTGCAGGCCGGGATCGCCGTCGACGCGCGGAACTCCCAGGTTGGGGAGGCCCAGCAACTGGATCGCGGTTCTAGTGATCGACGCGTGGACGCAGATTCGGCTGTCGATGCCGGCGGCGACGCGGCCGCCGAACATCAGCAGGCCGACCCGCGGCCCCGGTGCCACCTGCACGTTATCCGGGGTGTACTCGCTGCAGGGCAGCACCACGTGATCGTCGAAGCCTCCCCAGTCGTCCCAGGTGAGGAAGAAGACGGTATGATTCCACTCCCCACCTCTGACCGCGGCATCGACGCACTGCCAGATCGTGTTGTGGCCGAGCGTGATATCGGCGGTCGGATGCTCGTCGTACGGCGCATCGTGCCAGACCATACTGAGGTCGGGCAGGTTCCCGCCCTGCGCGTCAGCAATGAAGGTGCTGGAGGCGACGAGGTTGGGGCTGCCGCGCAGGTCCTTATAGAACTGCAGCGGGTAGCCGCTGCTGCCGGTGTAGCCCTTCCACGTCAGTCCGTTGCGGACGGCAAGCGCCGGCAGTGAGGGGACGTCCCAGACCGGAGGGTTATTGAACGGCGGGTTCTTGAGGGTCATCGCCTGGCCGCCGACGATCATCTGGTGATTCGGACTCGAGTTGGTGCCGAGGCCGGTGGCGTGGTTCTCGAAGAAGGCTCCGGTCCTGGCCAGGTACGCGTAGAAGGGCAGCAGCGTGTCGGCGTCGTACTGCACGTGATTGCCGTACGGCGTCCCGCCCTGCTTTCCCTGCAGCCAGCGAAAGTAGGCGGCCCGATCGTGCGGCTGGTCGGAGGGCGGCGGATTCTGAGCAGCCGGCCAGCCGGTTGCCACGTTGGCGCCCCAGGCGGCGAGCGATGAGAAATAGTTGTCGGTCGTGTGGTTTTCCTGCACGAAGATGACGATCTTTGGTCCGGGACGCGGCGCTGCCATCTCGCTCGACTGCCTCCGACCTGGCAACCCTCTCAGTGCAGA
>DATGJB010000005.1:0-6387 GCA_035295425.1 Chloroflexota bacterium | reverse complement strand
GGCTCAACGACATCAACGGCTTTCACGTCAAGCCCGAGCACGTGTTTCAGGCACTCGACGGCGCGCGCTCAGGTCCAGTCGAGGAAGGCTCGGTCGGAGGCGGCACCGGCATGGTGTGCAACGGCTTCAAGGGAGGCATCGGCACTTCCTCGCGCAAGCTCAGCGACAAGGATGGCGGCTATCTGGTCGGTGTCCTCGTCCAGTGCAACTACGGACGCCGGCAGAACCTGCGCATCGCCGGGATTCCCGTGGGCCGCGAGATCGAGAGCGAGGACCCCTACGCCTGGATGCCCTCCGACATCGCCGAGCACGGCTCGATCATCGTCGTGGTAGCGACCAACGCGCCGGTCCTGCCGCATCAGCTGAAGCGCATGGCGCGGCGCGTATCGCTCGGCATCGGACGCACCGGCAGCATCGCCGGCAACGGCTCGGGCGATATCTTCATCGCCTTCTCGACCGCCAATGCCGGCGCGAGCGAGATCAGCCATGGGCCGGTGGACCTCAGGATGGTTCCCAACGACTCGATGGACCCGCTGTTCGCGGCCACGGTGGAGGCCACCGAGGAGGCGATCGTCAACGCCATGATCGCCGCTACCGACATGACCGGCATCGACGGTCACCACGTGCGCGCACTGCCACACGCCGAGCTGCGCGCGGTGCTGGCGCGCTACAACCGGCTGGTGAAGTAGGCCTCGCCTCCCCCATCAGGGTCGTTGATCTGCGGTGGGGTCAGGATGTCAGGAGCCCTGTCGCAGGCGCCGCGGTGGACCGTTCTCCGGATCGCCGCTGGACGCGCACTGCGACAGGGAATCTGCCTGAACGTCCACAGTGCGGTCAGGGGCTGCCAGCCACCGCGAGCCTGTTTCATGAGATCTGTCACGACCCGGACGTCCATCTCACCCCCCCTTTACGAGGTCGAAATAGTGGTTCTCTCCCTCGTCATCGTATTGGTCGACCGACGTGAGCCCGGCTTTGGCAAGCTCACGGGCGTACGCGGCGGCGCCCAGGGACCGTGAGCGCCGACCGGTCATCGCGTCATTCCACTGCACCGCCTCGGCCGGAGCCGTAAAGAGCAGACGCCCCCCAGGCTCGAGCACCTCACCGATCCGCCTCAAGAGCTTTCGTTGACTGGAAGGCGACAGCAGAAACATCAATCCCCACGCGATCGCGGCATCGAATTGCCGGCAGAAGAATTGAGATTCCTCCACGGGTTCGCACCTGACCGGCGTACCGGGCCATCGCTGCCTGAACGCCGAGACGAGGGATGGCGAGGCATCAATCCCGTAGACGACCAGGCCCTGGCTGAGCAGTGCCTCGGTGACCGGAACACCGGATCCGCAACCAAGATCCAGGACGGTGGACCCCGGTGGCAGCTGTCGGGCCCAGGCCCGGACCCTTCCCACGCCGACACGCGTGGACGCAGGGCCGCCCCGCCCTGCCAGGAACTCGGCCGCGACTCCTTCGTATCCGTTCGATCTATCGGTCATGAAACCCTTCTGATTCCGTTGCGCTCGCAATGGCCGCCGCAGGGCAGTCGAGTCGATAATAGCTGTCGATTCCGGCCCAGCCGGGAGGAGTAGTGGCATGCGTGCGATCCCATCCGGGCTGTTGTCGGCCGTTTCGCTCGGCATCATCCTGCTGCGAACCGCGGCCGGCGTCGCTGCGCAACCCGCGTTGCCTCAACCCGCCGCTCCCGCACCGGCGGTTCCCGCGCCGCAGGATGTTCCTTACCCCGGCCATATCGTGTTGGCGGTGGACACGTCCAACATCGCGCAGGGGATCTTTACGGTGCACGAGACCATTCCGGTGCCCCAGGGCGCTCCCCTGACGTTGCTCTATCCGCAATGGCGTCCCGGAAACCACTCCCCGACCGGCCACAGCCGCCTTGCCAGGATCGCAGGACTGGCGATTACAGCCGACGGCAGGCCCATTGCCTGGACGCGCGATCCGGTCAACGTCTTCGCATTCCACGTGCCGCTGCCGGCGGCGGCCAGCTCGATCAGCGTGGATTTTCAATATCTCGCGCCGCCGGCGAATGAGTACGGACGAGCGGAGTCCACACTGCGCATCCTCACGCTGGATTGGGACGCGGTGACTCTCTACCCCGCGGGCTATTACGCCCGGCAGATCACCGTCGACGCCCGGCTGAGAATTCCGAGCGGCTGGCAGCTGGCCACAGCGCTCGAGCGCGGCGCGCAGCAGGGGGACGAGGCGCGGTTTGCTCCGACGAGCTTCGAGACGCTGGTCGATTCGCCCGTGTATGCCGGCGCATACATGACGCGAATCGACCTGGATCCCGGCGCCCAGGTGCCGGTGCACATGGATCTGTTTGCCGACAGTCCTGAGCTGCTGACGGTGACTCCCGATGAGCTTTCCGCACATCGCAACATGGTTCAGCAGGCGTACCGTCTGTTCGGCTCCCGGCACTACGACCACTACGATTTCCTGGTCCACCTCAGCGAGATCCTGCGGCCCATGGGCGTCGAGCATCATCGATCCAGTTTTGACGGCTTGTCCGCCAATTACTTCACCGAGTGGGCCAAGTCTGCTGACCTGCACGACCTCCTCTCGCATGAGTTCGTGCATTCCTGGAATGGCAAGTTTCGACGTCCCGCTGACCTTTGGACACCCAACTACAACGTCCCCATGCGCGACAGCCTGCTGTGGGTATATGAAGGCCAGACGCAGTACTGGGGCAGCGTACTGGCCGCCCGTTCGCAGCTGTGGACCCGTCAACAGGCGCTCGATCTGCTGGCCATGCTCGCAGCACGATTCCAGGCGGCGCCGGGCCGCACCTGGCGCTCTCTCGAGGACACCACCGACCAGCCGATCATCCAGTACGGGGCGCCGCTCGCCTGGCCCAGTTGGCAGCGCGGGGTCGACTACTACGACGTCGGTCTGCTGATCTGGCTCGATGCCGACACACTGATTCGCGAGCAGTCGCACGGCCAGCGCTCGCTTGACGACTTCGCCCGGCAATTCTTTGGCATGGACGATGGCAGTTATGGCGAGCTGACCTATACGTTCGAGGACGTGGTGGCCGCCTTGGATCACGTGCAGCCGTACGATTGGGCCGGCTTCCTGCATCAGCGGGTGGATGCGGTAAACGTCGACGCCCCGACCGGGGGTCTCACCCGCGGCGGCTACCGTCTGGTGTTCAACGATACGCCGAGTGATTTCTACAAAGCCGCCGACGAGCTCCAC
The DNA here is from genome assembly GCA_035295425.1 of Chloroflexota bacterium. Taxonomy (GTDB): domain Bacteria; phylum Chloroflexota; class UBA5177; order UBA5177; family UBA5177; genus DATGJB01. Next base: position 3,183 of record DATGJB010000005.1, on the reverse strand, counting down.
AAAGTGACGTCACTGACCTATTCGGTGGGCCTGAGCCTCGACAAGGATGGCGAAATCAAAGAGGTGCTGTGGAATGGACCCGCTTTCCGGGCCGGCCTGGCGCCCGGCAGCCGGATCATCGCCGTCGACGAGGTGGCGTTCGATGTCGATCGGTTCAAGGCGGTCATCAGGGCGGCAGAGCATGCCAGTGCGCCGATCAGCCTCATCGTGCGCGAAGGAGAGCGCTTCCGCTCGGTGCGGCTCGACTACCACGGCGGCCTGCGCTACCCGCACCTCGAACGCGATCCGAATCGGGGGGACCTGCTGCAGGCGATATTCGCGCCCAAGCCTCGGTGACACGCGGAAGGTTCCTGCCATGCCAGTGCTTCATCAGATGCAGATGTCCGGCAATTGCTACAAAGTGCGGCTCGCCGCGCGACAGCTGGGCGTACCGCTCACACTGAGGAATTACGGCCTCCACGACGGGGCCACGCGCAAACCCGAGTATCTGGCGAAGAATCCGAATGGCCGCGTGCCCCTGCTGGAGCTCGAGGACGGTCGGCTGCTTGCCGAATCGGACGCCATCCTCTGGTACCTGAGCGAGGGCACGCGTTTGTCGCCCGCCGATCGCTGGGGGCGCGCCGAGGCACTGCAGTGGATGTTCTTCGAGCAGTACAGCCACGAGCCCTATATCGCCGTGGCGCGTTTCTGGCTGGCCTACTCACCCAAAGAGCAATTGGAGAAGAAGCGCCATCTCGTCCCCGAATGGCACGCGAAAGGTCACGCTGCGCTGGCTGTGATGCAGACACATCTGGCGGGTCATGACTGGTTCGCAGGCGGTCACTACTCCATCGCCGACATCGCGCTTTATGGGTACACCCATTGCGCCGGCGAGGGTGGATTCGACCTCGACGCCTATCCGGCGGTGCGTGAGTGGCTGAAGCGCGTCGCCGCTGAGCCGGACCATATCCCGCTCTCCGAAGAGTGGTGAGGCCGTACCGTCAGCGCGCCTCGAGTATCGCCCGCCAGTTGAGAATCGCGTTCCACAGCATCCGCTGATCGCCGCGGTTCAAATCGCGGTGCAGCGGATTGAAATTGAAGGCGACGACGTGGCCCCGGCCCTCGGGCATATCGAGGATGGCGGGCCGCCCGATGAGATTCTCCTCGCCCCACGCCTGCCCGCTCACCACGAACGGAGCGCCTTCACGGTCGCCCCACTCGAGCACGATGCCGCTGCGATCGACGGGACCGTCGAGACAGGTGGTGCAATACGCCATGCGCAGCCAGCGACGCGGCGGGGCGTAGAGCGGGAAGTTCTGGCGGAAGACCCAGGTGCGTGCCGCGTAACCGTAGGCGATCGGGTGATCGGGCCGCGCAAAGCTCACGCGCACGTGCGATCCCGGTGTTCGCGTGACCGAGGACTGCGAGGCGGCGGCCGAGGCCGCTCCGCCTCCCTGGGCGCTGCGCGGCACGCCGCCGGATTCGCGGCGCACGCCGCGCACGAGGCCACCCTCGAGGGGGAGCATGGAGCCGCTGCCGAGCGTGATCAGCAGTCCCCCGCTATCGACGAAGCGCTGCAGCTGGTCCAGGCCGCCGTAACCGATGCCGCCGGTGATGTCGTCCGACTCGGCCGGCGTGCCAAAGGCGGGCGTCGCGCTCGTTTTCCTGAAGGGCATCGGACCCCAGGCCTTGGGAATCCCCTGGATCTGCTCGGCGAGCTCGAGGTCGACGTGTCCGTAGAGCAGCACGTCGTACTTCTCGCGCAGGCGGCCGGCGCGGATGTCCTCGTCGCGCACGTACACATAAGGAATGTGGCGCTGATCGAGCGAGTAACGCGCCCAGCCGATCGTGTCCGTGTCCGCCCAAGGGACCCACAGCCCGAGGCGTGGCACCGGCGCATCGTGGCGCGCTACGTCGGGCGCTGCGGCGGTGCTCGCGAACTCGAGAGCGAGGTCATGCGCAGCCGCGCGCACCGCGGCCGAAAGTCCTGTCTGCGGACCCAGAATCCATGAGCCGGCCGGATAGTCGCGGCCCGCGAGGGTGAAGGGGCGCTCGGCAATCGCGACCTTGAAATGCGAGAGCCGGTAGCGCGCTTCCAGCAGCCCCTCCTGACCCGTATCGGCCAGCACGAACACGGGACCATCGCCCTCGACCGCCCCGGTTGGCGCCGGCGCCTCGTGCAGCGCCGTCAGAGCGAGCTCGCGCACCCGGCTGTCGGCGGTCGCCACCGCAGTGAGGTGATAGTTGACCGGCAGCGCCCAGGAAATGTCGTCGTACGCCTCGCCGGCATCCTTCGGATAGTCCTGCGGAGTCAGCAGATCGACCGCATAGTCGCGGTACGGCTGGTCGAGTCGCACGACGTAGGTGCCGGCGGGGAACGTCCCTTCCCTGAGCGTGAAGGGGGCGGAGGCGCGCTGCACCTCGATGCCCTGCGCGAGAAGACGCGCGACGAGCTGCGCGACGCGCGCGGGATCTCCCTGCCCGTCCGGAATCACGAAACCGAAGGGCGGCTGCTCGAGCCCGCGATGGTAGGAATGGAGGCCTTTGAGGTAGTAGTTGTGCAGCAGCTGCGGCGCCTGCTGCGCCACATCGTCGAGCGCCGCAAGGAGCGCGGTCTCGTTGTAATTGACGTTGTCGCGCGCCGACCAGGTGAAGGTGCCCTGCGCCGGCGGCGGCAGCGGGCGGTACCATTCGAGCGTGGCGTCCTGACTCGGCTGCTTCGGGACGATGGTCTCGGCCGTGCCGTTGCCGAAGGTCTCGTAGCCGCGGCCGTCCGCGTTGTGATTGGTGGCGATGGCATCCAGATAAAGGTGCGCGAAGTCGTCGCCGAAGTTCCAGGTCCAAACGCCCGGCATGCCGAGTCCGGTGAGCGTCTGCACCTCGTGGAAACTGAGCTCGAGCCGCTCGTCGTAGGTCAGCGGGTCGACGTACGGGTTGAGGGGGCCGGTGCCGTTCCAGGTCACCAGCAGCGCCACGCTCTCGTGCATGTCGTGAATCACCTGCGGATGCCACGCCCACATCATGCGGAACACCGCCTGAGTGGTGGCATGCACCTGTTGGTGCGCGTCGCGGTTGATGTCGACGAAGGCGTACTTCGACCAGTACGGCGGCGCCTGGCGCGGGAGCTGCTCCAGAACGGTCTTTCCTTTCAGAAAACGATAGAACCACTCGACCTGCTTGTCGCGTCCGTCGGGGTTGGAGACC
>DATGJB010000004.1:0-42359 GCA_035295425.1 Chloroflexota bacterium | reverse complement strand
GACCCGTGCTGAGCTGCGCGGTGTAGTCGGTCAGGGCGCCGGAGTTGATCAGCTCGTCCAGCGCGCCGGAGCGCGCCTGCATCTGGGCGATGCGGTCCTGGGCCCGCTGTACGGAGGCGCCGATGTCGTTCATCTCACTGGAGAGTCCGGTGAACGATTCGCCGATCTGCACCTGCGCTCTCGAGGCAGTGTACTGAGCCTTGATCGTCTCTTTCTGGGTGCGGAACATCTCGATGCGGGCCTGCAGCGTCTGCGATGCCTCGGAAAGCTTGGCCTGCTGCTCGTCGAGCTGTGCCACCTGCGTCTGCAGGCTCTCCAGCTGCGGCGCGATCACCTGGCGCCGCTGCAGCGCCATGCGGGCCAGGTCATCCCGTCCCTGCATGACCGCCTGCTGCGCCTGCGACTGGAGCTTCGCGTCCTGCTGCTGCAGCGTTTCAGCCTGCATGCGCAGCCGCTGCTTCGAGGTGGCAACCTCCGCCAGACCCCGCTTCACGTCGCGTAGCAGCCCAAGCTGCTTGTTGTAGGAGTAGTCGAGCGTCTCCCTCGGATCTTCCATTCGATCCAGGGCTTTGTTTGCCTTGGCTCCAAAGATGGCTCGGAGCCGGCTAAAGAGTCCCACGTATGGCTCCTTTGGGTCTAACGTACCGCATTGTAACCGTTATTCTAGCCACCTCTTCCTTGTGATCGCCTCCGGCGGCCCGTACAATACCGTCGTACCGGCCCACCACGGCTGCCGCCTCCCCCCTATATCTCATGCCTGCACGCATCATCTCCGTAGCCAACCAGAAGGGTGGGGTCGGCAAGACCGCCACGACTACCAACCTGGGCACGTCCCTTTTTCAGCTGGGACGTCGTGTTCTGCTGGTCGACATGGACCCCCAGGGCAACTTATCGTCGAGCTTCGGAGCGCGTCCGGCGCTTGAGGCCACGGTCGCGGATGCCCTGCTCGACCGCAAGGTGGCATTGCCGATCGCCACGATCTATTCCCGCGATAGCGCGCGCCTCGACGTCGTTCCGACCTCCATAGCGCTCGCCACCGCTGAGGCCGCTCTCATGAACAAGCTCGGGCGGGAGTTCCGGCTGCGCGACCAACTGGCGACAGTCGCGGACGGGTATGATTTCATCTTCATCGACACGCCTCCCTCGCTGGGCCTGCTGACCATCAACTCGCTGGTTGCGGCCCAGCTCGTCCTCATCCCCACCGAAGCCCGTTTCTTCTCGCTGCAGGGCTTGCAGATGCTCCAGGAAAGCATCGACGAGATCCTGTACATCAACCCGGGTCTCCGCATCCTGGGTATCGTTCTCAGCAAATTCGATCGCAGGTTACGCGAGGAGCAGACGGTGGCCGGCTACCTGCGCGAGCACTGGGGTGATCTCGTCTTCACCACCAGCGTCGGCACCAACTCCAAGATCCTGGAGTCCGCCTCCGCCGGCGTGCCCCTCGTCGAGCTTGTCGGGTCGCAGCGAGCGGTCGAGATGTATCAGTCGCTTGCCAAGGAGGTACTGGAACGTGTCTAAAGGTGGCTTCGACCCGAGCCGGGTCGACGCAGGGAAGCGTGACAAGCCCGTGATTCCGCAGATGCTCTCGGCGGAGACGCCGCGGCTGGCCAAGGGGTTTACCGAAATCAAGGTCGTGGGACTGGGCGGGGCCGGCAGCAATACCGTCGACCGCATGATCGAGTCCGGCGTCCAGGGCATCGACTTCATCGCAGTGAACAGCGACGTCCAGGCGCTCGACCGCACACTGGCCCGCACCCGCGTGCGGATCGGCGAGCGGGTGACCCGAGGGCTCGGCGCAGGTGGCGATCCGAAGGTCGGCGAGCGGGCCATCGAGCCGGAGAAGGACGCAGTACGTGAGGTACTGGCCGGCGCCGACATGGTCTTCGTCACGGCGGGACTGGGCGGAGGTACCGGAACCGGCGCCGCTCCGGTCGTTGCTGAGATCGCACAGGAGGTCGGCGCGCTCACCGTCGGCGTGGTGACACTACCGTTCTCATTCGAGGGGTCGAGACGCCGCGCCATCGCGCTGGAAGGTCTTGACCGTCTCCGACCCCATCTCGATTCCAGCATCGTCATCTCGAACGATCGGCTTCTCCAGATCGCACCGGCTCAAACTGGAATCGCGCAGGCGTTCCGCATGGCCGACGACACCCTTCACCAGGGTATCCATGGGATCGCGGATCTGATTTTGACGCCTGGCCTCATCAATCTCGACTTCGCCGACGTCAACGCCGTTCTGCAGCGATCCGGCCCAACACTCATGGCAATGGGGACGGCTTCCGGAGAGGGCCGTGCTCGCCGGGCAATCGAGAAGGCCATCGCAAGCCCGCTCCTCGATGCGTCGATCTCCGGCGCGAGAGCCGTGTTGCTGAACGTGACCGGCGGACCAGACCTGACTCTCTACGAGGTAAACGAAGCAGCCGATCTCGTCTCGTCGAAGGTCGCGCCCGACTGCAACATCATCTTCGGGGCGGTGATCCACCCCAAGCTCAAAGATGAGATCCGTATCACCGTCATCGCGGCCGGCTTCGGGCGTGCTTGACGCGGTACCGCCTCCCCCAGCCTGCTGCCCGCACCCGGCCCCCGAGGAGACTGCCCGTCACGGTACCTGAATTCCCTTCACCCGATGGATCGGCGATCGAGTTCCAGTACGTTCGACCGCCCGACCGAACCTCTACCTTCCACGCTGACCTCGTGTCGGCCACCCACGACCATATGGTCCTGGCGCACGATGCATTCCCGTCATCGCCGCTTGAGGTCGACGGAGCGGAGGTCATGGCCACCGGGTATCGCACAGTCTGGTTCCTGTTCCAGGGCAAGCCGTACGACATCGGCCGCTTCTATCGCCCGGACGGCACCTGGACCGGATACTACGTCGACATCCTGGAGCCGGTTCAGTGGACCAACGCTGATCCGCGCACGCTACACCCGCTCGTCGACCTCTTCCTCGACATCTGGATCACACCAGACCGGCGGTACCTCGTGCTCGACGAAGACGAGTTTGATCAGGCGGTGGCGACCGGCCACCTGTCGCCGTCCCAGGCGCACCACGCGCGCCGTACGCTGGCCGAGCTCGTCGAGCAGGTCGAGCGTGGCGCCTTCCCGCCTGCGATCGTGACTGGCTTCGTCGGGGAGAACGATCCTTGACCGACGACCTGACCAAGGCCCGGGTCGAGAAGGTGCCGAAAGTCCATTGTCCGACTGGAAGCGCTGGTGTAGTGTAGTGCCCGGATACGGGGAGGCATGGTGAAACGACAGGACCGGCTCAACGTCTATATCGCGCTTATCGGCCTGGCAGGTGCTGCCGTCCTGGGCACAGCCGGGGTCCTCATTTCGCGCATGCCGGCGTCGGAACTCGCGCACTGGTGGCCGTACGCCCTGCTGTTCGCGTTTGCCGGGTGGTTGTGCTGCCGGCAGCATGTGTATTTCACCGAGTCGACCGTGGTGGCAATGGGTAGCATCGCCCAGATCGCCTCGATCATCGTGCTGCCCCTCCCCATCGCGCTGTGGGTGATCGGCGTGGCAAAGGCGTCCAGCGAGCTGAGCCTGCGCATCAGCCAGAAGCGCCGCGACTGGCGATCGATCCCGCTCAATACCGGAAGCTCTGTCCTGGCAAACCTAGGAGGCGGAGCCAGTTTTCATCTGCTGAATGGCGATCACTTCCTCTGGAGCACCCACCTCCTCTACCCGCTCGCCGCCTTTCCCGCGCTCCTGGCCCTGGCCGCCCTGTACCATGTCATCGATGCGCTGGTAGTGACCGGAGCCGTGACCCTGAGCAGCGGCGAGCGGCCGGCCTCAGTGTTCTGGCAGATCAGCACCGAGGCCCGGCTCCCCGAGCTCTCGCTCATTGCGGTGGGCGTCGTCTTCGCCGTTCTCTTCCACTTCAGCCCGGTTCTGTCATTGCTGGTGGTCGTCCCCGTGATCTTGAGCATGCAGTCGTTTGCCGCCGTTGCTCGCCTGCGCAAGGAGACGATCGAGGCAGTGCTCAAGATGGCGGAGAGCATCGACTACCGTGACACCGGGACCTACGAGCACTCGGAACGGCTTGCCGAGTACACGCGGCGCCTTGGAACCGGGATCGGGCTGACCCCCGAGCACATCAAGGAAGTCGTGCTGGCTTCACGGGTTCACGACCTGGGCAAGATCGGCATCAGCAACGACATCCTCCTCAAGCCGGGACCCCTAACTCTCGAGGAGCGGCAGATCATGGAAGAGCACCCCGTAATCGGAGCCAATATTCTGTCGAGCTACTCCTCGTTCCGCGACGCGGTCGACATCGTCCGGCACCATCACGAGCGCTGGGACGGGAAGGGATATCCGGACGGACTCAAGGGTGAAGCAATCCCGATCGGGTCGCGCATTATCACGGTGGTCGACTCGTACGACGCGATGACCTCCGACCGCCCCTACCGGCGGGGTCTGAGCGCTTCCGAAGCGGTCGAGCGTCTCAAGGCCGGAATGGGAAGCCAGTTCGATCCGCAGGTGGCAGCCTGCTTTATCCAGCTGCTGATCGACGACGGCATCTTTGTACCGTCGGAGCCGCCCATGAACATCCACATCGTCAAGGCGGAAGCCGGCTAGCGTTGCCTTCTCACGTCGGGGCGCAGCCAGACGAACAGACTGGCCGCGGCGATGACTCCACCCTCGACGAACCAGAGCAGCTGGTACGAGACGAGGACCAAAACCAGACCACCGAGCGCTGACCCAACGGCCAGCGCTGTGCTGACCGCGGTGGTCCACGTGGCAAAGACGGTACCCCGGATCTCGGTTGGGGTCAGTACCTGCATCATCGTGGTGGCGGCGATCGCGAAAACGCCGAAGCAGGCCCCTGACACGGTCATCAGGATGAAGGCAATGTAGACATTGTCGGTCAGCCCCAGCATGGCGTCGGCGATACCGGATGCCGCCAGCCCGACGGCGAAGATGGTCCCGCGTGGCCAGCGATCCGCCAGTCGCGACGCGGCCACGCCGCCCAGCAAGGCGCCCGCTCCCAGTCCAACTTCCAGCGTGCTGAACCGGAAGGCGCCGCTGTGCAGCGGGCCGAACAGGCCCGGGCTCGCGCCCAGCACGCGGCTGGCGTAGAGCGGAGACAGCACGAACGCCGCGCCCCCTCCGAGCGGCGCGACCACCGTGCTCAACGTGCTCCAGCGCAGGTACCGGTTGCGCAGCAGAAAGTCGAGGCCGACCCGCAGCCTGGAGGGCAGATCGCCGAAGCGAGGCATGGGTTTCAGCTCTATCTCCGGAAGGCGCATCGCGCTGATCATGAGCGCGGAGAACACGAACGAGGCGGCGTCGATGTAGAACGGCGTGCGCAGGCTGAGCAGGAACACCAACCCGCCGCCTACCGCATAGGCAATGTCGGCGGCGGCGCCGATGTTGGAAAGAACGGCGTTGGCGCCCATCATCTTCTCCTCCGGAACCACGTCGGGCAGCGCGGAGCGGGCGGCGGTATTGAAGAGGGTCGTCAGCGCGTAGAGCGCCACCACCATGGGGTAGAGCGTCCAGAGCCGAAATGCGCTGAGAGTCGGTACCACGAACAGCAGTGCCGCCCGTCCCAGGTCGCAGGCCACCATCAAGCGCTGACGGTTAAAGTGGTCGGCGATCACGCCCGAAGCGAGTCCCGCCACCAGGGGCGGCAGGGCGCGGCAGACGTAGAAAAGCGCCAGGGCCGGCGCCCAGGACCGGGAGAGGTGGATGACGAGGAACACCAGGGCGATCAACGCGACTCGATCGCCCACGATCGAAACCGTCTGTCCCACCGCGTAGAGCCGGAAGTTCCGGCCGTAACCGATCGCGCGTTCCGCGCTCACCGCGTCCAGCCGATGCTCCGATGTTTGCTCATACTCAACGTACCGGTTACCTGCTGTTCAATATTGGCGTTGACACAGGGACTTTGGTCCTGTAAAGTTTAAGTCGAAGGACTCCCCTGGATTGGGGTCCTTCGGCAGGGGCTCTCCGCTGCCACACCATACAGAAGGAGGACGGCGTGCACTACGAGGTCGACTGGATTGATCCCGTCAAGAACGACAAGAACTGGCCGGGGCAAGGCAGGAGCTGAGGTTCGACTGACGCTGCCCCGCCCGGTAGCAGTCTCCATGGCTACCGGGAACCCTGTGCGAACGCACAATTCAGAGCAGCTACCCGGACGGCCCACCGTCCGGGTAGTTTTGTGGCCCGCACAGTACCTCACGCGTAACCTGCGGCTTCAAGGTCGGCAGCGGTGTCGAGATCTAGAGCCAGGCCTTCCCGCCTGATCTCGGCTACCGCCAGACCGCGCTGGCGTGCCAGCGTGCAGTGACGATCGAAGCTGCCTGGTCCGAAGGCAAACGGCAACGTGCCCGGCGGCGCGACCAGAAGGGCGCCGGTGCCCCCGTCGCGGGTCGGCGCGACGACAACCCTCGCTCCCCCCGTAAGCCGGCCGACGACAGCACGGATGTCGTCCCCGGTGAGCAGCGGCAGGTCCGCCGGCAGCACCAGTAGTGCGTCCGCGTGCGTGGTGCGCGCCCAACGCGCACCCTCTTCCAGTGACGCGTTGAGTCCGCCGCGATCGGGCAGACCGACCAGGCCGAGCTCACCAGCCAGCGCGGGCTCGGGGGTCACCAGTGCCACACGATCGACCACCGACGATTCGTGGAGCGCCATCACGGTTCGCTCCAGAAGCGATCGGGCCAGCTGCATCCGCTCGGCTCCGGTGAGCCGGCCGGCCAGCCGGCTCTTGGCGTCGCTCAAGCGCTTCAAGGGAATGACGGCGGCAATCATCGCAGCGACCGCGCGAAATCGATCGTCTCCGCCGCCAGCCGCTCCCTGGACGCGTCGTCGCGCATGATCGTGTCCGTACATCGCACGGCAACCCCCGTGGCCGCGATGGTGTCCACCTGATCCGCGTCAACGCGGTCGATGATCATCCCGGCAAGGAGCCCATCATAGGCCGCGGCGACGCCGGCCGCGGTCGACGGCTGGCCGATGAGGCGCATCAGCTCGCCGGCCGGGCCACTCACCGCGCCCGATCCCACGATCGGGCTAACCGCAACCACCGCATCCGCGCGCTCGATCGCCGGCCGGATGCCGGGCACAGAGAGAATGGGCAGCAGACTGAGCACCGGGTTGGAGTTGACGAGCACGATCACTTCGGCTGCCTCGATCGCCGCCAGCGCGGACGGCGACGCGGCCGCTCGCTCGATCCCCTCATAGACGACGGCACCCACCGGCTGGCTATGCCGCAAGCGCACGAAGTAATCCTGGAAGGCGATCCACTGGCCATCGACCTCGAGTCGGGTGGCGACGGGATCGTCGGACATCGGCACGACCGTCGCTCGCACGCCCAGTCCCGCCGCGATCGCGCTGGTCACCATGGTGAGCGAAGCGCCACGCCGTAGCTCTTGGGTGCGATAGACGTGTGTAGCCAGATCTCGATCTCCGACCTGAAACCAGGTTGGGACCCCGTACTGCCCCAGCAGCTCGAGCGCGCTGAAGGTGTCGCCTTCGAGTCCCCAGCCAACGTCCCGTCGCGCCAGCCCGGCCAGAGTGTAAGTCACGGTATCGAGATCAGGGCTGACGTGCAGCCCACAGAACTCGAGATCGTCCGCGGTGTTGACAAGCACCGTCAGTTCGTGCGGAGGAAGGATGCGGTAGAGGCCCAGTGCCAGCTTCGAACCGCCGACACCTCCACAGAGGGCAGTGATCATCGAATCTCGACGATCTCCTCGAGGCTATGCCGCCCGCGCACCCTCCCGGGACCGGCCGGAAAGCCAAGCAGTGCCAGCGCCTGCGGCCGGTACGCGTCGGGGAGGCCGAGCACATCGCGCACCACTTCGGGACAGTACATGGGAGCGGCCATCCAGCACGATCCGAGGCCGCGCTCCGCGGCCAGCAAGAACAGTGTCTGCAGCACCGCGCCCACACTCTGCACCGCCATCAACCACTCCAGCTCGTTGCGCCGCCGGTCCGGGTACGATGTCAGACCGTTGTCAACCAGGGAGCAGACGAGCACTGCCGGCGCACCGACAATCCGCTGCTGCGAGCGCTCGGTCTGGCGCGCGATGCCGGCCGCATCGAGACCATCGGCACGGAGCTCCTCGGCGAGCCGGCTCGCCATGGCGCCTGCCAGCCGCTCCCTATCTGGCCGCCGGGTCAGGACGGTGAATCGCCACGGCTGCGAGTTATGGGGCGACGGCGCCCACACCGAATCGGCCAGCAACTGGCGGAGAACACCGTCCGGCACTGGCTCATCGGTGAACGAGCGCGTGGAGCGGCGGCTCAGCACCAGGTCCCGCAGTGCGGCCGGCGGGGAGAGCGTAAAGGCATGCGCTGTCATCTCCACATCCTATATGCAGCCGTCACGAGTACCCAGCGCCCGCTACCCTATACTGGCTGGTCGAAGACAAGCCCGACCGAGGTCCCGCATGGAACCACCAATGCATACCCCACGCGCCACCGGCCGGCGCGTTCTCCTGGCGGCAGGTGCGCTCCTGGCGCTCGCGCTCGCCGCCCTGATCGTCGCCATGGTGGTTCGCGCCTCACGTGGAACGTCCACCCGGGTCGACGGCGCACTGCGGGCGACCGCCACTCGCCTCCTCCCGGCTCTGACCGCGCGAGGCCGACTGCCAATATCCGATTCCACCCTGAACTCCTACAAGGCCTGGGTCTACGATACCGAGTTTGCACTGGTTCGAGCAGTTCAGCGCTCGGTGCCTCGAGACCAGTTCGTTCAGGTCCAGCTGTCGGATCCCAGTACCGCGCCGCCTCAAATCCAGGCACTGGGCGAGCCCGGTCGGCCGGTAGTACGGCTCGACTCGGCAACGGTTCAGAGCGTCACCCAGTCGCATTCCCCGACCTACACCACACTGCAGCAGGGTGGCCAGAGGCTGCGCGTCTACGTCCTCGCTGTCCCCACGCCTGCCGCCTTGCAACCGGCCGGTGCGACCGGTCTGCTCGAAGTCGTTGCCCCGCTGTGATTCCTGTCCTGACAGTGACTACACTCGGGCACGAGCCGGCGATGGGGATCAGGGCGGGCCAGACACGGGACGTACGAGGCGGCAGGGCATGGGCGAAGCTATCGGGGTGGACCTGAGCGCGCAGCGGCGGGATCGATTCGAGCGGGTTGGGCTCGCCTTCTTCTGGCTACTCATTCTCGCCTACGGCTTCTTCATTCCGTCCATCATCTCGTGGAACACCGAGAGCCATCTCTACCCGGCCTTCAGCCTTGTCGACCATGGAACGATGCGGATCGACGCCTACCAGCAGGGGCTGGGCGATAAGTCGTACTACGCCGGTCACTACTACACCGACAAAGCCCCCGGATTGTCATTCCTGGCGGTCCCGGTGTACGCCGCCATTCGCCTCGCCTTCCCGGGGCGCCAGGTCAAGGGCTTTGCTCTCTACAAGCACATCAAGGGCTACTACTACATCCCTGAGTACGTGGCGTACGTGCGATACGCCATCACCTACCTCCTGATCGCCCTGCCCTCGGCGGCCCTCGGCGTACTCCTCTGGTTCTTCCTGATGCGCCTGACCGGCCGGCCGGGCTGGTCGCTGGCAGTGGCGGCGACCTATTCACTCGGCACGATCGCATACGTCTTCTCGATGTGGTACTTCAGCCACCAGCTCACCGCGGTGCTGTTGTTCGGCGCCTTTCTGCTGTTGTTCTACCGCGTGCGTGGCCGGCCGCCCGATCGCGCGGTCCTCGGGACGACCGCCGCCGCCGGTTTCCTCTGCGGCTACAGCATCATCAGCGAATATCCCACGATCATCATCGTCGCGGCGCTCGCCGTCTACCTGCTGGTTGTGTCGCGGCAGCGGATCCGGGCCGCGCTTGCCTTCGGCGCCGGCATGGTTCCACCCGCCGCCCTCAACATCGGCTACAACCTGAAGTACTTCGGCAAGCCGCTCGCGACCAGCTACATGTACGTCCACTCGGCCTGGTACCACCAGAGCATTCACGGCGGCATCCTTGGCCTGGCGAGCCCGACTTCCTACGGAGTTCAGGCGCCCTCCCTCAACACCCTCTACCAGATAACATTCGGCCTCTACCGTGGCATCTTCGTTGTGTCTCCGGTGCTGATCCTCTTCGTCGCGGGCGCCTACTTCATGTGGAAGCGGCGGGATCTGCGCGCCGAGTGGTGGCTCTGCGTGGCTATCGTCGTCGTCTACTTCCTCGTCGACGCCTCGCGCGCCGCCGATACCAATGGGTGGTCGGGCGGATCGAGTGTCGCCTCGCGACATCTGACTCCGATACTGCCATTCATGATGGTGCCCATCGCCTTCGGCTTCGCCAGCCGGCTCTATCGGACGCTCTTCGCCGTGCTCGCCACCATATCGATCGCCCTGCTGTTCATGATCGTCTCGTCAACCTACCCGTTCCCCTTCAACGATTCCAATCCGCTGTTCAACGAGGTCTTCCCCAACTTCTTCGGCGGTCACCAAATTCCGAACTGGGTGTACGTGTGGCGCGCCACGCTCGGCATTACCGGTTTCCCCACCCTTCTCCCGTTCTTTGCCGCGGCGGCCTTGCTGGTGGGCCGCATCGTCTGGCTGCTGCGCGACGCGCCCGCCCCACTCTGGTCGCGCGAAGCTTCCAGGGCGAAGAACCGGCTTCCATTGCGGTAACCCCGGCTGTTCGAGGCCCGGGGACTGCCTCCTCGGCTCCCCCGCTCGCCGTTTTCGGTACGGGTTGCCCCGAGCGCAGCGCGTAGTCGCACCGTCCTTCGGCGAAAACACGGCTGAACCACCTGTGCCCTGGGTACGCGCGGGCTACCGCTGGCGGTGCAGCAGCTCCTGCAGGATCAGACCCACCTGCTTGAGGTCGCGATCCTTCTCGCTGAGACTGGCCGTACGCTCAGCCGCCTGGTAGTACGAGGTGGCAAGGCGCACCAGTTGCGGCGTGGACATCCGGCTGTAGCGCGTGCCGGTCGAAGGGGGCGTGGCGGGCGGTCCGGTCGGCTGGGACCCAGGCTGGCCGACGTTCGAGATGTCTCCCTGCGTCAGGAGATTGTTCAAAGCATCGCGCAGCGTGTAGCCCCAGTTGACCGCGTTTTGCGTCCCGACCACCACGCGAATCAGCTGCGGCAGCGTCTGCTGGCTGGCCGAGCGCAGATAGAGCGGCTTGACATAGAGCAGCGCCTTCCTTACCGGCAGGATCACGCCCTGACCCAGCACGACCTGACTTCCGTGCTGATCGAGCAATGTCAAGGTGCTGCTGATCGTGGGCGCCTGCTGGAAAAGGCTCTCAAACTGCGTCACCCCCATCGTCTGCGCGCCGCGCGGCATGTCGAGCGTGGTGACCTGATAGGTGTTGTTATTGGCCGCGATGTAGCCTGCCATCGGCGCCTTGCCGCGCACCGAGAAGGGCAGAATCGAGAAGAAGCTACTGTGCGGCTCGCCAAAGAGGCGGGCCAGCGTCCAGATCGGCTCCAGCCTGTTCGTCTCGCTCGCCCCGTCGATCCAGTTGTAGATCGTCGAGCTCTCCACGCTCCATTCGTTGTCGCTGTTGTAGTAGGAGGTGATGTCGGTCACGTGGTAGCGCTGGTAGGCGGAGGTCTGCCAGTTCAGATAATCGTCCGGATACTTGATGTGCGCCTTCAAATCGGCCGGCATCTGGCTGAACGGGTGAATGAGCCCGGGAAACACCGACGACCAGGCCCGCAGGATCGGATCGCCCGGATCGAACGCGTAGAAGGTAGGCCGGCCGGTGTAGGCGTCGAGCACGATCTTGACGCTATTGCGCTGGTAGTTGATTCCCCCGGTGGGATCGGAGTAGGGGTAGGAATCGGTCGACGTGAGGCCATCCAGCATCCAGACCAGACTCCCGTTGTTTCGCAGGACGAGATACGGGCTGGAGTCCAGAGTCAGCCAGGGCGCGATTGTCTGGGTGCGATCGACGATGTCCCGGTGCATCATAATCCGCGTCGACGGCCTGATGTACGAGCTGATGTTGAGCTTGTTCACGAACGGGAATCCGCCCTCCAGCACCCAGGACAGGGTGAGCCGGCGAAGGCCGGAACCCACCGCCACGCCGTCCGGGCCCTGGTACCGGTACGAGGTATCCTGGTCGGCCGTGGAGGAGTCGAACTCCGGTGTGGTCGCGTTTACCAGCACCCAGCTCTCCGTATCCTGGCCGAAGTAGATGCGCGGCTGAGTGACCGGCGGCAGCCCGGCAATCGTTTCCTGCACCGGCACGTTCTGCACCCACAGCACCGGCTGACCGTCGCGTGTCACCGTGTTGGCCGGCGACATGGTGAGTCCGTAGCCATGCGTGAACTTGATGTGCTCGTTCACCCAGGTCTGCGCCGGCAGCTTGGTGTAATCGAGCTCGCGTGCCGCCAGCAGGACCTGCCGCTCCCGGCCGTTGACCGGATAGCGGTCGATGTTTGCAGTGTTAAAGCTGTAATAGATGCGATTTTCCTGCCGCTGCTGGATGACCTGCGTGAAGGCTCCGGTGTCCGCGATCCTCGTGTCGTTGACGGTTTCGCCGTTCGCCGACACATCGCTCTGTGTCAGCGTGTGTGGCGTGTACTCGCGGACCTTCCACTGGTCGAGCCCGTAGGCATGGCGGGTCGAGTTGAGCGTCCATCCGAGGTAGGCGTACTCGGCCGCCAGCTCGTTCGGCGCAACCACAAACTTCTGGAAGATTCCCTGCCCGGCCGACGAGGCAATCCCCACGACCATCGGGAGGACCGCGATCCAGGCCAGGCCGGCTCGCCGGATGACGGTGTTGACCAGCAGGACGAGCGCCGTCACGATCTCGACCACGCCCACGATCGGGTACCACCACAGCGACGAGTGAACGAAGGTCGCTCCTCCCCCGTATACCGTCCCCGGCTGCTGCAGGTCATACGGATTCAGATAGAAGTTTCGCCAGGCGAGAAAGCCGAAGAGCACGGCGCCGAAGAGGCTGCCGATCGCGATCAGCCGGCGGATATCGCCGGCTGCCGTCTGGTAGGGCGAGGTCAGCGTGTAGATTCCTGCCAGACCGCCGATCTCGAGCGCGCACAGCACGAGCAGGCCGACCGCAAAGTTCGACAGCGTCTGGCGCCACGGCAGCGTGAAGACGTAGAAACCGATGTCCCGGTGATGCACCGGATCGCCCAGCCCAAATGTCTGGCCGTGACTGGCCAGCAGATACTGCTGCCACTCGCCGGCCATGGCGTTTGCGATCGCCATCGCGATCGCGGCTGCCAGGAAGCCGACCGTCAGCGCGCTGACCGAACCGATCCAGCGGGCCACCGGATCCGGGCCCGGCCGGTAGGTGAGGGCCCGCGTGGCGAGATAGACCGCGGTGAAAGCCACGTAGCAGATGAAGAAGAAGACGAGAAAGAGGTCTTTCTGCGTGCTCCAGATGCGGCCGTAGACGTCGCCCATCCCCAGGCTCTCGAACCACCAGATGTTGACGTGCACGTTGGCCGCCAGCATCGGCAACTTGAAGATGGCGACCAGCACGATGGCGATCGCACCGGCAAGGAGGTACGCCACGACACCACGCCAGCCTCGCCACGGAGGAAGCGACACGCGTGTCAGATCGGCCGGCGCGCTCCGATCTCGCGGCACGACTCGAAGCGGGTGGTCGTCATTCCCGTTCGAACCGTTACCCCGACTCACGTGCAGAGCACTCGCATCGTGCATCGAGTGTACAGCACTGCGGGATTCTCGCTGCCGCGCGGCCGTCATTCCGCTCCTCCGGCCGCGCTGGACGGGAGCTGGACCGCCGGAAAGTGGCCTCATGTGTTCTGCTACTATCGACGTAGAAGAGCAGGCCACTTCCCGGCTTCTGGATGCGCCATGCCTTCGTTCACCACCGACAAGGAGCCGTACATGGAAACAGGTACCTGGCGGGCCAAAGCCGGCCTCGCTCAGATGCTCAAGGGCGGCGTCATCATGGACGTCGTTACCGCCGAACATGCCCGCATCGCCGAGGAGGCCGGCGCCGTCGCCGTTATGGCTCTCGAACGAGTTCCGGCGGACATTCGCGCCGCCGGAGGTGTCGCGCGGATGAGCGACCCGATACTGATCGAGGAGATCAAGCGTGCGGTGACCATTCCCGTCATGGCCAAGTGCCGCATCGGCCACTTTGCCGAGGCGCAGGTGCTGCAGTCGCTCGGCATCGACTACATCGACGAGAGCGAGGTGCTCACCCCGGCCGACGACAAGTACCACGTCGACAAGCATGCCTTTACCGTCCCCTTCGTCTGTGGCGCGCGCGACCTGGGAGAAGCGTTGCGGCGCCTCGGGGAAGGCGCGGCGATGATCCGTACCAAAGGTGAGGCCGGATCGGGCAATATCGTGGAAGCAGTTCGCCATATGCGGGCGATGGTGGACGGTATCCGCCGGGTCCAGTCGCTTTCCGGCGAGCAGCTGATGGCTGAAGCCAAGGAGCTCCAGGCGCCGTACGAGCTGGTCCGGTACGTCCACGAACACGGGAGCTTGCCGGTCGTTAACTTCTGCGCCGGCGGCGTGGCCACTCCGGCCGATGCCTCCCTGATGATGCAGCTCGGTGCCGACGGTATCTTCGTGGGTTCCGGCGTCTTCAAGAGCGAGAACCCGCCGGCGCGCGCCCGGGCCATCGTCGAGGCCACCACCCACTACGAGGACGCTTCGATCGTGGCGGATGCCAGCCGCGGCCTCGGCGAGGCGATGCGCGGTCTGGAGATCAGCGTCATCCCGGAACGCGAGCTGCTGGCGACCCGGGGCTGGTAGTGCCCAGGATCGGCGTGCTGGCCCTGCAGGGGGACATCGCCGAGCACCAGGCGATGCTCGACCGGTCCGGCGCCAGACCGGCGGCGGTGAAGCGTGCCGAGCAGCTGGACGAAATCGACGGACTGGTGATACCAGGCGGCGAGAGCACGGCGATCGGCAAGCTTCTGCGCCGGTTCGAGATGCTGGAGCCGCTCCGCGCCCGGATCGACGAAGGATTGCCGGTCTACGGGACGTGCGCCGGCATGATCCTGATGGCCGACAATGTCGAGGAAGCGGGGACCGATCAGCCCGTACTCGGCGGGATGCATATCTCCGTGCGGCGCAACGCCTTCGGTCGTCAACGGGAGAGCTTCGAGACGGATCTCACCGTTCCAGCCGTAGGCGCCGCGCCGCTCCATGCCGTCTTCATCCGGGCCCCGGTCATCGAGCGGGTCGGCGAGGACGTCGATGTCCTCGCGTCACTTCCCGACGGTCGCGCGGTTGCCGCCCGCCAGGGCTCGCTGTTGGTCTCCTCCTTCCATCCCGAGCTGACCGAGGACACGCGCATGCACCGCTACTTCGTCGACATCGTGCGGGGCGCGGCCTAGCGCGCCACGCCACAGGGTGCGGCTGCGGTTCTGCACCAGCTCCCGCCGCACATCAACCGATACCCTGCAGGTTCACCCATGCAGCACCTATTCCAGGTCGATCCGGCGGGCGACACGCCGCTCCACCGGCAGGTCTACGAGGGCCTGCGGTCGGCGATCTTGAGCGGACGGCTCAAGTCGGGCGACCGGCTGCCGGCAACACGCGCACTGGCCGGACAGCTGGCGCTTTCCCGCAGTACTATTGCGGACGCCTACGAGCAGCTGCAGGCGGAGGGCTACATTCTCGGCCGGCACGGCTCGGGTACCTACGTCGCTCCGGATCTCCCCCACAACGGGCTCCAGCCTGAGTCGCGCGGCTACGCCAGTTCCACTGCCGCGCCGGGGCTTTCGCGCTGGGGGCGGCGCATCGCAACGCCTGAGTTCAGCGCGCTGCTGCGGCCGCGCGAGGAGGTCTGGTACCCGTACGACTTCCGGCCGCACCGCATCGCGCAGGATGAGTTCCCCTGGGACGCCTGGCGGTCGAGTGTCGAGCGCGCCCTTACCTCCGACCGCTCCCGTCTGTTCACTTACCCTCCCGCCGCCGGGCACCCCGATCTGCGACGCGCCATCGCGGAGCATGTCGCGGGCTATCGCGCGGTTTCGTGCACCCCGAATCAGATTGTCATCGTCAATGGAACGCAGCAGGGCTTGAACTTGCTCGTCCAGCTGTTGCTCGAGAGTGGCGACCGCGTGGCGGTCGAGGACCCGGGCTATCCGGCGGCGCGTCTGTCCTTCGAGTCTCGCTCGCTGGCGATCTCACCCGTCGCGGTGGATCACGACGGCATGATCGTGAGCCGCCTCGCCGATCTTGGTCCCCACCGGATGGTGCACGTGACGCCGTCACACCAGGACCCGACCGGAGCCACGCTGTCGCTGCCCCGCCGCCTCGCTTTGCTCGAGATCGCCGCCCGGCACGGCATGCTCGTGGTGGAGGACGACTACGACAGCGAGTTTCGCTACGAAGGGCGGCCGGTTGAGTCGCTGCAAGGTCTGGATCGCAACGGGCTCGTCGTCTACGCCGGAACGTTCTCGAAATCAGTGCTCGCCGGCCTGCGGATCGGGTTCCTTGTCGTGCCGGATGCACTGAGCGAGCCTATTGTCGACGCCAAGGCGCTGTGGGACAGCGGCGCCCCTATCCTCGAACAGGCGGCGCTCGCCCAGTTCATGCTCAGCGGTCAGTATGAGCGCCACATCCGGCGCATGCGCCGTCTCTACCGGATACGGCGCGACGCTCTCCTCGGTGCCCTGGCCGACGAGTTTGGCGAGCGCGCCACCGTCGGCGAGCGCCATGGTGGAATCAACCTCCTGGTGACGCTCGACCTTGCGTTGACCGAGGAAGAAATCGTGCGCCGGGCGGCCTCCGAAGGAATCGGCCTGCGCGGCGCCTCACGGTACTTCCGGACACCTCCCGCGGCGCCTACCTTTCTGCTCGGCTTCGCCCAGCCTGACCCGGCGACGATCCGTGACGGGATCCGCCGCTTGCGCCGGCTCGTCGACGACCGCTCCGTGGCTCGCGGCTGAACCAGGACGCTTCAGGCCGCGCCGGTTCCGGCCGTGGCGAGCGTCTCCTCTTCACTCAGACGGCGGTAGAGCGTCGTGCGCTGCACCGGGACCCGACCGATCGAGGCGATGATCCGCGCCATCTCCGCCGCGGGCAGCTCCTGCCCGTGGTTCGCTCCGGCGGCCCGCGAGATGCTCTCGTTCATCAGCGTGCCACCCAGATCGTTGCATCCCGCCTGGAGCGCGATCCGGCACCCGGCGACCCCCAGCTTGACCCAGGAGCACTGGATGTTGTCGACGGAGCCGCGGAGTGCCAGTCGCGCGACGGCGTGCACCTTGATCGCTTCCTCGAACGTCGGACCACGCCGCGCCCGTCCCTTCCGGTAGAGCGGCGCTTCCATGTGGACGAACGGCAGAGGCACGAACTCGGTAAGGCCTCCGCTCCGTGCCTGCAGCTCGCGCAACACCACGAGGTGCCGCGCCCAGTTCTCAGGGCCGTCGACGTGTCCGAACATCAGGGTCGAGGTGGTCGGTATCCCAACCCGGTGCGCCGTCTCGACCACATGCACCCACTGCGCGGTGTTGATCTTGTCGGGGCAGATGATGCGCCGCACCCGGTCATCGAGCACTTCAGCCGCCGTCCCGGGCAGACTCCCCAGACCGGCCGCGCGGAGTGCGAGCAGCATCTGTTCGACCGTTCGGCCGCTGGTCTGCGCACCCTGGAACACCTCCAGTGGCGAGAAGGCGTGAACGTGCATGTTCGGCACGGCGGCCTTCACAGCGCTCAGCAGCTCGAGATAGAAGTCGCCGGTGTAGTCGGGATGAATGCCACCCTGCATGCACACTTCGGTGGCTCCGCGTTCCCGCGCTTCGTGTACCCGTGTAACCACCTCGTCTATGCCCAGGCGGTACGGTTTGCCCCGGAGGTCTTCCGACAGCTTGCCCTTGGAGAAGGCACAGAACTGGCATTTGAAGTAGCAGATGTTGGTGTAGTTGATGTTGCGATTGACGACGAAGCTCACCACGTCGCCGTTTCGTCTGGTGCGTTCCAGGTCGGCGAGCTCGCAGAGTCGATGGTACTCGGCACCCCGCGCAGTGAAGAGCAGCGTTATCTCTCGCTCCTCCAGCTCGACGCCCTGTTCGACGCGGTCGAGCACCGCGGCGATCTCGGGACGTACCACCCGGGGACGAGCCGGGCCTCGCACCGGCGGCGTGATCGAGCCGGCAAACCAGGCGTCCTGACGTGCCAGTCCCTCACCGTCGGCCGCTGCCAGGGTGCAGCGCAGCACCTCCCGATCGAGCCAGCGCTCGGCGCTCCCGAGCTCCCGAATGTACTCGGGATAGACGGCCAGGCGCTCGCACAGCTGAAGTCCCTCCACGGCGCAGATCTCGTCGAGCTCGCGCAGGTGGGGCCACGGCGCCTCGGGGTTGACGAAGTCGATCGTCAGGGGCGAGATCCCGCCGAGGTCGTCAATGCCGGATCGGAGGAGATGCCGGTAGTGAACCGGCGCCAGATTGGGCGGCGCCTGCAGGTGCGGCTGGGGCCCGAGACAGAGCCTGGTCACGGCAATCGAGCGCAGCACATCGGCCAGTCCGGGCTCCGGCGCGCCCTCCATCGGCGTCCCGGGCTTGGCCCGGAAATTCTGGATGATGATCTCCTGCACGTGGCTCTCGTGGCCCAGTCGACCCATCACGAGCAATGTCTCGGCCCGCTCCCGGCGAGTCTCGCCTATGCCGATCAGCGCCCCGGTGGTGAACGGCACGCCCAGCTTGCCGGCCAGGTGGACCGTGGCCAGCCTGCGGGCCGGGACCTTGTCGGGAGCCGCCCAGTGCGCCTGCCCCCGCTCGAGAAGGCGAGACGACGTTTGCTCGATCATGAGGCCCTGGCTGGCCGCGACGCCGCGCAGCCGGGTCATCTCGGCAGCGTCGAGAATGCCGCAGTTGGTGTGAGGCAGGAGGCCTGTTTCGCGCAGCACACATGCCGCCACATGCGCCAGATAATCGATGGTGGTCGCGAACCCCCGCCCCCGCAGCTCGTCCCGGGCGGCCTTCCAGCGCTTCTCCGGTCGGTCGCCCAGCGTGAAGAGCGCCTCATGACAACCGAGCTCGGCGCCCCGCCGTGCGACCTCCAGCACCGCCTTCTCATCCATGAAGGCGGGCTCCCCGGCCCGCGGAGCCTGCGCGAACGTGCAGTAGCCGCACCGGTCTCGACAGAGCTGCGTCAGCGGGATGAATACCTTCCGCGAGTAGGTGATGCGGCGCCCATGCCCCCGATGTCGCAGCTCATCGGCTGCCGTCAACAGGGTTTCGAGCGGGACCTCGTCGCCTAACAAGCGCTCCACGAGATCGACATCGGCAATCGGGGCGGCGGAAATCAGGTCGAGGGCACGCACACACTTCCCCCTTCAATTGCGTATCCGTCCGGAGCTTCTCGTCAGATCCGGTGATCCGGACCGGACGGTGGATTCGCCGTTCCCCATCTTACGATCCCGACCTGATGACCAGCGTGAGACCGCGCCTTCGCCACGCGGGCCGGCACTGCCCCACGGTAGATGGACTCGACTGTGTCCATCGTCGCGTCGAAGTCGCGCGCTTCCGCCTCGGCCCTGCCGGCTTCTCCCAGGCGCTCCGCCAGTTGCGGCTGACTGAGCACGGTGGCCAGCGCTCCGGCCAGAGCGGACACGTTACCCGGCGGGACGAGAATGCCGCCGCGTCCGGCCACGATCTGCTCCGGGATCCCGCCGGCCGCACTCGCCACCACCGGAACACCGGCTGCCATCGCCTCCAGCACCACACGAGGTGCGCCCTCGCTCCGCGAAGGCACGGCGAGAACCTCAAACCGCGGCATCAGGCGCGGTACATCCAGCCTCGTACCGAGAAAGCAAACTGTCCGGTCCAGCCCCAGCCGTCCCGCCTGGCGTTCCAGCCTCAGCCGTTCCGGACCGTCACCGACAATCGAAACCCGCAGATTCTCGAACCGGTTCGTCAGGAGGGCGGCTGCTTCCAGCAGAACGTCAATACCTTTCTCGGGGACGAGCCGGCCCACCACTCCGATATGCGCACCCCCATGCCCGTCGCGGCGCATCGAGCTGGCGGCTACGGCAGTGGCCCGGGCCACCGCGGTAGCAACCAGGGAAACGTTGCCCCCGCCCCATCCCCGCGCCAG
Source organism: Chloroflexota bacterium (assembly GCA_035295425.1). Taxonomy (GTDB): domain Bacteria; phylum Chloroflexota; class UBA5177; order UBA5177; family UBA5177; genus DATGJB01. The sequence continues at coordinate 22,379 of DATGJB010000004.1, read as the reverse complement.
CGCCCGCTGCGCCAGTCCTGAAGTCACGGCGATTACATGATCGGCGCGCCGGCGAATCAGGTCGAGCCAGCGACGCGAGGCCGGGCCCATCCAGCACGCCTCCGAGTGCGCAGTCACGACCAGCGGGATCCCCATGCCGGCAACCGCGAGCGCCGCGGCCACCTCACTGGCGAAGACGTGGGCGTGAACCAGTTCGACTTCACGGGCAGTCACGAGCCTTCGGAGCCTCCATGCATACACCGGGCTCGTCCGCCGCCTCACCCGGCACGTCCCAAGGACGTGGACGCGGATCCCCGCCGCCTCGAGCCGAGGCTCGAGCTCGCCACCCGCCGAACACGCGACCTCCACGTCACGGCCGCGCCGCCGCAGCGCCCCGGCAAGCTCGACGACATGCCACTCGGCGCCGCCAACGTCCAGGCTATCCACCACGAGCAGCAGCCGCGCGCTAGAAGTGTTGGTCATCTCCTAAGTTGGTCATCTCGTAAAAGGTACACCGGCCACAGGCCGGTGGGTACGATGCAGAGGGTCCTGTGGCCGGGTATATGCGGTTGTCCCGTGCTGCTGAGTTGAGGAGCGGAGCCCGGTGCCCCGGACCGCAGGAGCACTTGGAGCGCGTGGGGCGACGTCAGGAAGAGTGGAGCGGTTCTGACGTGGCCCGAGGCACCGGGAGTCTGGGCGGCCCTGCCTGGCGTTTTCCGACGAAGGCTGCAGCTTCCCTGAGGTATCAGTACGGCTTCCCTATTTCGAGGCGCAAACCATCCTGTTTCTCGAACTTCCTCTATCTACTTCTAAGGTTACACATAATCCGGCAATTAGCCAAACCACGAAGCAGGAGTGCGCCAGAGATCGAATCACAGAGGCATTTCTGAACGGCGATTACAGCGACGCATACCGCATGTTGTCTCGATAGTGCGGGCTCATTCGTATATGGACGTCTATATATAGGCCGTACTATATACTTCCCCCGACAAGCACAGCGGGCCGACGCGATGAGTGCGTTGCTAGTCGGCGGCACGCTTCTTGCGACGAGATTGCACAGACCGTTCTGGTCACAGTACACTTCCAGACCTACGGAGGATCGGCAATATGGGGAATCAGGACATCGTAAAGGCCTGGCTCAACGACGCGCACGGCATGGAGAACGCGCTCGTCCAGATACTCGAGCACCAGGTGAAGGACGCAAAGGACTACCCACAGGTTCAGGCGAAGCTCGAGCAGCATCTCGAGGTGACGCGGCGTCACGCCGACCTGGTCGAGCAGTGCGTGCAGCGGCTCGGCGGCAGCACATCCGCCGTGAAGACCGGCATGGCGACGCTCTTCGGCCAGATGCAGGCCCTCTCAACCGGCGCCGCCCAGGATGAGATGGTAAAGAACGCGCTCGCCGACTATGCCGCGGAGAACTTTGAGGTGGCATCCTATACCGCCCTCATCGCCGCTGCGCAGGCTATCGGAGACTCCGAGACGGCGAGCGTCTGCCAGCAGATTCTGGACGAAGACCGGGCCATGGCGGACTGGATCGAGCAGAACCTGCCGATGCTGGTGCGGGAAACGATGGGTCAGCTGGTCGCCAGCAACGCCTGAAGGCACATCACCCGCCATCCATCGCGACGCGCCAATCAACAGCTCCAGGCTGCTCGGCCGGCATCCTGCCGGCCGAGCTCTGTTCATTTCGGCGCCTGGTGGATGCCGCTGCCGCTTCCGGCAGCCTCGACGATGAACTGGCCGCTCCAGGAGTCGCATGCGCCGCACGCTGGTCCGCACTGGAAGTGCCGTTCCTCACCGGCCAACCTGACGGCGGTTACTGGGCGAACCACTACCGTACCGCCGACCGCCCCTCAGTTCGCTTCGCACCGATCACCTGGGTAGAGGCGAGGCCCCCGCACGGCCTGGCCGGTGTCTCGCTCCTCGGTACGTGATGACTGCGGAGGAGGGTCCCGGCGCCGCGTGTGATACTGCTGACGGGCCGTCTGATAGAGAATCATCGCGGCGCCGGGACGAGGCTAAGGAGAAGACGCACCTGGTAGTCAACCGGACTGCATTCCTGTCTCTGGTTGACTCACCTCATCCGATCTGCAAGAAGTGTGCCAAACGCAAGAATTCGGCCCACCTCGCAGCGCTATACGTCAAACGGCAACGAATAGAGCGCTTATCCGTTTTCGCCACGAATATGCGACGAAATACATATTCGCGTCACTTTGGCGGCAACTATTCGGGTGCGGGCGGCAGCAGCGTCCCCTCAGCCGAGTCCACGTCTGACCGCCGACAATAGATCGTCGAGCTCGAACGGTTTGTGGAGATAGTCAAACGCCTCCACCCGTTCAGCCTTCTCGGCGGCGCGTCCGTCAGCCGTTACCACAAGAATGGGGACCGCATAACCATGTGTCTGCCTCAGTCCCGCGGCAACGGCGTAGCCGTCGAGGACCGGTAACCCGATATCGAGCACAACCAGCGACGGTTGACTTCTGGTGCCGACGTCCAGCGCTTCACGGCCATCCGCCGCCGTCACCACTTCCAGACCTTCATCCTCGAGCGCCCACTGGATTGCCAGTCTCAAATCCGGATCGTCGTCGACTACCAGAACCGGCTCGACATCCCAGGTGTCACGCTTCATCACGATACCCCTTCCCGTCTGACACCACGCCTTCGTCCATGGGACGGAGCGGGAGCCGCACCGACACGTGCGTCCCGGCTCCCAGTTCGCTCTCGATCGCTACCCGGCCCCCGTGTTGCTCGACGACCTGCCGCACTCCAAACAATCCGATACCGGTTCCTGCTATACGGCGTGTCACATTCTCCCCTCGATAGAACCGCTCGAATACGTGAGGCAAATCGCGCCCGGGAATGCCGATCCCTCGGTCGCGAATGGTTATGGTCGCCCAGCCCTCGGAGCCACCCTCTTCGACATTGATCGACACGAGAATCTCGCCTCCCTCCGGGGAGAATTTCACGGCATTGGAGAGGAGGTTGGAAATGGCTCGCTCCAGGCGCACCACATCCCAGTCACCGGGGAGGGTCTGGACAGAACTGCTGAAGCAAATGCAGTGGCGGTCGGTAAGATGCCGGTACTCGTCGACCGCCTCCGCCAGGACTGGCAGCAAGTCGGCGGGTCGCCGGTCGAGATCGAGCGGACGGTCCATCTGGAGCCGGGCGATATCGAGCAGCTCATTGATCTGCCCCGCCATCCGAGTCGCGGCCACGTCGATCCGGCTTAGAACGTCCAGCAGGCGCGGAACATCCGGCGTCTCCTCCCGCGCGACCCGCTTCGACAGCATCTGAGCCAGCGTCTTCATGATGGCAAGCGGGTTCTTCAAGTCGTGCGCCGCGGCGGCGAGGAATTCGTCCTTCTGTCCCACCAGCTCGACGACCTCGCGGTACAACCGGGCGTTGTCCACGGCCAGCGCGGCGCGGGAGGCCAGCTCCTCCGCCAGGAGCAGATCGTCCTCACCGAAGAGGTGGCCGGACTCGGCAGAGACGAACGTAATGGCGCCGACGACGCGCGAACGTGCGACCATCGGCACCGTCATCGACGACTTGAGGCCGAGATCTCGCAGGATCCCGAGAATCCGCTCGTCGGGAGACACTTGCTCGAGCAGCTCGTCCGGTATCTCACGAATGAGCTCCGGTGCGCCACTGCGGATGACGGCCGGGGCGCCGGTCGTGCCTTCCGGGTCGTACGGGTACTCAACGGCCAGCTGCTCGGCCAGCTGCACCTTGGCCGGATCGACGTGCGCGGTGGCGAGCTGTCGCGCCTCTCCATCACGCTCCACTACCAGGACCGAGCACCAGTCGGCAATGCGCGGCACGGCCAGTCGTGCCACGCTGCCTAGCGTGGTCTCGTAGTCGAGCGAGCTTGACAGCTCACTCCCGGCCTCGGCGAGAAACCGGAAGCGGCGGCCGGCCAGTACCGCCTGATCCCGCGCTTCTTGTTCCGCGCGAAGCAGCAGTTCTCGCTCTTCCTGAGCCCGGACTGCCTCTGTAATGTCCTCCGCCAGGATGACGGTACCGACCACCTGGCCCTGAGCATCCAGCTGCGGCGCGGTGTAGATGCTCAGCTCGATCGAGGAACCGTCCTTGCGACGCCGGGTGCGCCGCAGGCCCCGCACCGTCTCGCCCTCCAGCACGTGCCGGAGAACTGCATCGGATGCCGGTTTCTCGTCCTCTGGAATCGTCGGCGACGGTTTCCCGAGCACGTCTGTCTCGTTCCAGCCGAAGATCGCCTCCGCAGCCCTGTTCCAGCTGGTGACGTTCCCCTCGACGTCCAGCGAGACGATTGGAAGCGGAGCCGCTCCAATGATCGTGCGCAGCGCGCTCTCCGCCGCTTCGGCGCGAGCCCGCGCTTCCCGCTCAGACGCGAGAAGCGACTCCAGCTCCGCGTCCTGCCGCCTTGCTCCCATATCTACAGCATGGAACGCCGGCTGGCATTCGTCAAGACGTCTGCTAGCCTGAGGTGTGACTTCCTTCCAGGCAGCCGTCTTCGACATGGACGGCCTGCTGATCGACACCGAGCCGATCTGGCGAAGGGCGGAAATCGAGGTGTTCGGCCGGCTCGGCCTGGACCTCACCGAGGAGCAGATGCTCGCCACGATGGGTGTGCGCATCGCTCAGGTCGTCGAGCTCTGGTACCGGCGACACCCCTGGAGCGGCCCATCGACCGCCCAGGTGACGGCCGAGATCGTCGCCGGCGTGCGCCACCATGTCGAAACCGATGGTGAGCCCAAGCCGGGAGTTCACAGCGCGTTGCGTACCGTCCGCGACGCCGACATGTCGATCGCAATCGCCTCCTCTTCCGGTGAGGACCTGATTCGGGCCGTGGTGCGGCGTCTCGATCTCGAGCCCTACATCGACGTCATCTGTTCGGCCGAGGACGATCCCGAGGGAAAGCCGCATCCCGCCGTCTACCTGCGCACAGCGCGGCGCCTGGGCGTTGAGCCCGGCGGGTGCCTCGCCCTCGAGGACTCGCCGAACGGCGTGCTCTCCGCCAAGGCTGCAGGTATGTTCTGCATTGCGGTGCCCGATCCCTACCTGGCTGCTGATCCTCGCATGGCGCGCGCTGATCTCCGCCTCGACTCACTGGAGGAGCTGACTCCTGAGCTGCTGGCCCGGCTGGAGCCGCTTCGCGACGCCGTGGTAGGGTAGAGAGTCCACCACATCCCCGGGCTGGAGCGTTCCTGCTCTCGCCTCGAGACGTCTGCTCGCCCGCGGATTGATTGAAGGAATTCATGGCGCACGCTTCATCGCGTGCCGCGGCGGGTTCGCCGCATTGGCGCGCGTCCCTGGTTGCCGTTTGCATCGCTCAGGCAACCGCTATCGTCGGCTTCGACTTCACGCTCCCCTTCGTCCCGCTCTACCTGCAGCACGACCTGGGGGTCCATGGCCTCGGCCAGACGGCGCTCTGGTCTGGTCTGATCGGCTTCGGCCCCGCTATCCCGGCGACGATCTTCGGCCCGATCTGGGGGCGTCTGGCCGATCGTGTCGGCTACCGCTTCATGTTGCTGCGTGCCATGACAAGCGCGGCGGTTCTGCTGGCGCTGATGGGTGCGGCGTCATCTCCCTGGATGCTGCTGGTCCTGCGCATGGTCCAGGGGTCGCTCACCGGCACCGTCTTTGCGGCGCAGGCACTGGTCGCGGCCTCGGTTCCCGAGGAGGAGACCGGCCGTTCGATGGGTCTCCTGCAGATGAGCGTCTCCCTTGGCGCGACCCTTGGCCCGGTCGGCGGTGGCGCGGCCGCCGTTCTGCTCGGTTATCGAGCACCCTTCGTCGGTGCGGGCGTGCTCCTTGGCCTGGCCACTGCCGTGGTCTACCTGTTCGTTCGCGAGCCCGAGCGCCGCACGGTCGAGCGCCAGGCCCGCGAGAAGCGGCCCTCGATCCGCGCCGTTCTCTTTATTCCTGCGTTTGCCGCCGTCGTCTTCCTCACCCTCGCCGTCCAGCTGGCCGCCACCTCCCTCCTGCCGATCATCCCGCTCTTCGTGCAGGACCTGCTCCACAGCTCGCGGGAGGTCGCCGCGTACACCGGTTGGGTTATGGCGATGTCGGGCATCGCGTCTGCCGCCGGGGCCTACCTGGCCGGCCGCCTGCAGCGCCACCTCCCGGTCAAGCCGCTTCTGATGATCTCAATCGCTCTCGCCGCGCTCCTGCTGTTCCCCCAGGCCTACGCCGGAAACTTCGTCGTCTTTCTGGCCCTCCGGTCGGTCGCATCGCTGGCTTTCGGTAGCGTCTTCGGGTTGGTCGGCGTCTGGGCGGCGACTGCCAGTCCGCCCGACTCGAAGGGAACCGCCTTCGGACTGATGGGTGCCGCTTCGTCGATGGGCTTCGGGGCTGGACCGCTGCTTGGTGGAATCGCCGCGGCTGGTCTGGGCATTCGGCCGGTGTTCGTTCTCGCCGCGATCGTGCTCGGCGCCATTCCGTTCACCGTCTTGCTGGGAACGGTAATCGTGCCCCGACTGCGGGACCTCGTCGCCGGATCCGCCCGTCTAGGACGTACTGCCCTCGGACGTCGCTGAGCGCTCCCCGCGCCGGCTGTTGGTACCCTGAAGCGAAGCGAGCGCCAGGGTGTATGTAACGATCATCTTCGCCGTCATCGGTATCCCGCTCCTGGTCTTCATCCTGTGGCACTTTCGACGCCAGCGCGATTTCGAAGGAACGGGACGAACGCCGCCTGAAGATTACGACTGAGCGCGGCTGCGACTCCCCGGGGCTGGACCGAACTGCGGCTCGCGCCCCCCGCCTCGTCCTGGCGTCAGGGCTTTCCGCCGTTCTTGTCGTCACCGTGGCCGCCTCGCTCCATTTCGAGCGCTACCGGTCCTGGGCGGCGGCCCTTGCCTTCCTGGCGCTCGCCGGTTTGTCGATCGCGGCAGGTTGGTGGCCGCGGCACGGCCGCCTCATCCTGGTGGCGGCAGCCGATCTCGTACTCATCTTCGCCTACCTCTGGTCGCTCGGCGAGGAGATTCACATCGTCATTCGGGTCGGTCCTCACAGCCTCACCGCCCAGGTGGGGCGCGACCGGCTGGCGATTCCACGCTCGCAGCCGGGGAGCGGGATCGGACTGCAATCCGGCACGATGTGGGACTATCGCGTCCAGCCGACCGGGGAGGCACTGGCCTATCCGTCGTCGGCTCCGCTCCACCGCTTCGGCGACTTTGTACGCCTTGCCACTCCTCAGCCAGCCTGGACCAACCTTCAGCTTGCGAGTGGGGGCGCCGTCACCCGCGTCGGCTCGCTCACTCAGATTCGGCCGTACACCGGCGCCTGGAGCGTCAACCCACGTGGCGAGCTGGAAGGCGACGTGGGCGCGAGCGCGCTCGTCAACGTGCCGTCCCACTCGACGTACACAGTCTCCGCCGATCTGGCCCGTCCCGACGGCACCCAGGGTCTCGTCGTCGGCATCTCGCCGGCGCTCACCGGCTACTACTTCGCCGTCCGGATGGATCGCCCTGATCTCACCTGGTTCCGCTGGGACAGAACCGGCTCCGGGGCGACGCTGGCCGCCATGCCGCTCGACGTCTCCCCCGTCCCAGTCATCCAGCGTTTGCTGCGCATCGCCCTCGGCAATGTGATCGTCGCGCTCGTCCTGCTCGCCCTGGCCGTCCCGCTGTACTTGCTGGTCCGCTCGATTCCCCGGCTCGACCGCCGGCGCGCCGCTCCGTTCGGCCGCATCACTGTCGACGCCCCGTTCCTGTCCGATAATTTCGCGCTCGTGCTGGCCGTGGCCGGAGCCGTGGCTACCGGGACGATCGCCAGCCAGCTGTTGCAAGAGATCCCGCACGTTCAGGACTCGGTCGCCTACCTCTTCCAGGCCCGAACGCTGGCGTCGGGCGCGCTCTCGGCGCCGGCGCCACGCCTCCCCAGCTTCTTCGCCGAGGAGTTCATCCCCCTCTACCATGGTCGCTGGTTCGGCAAGTACCCTCCGGGCTGGCCGCTGCTCCTGGCGGTCGGGGTGCTGGCTCGCATCCCCTGGCTCGTCAATCCGGTCCTCTCCGGAGCCAACCTCGGGCTCCTCTACCTGATCGGCCGAGAAGTGTACAGCCGGCCCCTCGCCCTGCTCGGCGCCTTCCTGAGCCTGACATCACCGCTTCTGCTCTTCCTTGGTGGAAGCTTCATGGCGCACACCGCGACGCTCTTCTACCTCCTGGGCTTCGCCTACCTCTCCATCCGATGGGTTCGCCGCGTCGAAGGCGGCCGCGCCGGGACCGCCGACGACTGCCTCCTCTTCCCTGCCGGACTGCTTCTCGGCATGGGCTTCATTACGCGAGAGCTCGATGCGGTTGCCTTCGCCGCGCCATTCGCCGTGCTCCTGCATTCCGGTCCCGTGCTTCGTCGCGTTCGATCCGTGAGCTGGTTGGTCGGAGGCGCCGCGCTTCCCGCCATCTTCCTGCTCGTCTACAACTGGCGTCTGACCGGCAGCCCGCTCACCAGTCCGTACACCCTGTGGTGGAGCTTCGACCGCGTTGGGTTCCACTCCGACATCGGCAGCGGCTTCGGCCCGGCTCAGGGCCTCTGGAACACCACCCTGAACTTGCAGTTCCTGCAGGCGCATCTCTTCGGCTGGCCGTTCTATTTCACCCTGGCGCTCGCTGCTCTTCCGTTTCTGTTGGGGCGGGCCACACGCTGGGACACCATCTTCGGGCTGTCGGCACTGGCCGTGATCATCGCCTACGTCTTCTACTGGAACCCGGGAGTGATGTACGGGCCACGCTACTACTCCATAGCCGTGCCCTGGCTGGCCCTGCTCACGGCCCGCGGTCTACAGGAGCTACAGCGCTGGCCGCTGCGTCTGCCGATTGCAGCCGCCGCGAGCGCCACATCGGCGCTGCTCGCTCCGTCCTTGCTTCTCGCCGGGCTCCTCGCCTACAACTTCGCCGTCTATCTCCCGGCGCAGATACCGATGTACCGCGGGTACAATTTCACCAGCGCCGCCCCACTCGATGCCGTGCGACGGGCCGGCGTCCACCACGCGCTGGTCTTCGTGGTCGCCAATCCGGGGGTGTGGTGGACCTACGGCGACGTATTTTCCGCCAACGCGCCAACCCTGGACGGCGACGTGGTCTACGCCCGAGACCAGGGTAAGGCCGATGCAGCCCTGATTCGGCTTTATCCGGGGCGAGCGTACTACCGGCTTGACGGGACGGCCCTGAGCCGCATACGAACCTGATGCCGCCGCGCTAGACTGGGACAGGCAGCCCTGGTCTCGGGCGCCGGCGCCGGCGCTCCATGGGCCGCCGAGCACAGGAGGTATCGTTGTTCACGATTCTCTGGATCATCGCCGCGGTCCTCATCATCTTCTGGATCATTGGACTCGCAGTCCACGTCCTTGGCGCCGCGATCCACATCCTGCTGGTCATCGCCATCATCGCCTTCATCGTCGGCTTCGTCCTCCGCCGCGCCTGACGCTCCGCCCCACGGCCGGTAAGCATGGGTCGCTAACCGAGCGCTCCTGACGCCTGACCGGCGGTTCTCGCCGACCACCGGCGTTCACGACTGCCGGGAAGCGCGTGCGCCCGCCGGGGCCTGCTGCGGGCTGCCCGAGTGGGGTGCCCTTTCACGATCGTGGCAGTGGCCCATTCTCACTCTGCGTTGACAGATGATGCCGGTTCCACTGTCACGCCCTCGCCGCTACTATGGAATAGTCGTGGGGAAAGGCACGCCGCCACCGCGGCAGGAGGTGTAGACATGTCGTTGTCGGCCGGCAAGATCAGGGCAATGGAAGCGCTCTCGGATTCCCGGGGAGTTATCGCCGCCGCGGCGATGGACCAGCGTGGCTCGCTGCAGAAGGCACTGGCCGCTGCCGGTTTGAAGGATGCCGGGGCACCCCAGATGGAGGAGTTCAAGGCCGCGGTCACCGAGGTTCTGAGCAGGCACGCCAGCGCTATCCTGCTTGATCCCGAGTACGGCCTGCCAGCCGCCCGACGCCGGGCTCCCGGCTGTGGTCTGCTCCTGGCATACGAAGAGTCAGGGTACGACAACACCAGGCCGGGTCGGCTGCCCGACCTGCTACCCCGCGAGTCGGTCCGCCGGATCAAAGAGCAAGGTGCGGACGCGGTCAAGATCCTGATCTACTACACGCCGTTCGAGAAGGATGAGATCAACGACATCAAACACGCCTTCGTCGAACGTATCGGCGACGAGTGTCGAGCCAACGAGACTCCTTTCTTCCTGGAGTTTGTCGGCTACGACCCGGACGGCGGTGACGAAAAGGGCCTCGAGTTCGCACGCCGCAAGCCCGAGATTGTACGCCGCAGCATGGAAGAGTTCAGCAAGCCCCGTTATGGTGTCGACGTACTGAAGGTCGAGATCCCGGTCAATATGAAGTTCGTCGAGGGCGTCCAGGCTTTCGAGGGCACGGCCGCCTACGACCGCGCCCAGGCGATGGAGTACTTCCGCGAGGCCGCGGCGGTCGCCAGCCTTCCGTTCATCTATCTGAGCGCCGGAGTCAGCAACAACGAGTTTACCGAGTCGCTGCGTCTGGCGGCCGAGTCGGGCGTGCGCTTCGCCGGTGTGCTTTGCGGCCGCGCCACCTGGAAGGATGGTATCAAGGTCTACGGCGAAGAGGGCGTGGATGCCTTCTACAAATGGCTCGAGACGCAGGGCGTGCTCAACATTGAGGCGGTCAACGAGTGCCTCCAGGCGGCCTCACCGTGGTACAGCTTCTACGGCGTGAGCTCACCCGAGGCGCTCAATCCGCAGGCGGTGACGCGGGTGTAGGGAGCCGTCAGCAGTCAGCGTGTCAGCCGTCAGCGTTCGTCTGACGGCTGACTGGTGTCTTTGCTACGTTGCCGTGAACGTGGCCGTGGCGCCGCTCTTCTGGCCGATCGCCGCAATCGAGTACGCACCCGGCTTTGCATTCTTCGGGATCTTGATCGTGTGGCCGGCAAAGTTGCCGCTCGAATCGGTCTTCACCGAGCCAATCTTCGTTCCGCCGCAACCCGGACCAGTGTAGCGTCGGTACGTCGAGGTTGATAAAGATGTCAACTTCCGAGCCGGCGCTATTGTCGATGGTCATGCCCGTTTTCAGCGCTCCGAGGAGCCCGACACGCTCCTGCGGCGAATGGATCGCGAGATGAAAGGAAACCACTCATCGCTGATGGCTGACAGCTCTCCATACGTGGTATGCTCATCTTCGTGTTGCGCTCGAGAGGTCCAGCCCGATGATTTGGTGGATTCGCCTGCGGTCACAGCACGTGATCGCGATTGCGGTGGCCGCCGCACTGGCAACATGCGGTGCCAGCGCCGGCGCGGCTCACGCGGGCGCAAGAATCCGATCGGCTGGCACCGTGACGCGCTGTCCGGGCAGCGTCGCCGGCTGTCAACGTGCCCTGCTCGCGCTTCTGAACCAGGATCGTGCCCGCTATCACGTCGGCCCTCTCCTTCTCGACGAGGTTCAGAGCGACGGTACGCGCCGCTGCATTGGCGCTCTTGGCCACTCCCGGCACATGGCGGCCCAGGGCCAGATCAGCCACGATGACTTTCCGTCAGACATCTGCGGTCCCCATCAGCTGGCCGGCGAGAACGTCGGCGTAGCACAGGGCTGGAGCGAGTTCTTCTCGCTCCACCGCCTGGACCGGATGATGATGGCCGAAGGCTCCCCCAGACCGGGCTGCACCGGCACACACGCCTGCAACATCATCAACCCGGGGTTTCGCACGGTGGGCATTGGGATCGTCAAGATCGGCTCGGCCTTCTGGCTGACCGAGGATTTCAAGGGGTAGATTCCGTCTGGCCGCAGGGCGCCAGGACCGCTACCTGACCGATTCGTACCGGACCCGCGGCGCCCCGGTTACGACTTGACTTTCCCCCCAGACCTGCCCATCATTATGGATAGTAGTTGCCGTATGCAGGCTGCGGAATACATCTGAGCTTGCATTCCGCGAGAGCAGTCCAGGAGAGTCAGCCACATGGGCGCCGCGCGGCCGCCGGCGGAGAGCGTCGACCGATCGACGCGCGAGCAGATCGTCAATCTCACCCGGGACGCCATCCTCGTCCGCGACTTTGCGAGTGACGAGATTCTGTTCTGGAATCCTGGGGCCGAGAGCATGTACGGATACGGGGCCGAGGAAGTGCTGGGCCGCGTCTCTCACGACATCCTGCACACCAGTCACCCGATCGAGCTCTGCGAGGCGAAGCGGCTGCTCCGGAAAACCGGTCGCTGGGAAGGTGAGCTGCTGCATGCCCGCCGTGACGGGGCACGGATTGTGACGGCGAGCCGCTGGACGCTTCAACAGGAGGAGGGCCGCCCTGACCGCATCCTCGAGATCAACACCGATATCACCGAGCGGAAGCGCGTGGAGGAGGCGCTGCAGCGAAGCGAGGAGCGATATCGCACCATCGTCGAGACGGCGAATGAAGGAATCTGGCTCGTCGACAACCAGGCGCGCACCGTCTACGCCAACCAGCGGATGGCGGAGATGCTGGGTTACACGCCGGAGGAGCTGGCACGGCTGACCGTGCTTGAGTGCCTCTTCCCCGGCGATGAGGCTCTGGCTCGCGAGCGTATCGGCCAGAACCTGCAGGGCAACTTCGAGCAGTTCGACTTTCGATTCCGCCACCGGGACGGTGCAGAGCTGCTCGTGCTGGCCTGCACGACCCCGGTCCGTGATTCTCAGGGCACCGTCGTGGGCGCCCTCGGCATGTTCACCGACATCTCCGAGCGCGTTCGCGCCGAGCGGGAGCGTATCGAGCTTCTCGAGTGCGAACGGCATGCCCGCGCCCTGGCCGACCAGGCGCGGCGCCGCCTCTCGACACTGGCGGATGCAAGCGCCCTGCTCGCCTCCTCTCTCGACTATGAGACGACTCTCCGCAGTGTGGCTGACGCCGTCGTGCCGGCCATTGCCGACTGGTGCGTCGTGCACATCGTCGACCCGGACGGATCGTTGCGCACGGTGGCTGCGGTTCACGCCGATCCCGCAGACGGGGTGCATGTCGAGGAGCTGGCTCGCCGCTTCGCGCTGGATGGAGAAGGGCCGGCCAGCGCCATGTCGGTCGTTCGCTCCGGACGGGCCGAGCTGCTCCCGGCGACGCCGGACGGCACAGACGCGGCGCCCGTCCCCGACGCCGACACCCACGACCTGCTACTTCGGGCCGGAGTAACTTCGTGGATGATCGTTCCACTGGAAGCTCGTGGCAATCGCATCGGCGTAATCACCCTGGTCGCAACGGAATCCGGCCGTCGATTCGAACGAGAAGACCTTGCGCTGGCGGAAGTGCTGGCCCGCCGCGCCGCACTCGCGGTAGATAACTCACGCCTGTACGAGGAGGCAACGCGTGTCGCCGCCGAGCAGTCGGCGACACTTGCTCAGGTTGTCGACGGCGTGGTTATTGTGGACCCTGCCGGCACCATCACATTTCGCAATGAAGCTGCCAAGCGGCTGGCTCTTGAACCGCGCAGCACCTCGCTCATGGAGGCTATCGAGAAGGGCCGTGTCACGAACGTGAAAGGCGATCCGCTGTCTCTGGAGCAGCTTCCGCTCTCCCGGGCACTCGCCGAACGCGCAACCGTCCAGGACGCGATGTGGCGCCTGCGACGCGACAGCGAGAACGACATCATCGTCCAGGGATCGGCGGCGCCGCTCATCGGCCACGACGGCGAGCTGCTCGGCGCCGTGGCGACGTTTCGAGAAGTGACCGCCCAGATCACGCTCGAGCAACAGAAAGAGAACTTCCTTGCAGCCGCGGCGCACGATCTGAAGACGCCTCTCACCACGATCAAGGGGCTGGCGCAGGTTCTGCAGCGCCGGCTGGCACAACCGGAAGCCTCCAACCGCGAACAGCTCGTGGACGGGCTGGCCCGCATAGAGCAGCGGGCGAATCGCATGGCACGGATGATCGACGATCTCCTCGACCTCTCGCGGCTGCAGATGGGCGAGATTCTCCACCTCGATAGAGCACCAGTCGAGCTCGTTGGCCTGGTGTCGCATTGCATCGCCGAGCAGGCGGAGTTATCGGAAACGCGGCAGATCGAGCTCCGCGCGCTCGTCCCAGGTGTGACCGGAAGGTGGGACGCGGGCCGCCTGGAGCGCGTCTTCGCCAACCTGCTGTCCAATGCAACCAAGTACAGCTCCGACGACAGCGCCATCACCGTCACTATCTGGGAGGAAGATCGGCAAGGGACTACACTCGCCTGCGTGTCCGTCCAGGATCGTGGGATCGGCATACCAAGCGAAGATCTTCCGCGTCTCTTCGAGCGCTTCCACCGCGGCCGCAACGTCGGCAGCGACACCCTCGGCTCGGGACTTGGACTGGCCGGTGCGCGGCAGATCGTCGAGCTGCACGGTGGGATGATCGACGTGGTGAGTGAGGAAGGCGCCGGCAGCACCTTCACGGTGTGCCTGCCGGTCGGCGGCGAGAGCGGAGATTCGACAGGCAGCACGTCGCCCGCTGCAAACCAGATGAATACAATGGAAGGATTGGCAGCCGGTCCGCGGACCGGCTGATCGGCCCGAGTAGGGGAGCAGGGCTTGAGCGCAGACACGTTTCTGCAGCACCTCACGCAGGTGCTGTTCGTGGTCATATTTGTTGTGGTCCTGGCTCGAACCATCGCTCGGCCCCGCCGCTCCAACGTCGACGCGACCCTGCTCTTCGGAGCAACGGCCTTCATCATTGCCGAGACCTGGGTAACAGAAGCGGCGAACGTCAAACCGGGTCCACTGCTCAACGTCACCACGAGTACGCTGCTGATCGCACTCCCCTACCTGCTATTGCGTCTCGTCGACGACTTTGCCGGTGTCAGCAAGAAGGTGCTCCGGGCCGCCGAGGCGGCGCTCGCCGCCTCGGTCGTCCTCCTGCTCTTCTGGCTTCCCGCCGGGAAGCAGCTGCCCGCGGCACCCTCGCTCCTGATCGTGCTGTACTTCGCGGTCCTGAGTCTCTACGACGCGGTACGATTTGTCACCGCCGCCAGGCACGGCAACGGTATCACCCGCCGGCGTTTGCGCGCCATCGCCGCCGGCACGCTTGGGCTGGGACTTATCATCGTGTTGGCTGGCGTCGAGGTGGCATGGCCGCAGTCGCCTCGCTGGCTCTGGGGCGTTATTGCCGACTGTCTGGCTCTGGTGTGTGTCGCCGCGTACTTCGTCGGATTCACGCCGCCCGGCTGGCTACGGCGGGCCTGGCAGGAGCCCGAGCTCCGCGACTTCCTCGGAAGGGCAGCGGCACTGCCCCGCCTGCCAAGCACCCTCGCGATCGTGCAGGAGCTGGAACGCGGCGCCGCCAGTGCCCTCGGCGCCGATACCGCCGTCGTCGGTTTGTGGGACGAGACCTCGGGCCGGCTCGAGATGCACTCACTGGCAACACAGCTGCCTCCGGATGAGGTGGCGGCAACCGCCGCCGGACAGGCCTACTTCGAGCAGCGTCCCATCTTTTCCGAGGACGCCGCTCATGACAACCCGGGGCTCGAGACCGTTTACCAGCAGCACCGGGTGAAGGCCATTCTGGCCGTTCCCATTACAACCGGAGATCGCCGGCTTGGCTTTCTGGCAGCGTACGCGGCGCGTTCTCCGATCTTCGCCGAGGACGATTTGCAGCTGGCCGGATTGCTGGCCGATCAGGCCGCGGTCATCCTCGAGAGCCGAGCCCTGATCGACGAAGCAGCGCGGGTGCAGGCACGCGAGGAGGCTACCCGCCTCAAGGACGATTTCCTCTCGGCAGCCGCCCACGACCTCAAGACGCCGCTGACCGCGATCATCGCGCAGGCTCAGCTGCTGGAGCTGCGAAGCCGCCGCGATCCTTCGGCGCCCGCCGATCCCGCCGGCATCGAACGCCTCATCCGTGAGTCGCGGCGCCTCAACCGCCTGGTTGCGGACCTCCTCGACATCTCTCGGGTCGAAAAGGGGAAGCTCCTGGGGCCGCGGGAGGACGTGGACCTGGCGCAGTTGGCATCCGAGGCCTGCGAGCGCCACGTCTCGCCTCAGCACGAGTGCCGGGTGCTGGCGGAGGCACCGGCAATCGGACACGTCGATCCCATCCGTATCGCCCAGCTACTCGACAATCTTCTCGACAACGCGGTCAAGTACAGCCCCGGCGGGGGCGCCGTGACAATTGCGGTTCGCCACGACGGCGACCGCGCCCATCTCACCGTGAGCGACCAGGGCATCGGTATCCCGGCCGAAGATGTGCCGCTGCTCTTCGACCGCTTTCACCGCGGCTCGAATGTCGACGATCGGCGCTTCGCCGGAATGGGCCTTGGCCTGTTCATCTGCAAAGGTATCGCCGAGCAGCACGGCGGCCGGCTGTGGGCTACCTCCGAGGGGCCGGGCAAGGGGAGCTCGTTTCACCTCGAGCTCCCGCTGATTGGCGGGACTTCCGAGCGTACAGATGGCGCACCAGCCACGTCATTGGTGAGCTCAATACCCACGGCTGGAGCCGGCGGGTGACTCGCCGTCCCATCCTGGTGGTCGACGACGACCCCTCGATCCTCAGCACGCTCGCCGAGTTCCTGCAGATGGAAGGGTACGTCGTCGAGACCGCCGTCAATGGTGCCGAGGCGCTTGACTGTATCGATCGCACCGCACCGTCGATCATCCTGCTCGACATGCGGATGCCGGTCCTCGACGGCTGGGGATTCGTCCGAGCGCTCCGCGAGCGCGGCCAGAGCATGCCCCTCGTCGTGATGACGGCGGCTCGCGACGCCCATCAGTGGGCGAGCGAGGTTGGCGCCGCGGCCTACCTCGCCAAACCGTTCAATCTGGTGGACGTGCTCGACGCCGTCGAGCGTTTGACTCCGCCGGGCGGCGGCGGTGGCGGCACCCTCCCGTCTGTCGCCTGAGCTCGGAGGCCACTCCAGCCCCCGGTTTGGCGCCTCCGTGGCCGCCCCGCCGGATCTACCGACCCGGCGTTCGATAATTGAGAGACACGAGGAGGACCACGATGGCAGTCACTCACGCAACCATGCAAGCGATCAACCCTGCGACCGGCGAAGTTATCGCCGAGTACGACGAGTGGACACCAAACCAGGTTGAAGCGGCGCTCGCTCAGGTCCATGAGGCATTTCGCAGCTGGCGGAACACGGCGTACGACGAACGCGCTCGCCTCATGCACGCTGCCGCCGACTATCTGCGTGAGAACGTCGAGCGGTTCGCCAGGCTGATCACCGACGAAATGGGCAAGCCTATCACCGAGGCCGAAGCCGAGATCAAGAAGTGCGCCTGGAACTGCGACTTCTACGCCGACCGCGCCCGGGAGTTTCTGGCCGACGAGCCGGTCGCGACCAATGCGCGGGAGAGCCTCGTCGGCTTCGAGCCGCTCGGCCCGGTACTTGCCATCATGCCCTGGAACTTCCCCTTCTGGCAGGTCTTCCGCTTTGCCGCACCCGCCCTCATGGCCCGAAACGTCGCCGTGCTCAAACACTCCGCGAACGTGCCCGGCAGCGCCCTCGCCATCGAGGAAGTGTTTCGCGCCACCGGCTTTCCCGAGGGTGTGTTTCGCACCTTTCTCATCTCGTCGGGCGCGGCGGAGAAGGTCATCGCCGACCCACGCATCGCCGCCGTCACTCTCACCGGCTCCTCCGCCGCCGGCCGCAAGGTGGCAGCCGCCGCCGGCAGCGTGCTCAAGAAAGCAGTTCTGGAGCTGGGCGGCTCCGATCCTTTCATCGTGCTGGCCGACGCCGATCTCGAGGGCGCGGTAGAGTTCGCGGTGAAGGCACGCTACCAGAACACCGGCCAGAGCTGCATTGCCGCCAAGCGCTTCATCGTCGTGGAGGAGATCGCGGACGAGTTCGAGCGCCGCTTCGCCGACTCCGTGCGGGCACTCCCGGTAGGCAACCCGCTCGACCGGCAGACGCGAGTCGGTCCGCTGGCGCGAGAAGATCTGCTCGATGAGCTCGACCGGCAGGTACTGGAGTCTGTCCAGGCGGGTGCGCGCATTGCCACCGGCGGACAGCGGCTTGATCGCCCCGGCTACTTCTATGCGCCAACCGTGCTCACCGAGGTTCAGCCGGAGATGCCGGCCTTCCGCGAGGAGACGTTCGGACCGGTTGCCGCCGTCATCCGGGTTGGCGATGAGGAGCGGGCCGTCGAGCTCGCCAACGACTCACCGTACGGGCTGGGCGGCAACCTCTGGACGCGCGACACCGAGCGCGGCAAGCAGCTTGCCCGGCGGATCGAGTCCGGCAACGTCTTCATCAATGGGATGACCGCCTCCGATCCGCGCCTTCCATTCGGCGGCGTCAAGGAGAGCGGGTACGGCCGCGAGCTTTCGCACTTCGGGATTCGCGAGTTCACCAACGTCCAGACCATCTGGGTCGGTCCCGCCCAGGGAGAGCAGGCCACCTCGCCTGCTGAGTAGCCGCGACGACCAGCGTAGCCCGTGTGGTTGACGCTGCTAAGCCGGTCGCGCGACACCCCACGCTGCAGACCGGGTGGCACGGACCAGCTCGGTCCCGGGGCTCGCTGCCGGCTACCCGGCTACGTTGTCCTGGAACGCACGACGTTGTTACGTCTCGCTCGAAGCTGCCCAGATGTTGATATGTCCCTCGGCGGCGTAGCGGTCGATCTCAGCCAGCTCCTCCGGCGTGAAGCTCAGCCGGCGAAGCGTTCCCAGATTGTCCTCGAGCTGCGCGACGCTGCTGGCCCCAATCAGAGCCGACGTAACCCGCGGGTCTCGCAACACCCAGGCGATCGCCATCTGCGCCAGCGACTGGCCGCGGCGTCGCGCGATCTCGTTCAGGGCCCGGGTGCGCTCCAGATTCTCGGCGGATAGCTGGCCTCGCGAAAGGGAGCCGTTCTCGCTGGCGCGCGAGCCTTCCGGGACACCGTTGAGGTACCGGTCGGTGAGGAGCCCCTGGGCAAGCGGCGAGAAGGCGATGCAGCCCACCCCCTCGGCCTCCAGCACGTCCAGGAGTTCGGGCTCGATCCAGCGATTGAGCATCGAGTACGAGGGCTGATGGATCAGCAGCGGAGTTCCCATGGAACGAAGTAGCGCCGCTGCCTCGCGCGTTCTGGAGGGAGAGTACGAGGAGATCCCAGCGTAGAGCGCCCGGCCGGAGCGTACCGCCGTGTCCAGCGCTCCCATCGTCTCGTCGAGCGGCGTATCGGGGTCGAACCGATGGGAGTAGAAGATGTCGACGTAGTCGAGACCCATGCGCCGCAGCGACTGATCGAGGCTGGCCAGCAGGTACTTGCGCGACCCCCGGTCGCCGTAGGGACCGGGCCACATGTCGTAGCCTGCCTTCGTCGAGATGATCAGCTCATCGCGATACGGCCGAAAGTCAGTTGCCATGATCCGGCCGAAGTTCTCCTCGGCCGATCCATAGGGCGGACCGTAGTTGTTCGCCAGATCGAAGTGAGTAACGCCCAGGTCGAACGCCCGGCGCAGGATCGCGCGCTGTACCTCGAGCGGCCGCGTCGTCCCAAAGTTCTGCCAGAGTCCCAGAGAGATCACGGGGAGCAGCAGACCACTTCGCCCGCTGCGCCGGTAGGTCATGGCCTCGTACCGTGCCGCGGCCGCCTCGTAGCTCATCACGTCCTCCCGATTCTCATCTGGGCACCGCGTCCTCAGAAGTCGTCGGTTGGGGGACCGGTCTCAACCGGCAGGTATACCAGCCGGCCAGTCGACCGCTCGACCCAGTAGTACGACTCGATCAGGCCGCACTGCAGACACTTGCGCAGCAGGAGCCCCTCGCCGACGTCCGCCTCAAAGTACAAATTGCCGGTGCATTTCGGGCAGCGTCCGAGCGCCATCATGCCCCTACCCACCCAGGTAGCGGTCACCACCGTGCCATCCTTCCGCCTGTTTTGCTCCATCCGGTGAGGCGCAGCGCGGCGCCATGTCTCCAAATCATGTCCGCATCGTACCAGAACTTCCGGGCCGTTGCCTTCCGCCCGCATTCATCTCCGCTTCATGCAATTTGCCGGCAACCTTGTTACACTTGCTGTGTAGCAAGGCACTAGGCACAGGCTGGGTTGTCCCTGGCGTTCTTCCAGCTCTGCTCTAGCGTTCGCTCGCTCTTCGTTGTCCAGACCAGAGGTGGAAGAAAAGGCATGAATTACTCCGACCGATCCTTGACCTGCGTGCAGTGCGGCAGTTCGTTCAACTTCAGCGCTGACGACCAGGAGTTTCACGCATCTCGGGGATATCAGGATCCCAAGCGCTGCCCGACGTGCCGCGCCGAGCGCCGCGCCAGCCAGGGCGGTGGTGGCGGCGGTGGCGGTGGCTACTCGTCCGGCGGGTATAGCGACCGACCGCGGCGTGAGATGTTCACGACCACGTGCTCTCGATGCGGCCGGGAGGCGCAGGTACCATTCGTACCGCGCAACGACCGGCCCGTCTACTGCTCCGACTGCTACCAACCGGCAGCTCGCCGTTCTAGCAGCTGGTAGTCAGACCAGAGTCGCGTACTACTTGAAGCCGGGCGCCAGGGCCCGGCTTCTTGCTTTCCTGAGTGACACCACCGCCAGTTGAGGCAGCTCACGGCAGCGAGGAACATGGCGCGCACCTTTCTGGTCATCATGTCCCATCCAGACGACGCCGAGCTGACGTGTGCGGGCTCGATCGCGCGCTGGGTGCGAGAGGGAAACCGAGCCGTCCTGGTAGTAGCGACCGACGGCGCCCGCGGCGGCAAGCACGAGGGAGTCGACGCCGCGGCCATGGCGGCGACCCGCCGCCGGGAGCAGGAAAGCGCTGCCGCCGTCATCGGATTCTCGGACCTCGTGCATCTCGGGTTCCCCGACGGCGAGCTAACCGACGGTGAAGCGCTACGCGGCACGCTGGTCGAGCAGGTACGGCGCTTCCGGCCCGATGTCGTGGTGGTGATGGATCCCCTCACCGTCATTCATCGCAATTCTTATGTCAACCATCGCGACCACCGCATGCTCGGCATGGCGGCGCTCGACGCGCTCTACCCGGAGGCCAGCAACGCCGCCTACTTTCCGGAGCAGCTCGGCGCCGGCCTGCGCCCCCACAAGGTTCCCGAGCTTCTCCTGACCCAGACCGAACGGCCCAACTACTGGGTGGACGTCGGCGCGACGCTGGAGGTCCGCTTCGAGGCGCTGCGCCGTCACGCCAGCCAGATCCGGCTCTGGCCCGAGAACGGTGAAGCAGTCATCCGACAGCAGCGCGAGCTGGCCGCGGTCATCGGTGTCGAGCACGGCTTCGCCTATGCCGAGGAGTTTCGCCGGATCGTGGTCAACCCGCTGTCCTGACTCGGGCCCGATCGGTCGAGACCCGGCATCGTTTTCCCGAGCGTTCACGACGCCGTGGACGCGGGCTGTCATAGCCACCGTGCCCGACAGTGAGCGCCGGACGTCAGGCGCTGCGAGCCACTCCGCGCGCCGCGCGCCTGATCGCAACTTCGACCTCGATGCAGCGCGCGGCCGGCATACTCACTCGCATCCGCCTGCGCCCGATGCCCGGCACCGGCTCGACGTCCCAGGCCGGCAAATTTGGCCTGCCGTCGTGCCAGACCTCGACGTAGCGCGGCTCGCTGCCTTCCGGCAGCATCAGTGCCAGTTCCATCTCCGCGTCCGGCGCCTCACCCCACGGGAATTCGAGCCGGACACGCGTCCCCCGCGCCTCTCTCCGGACGGTCAGGTCGAAGGGGATGCGGCCATACCATTTGCGAAGCGCAAGGCCGGGCCAGTCGCGCGGCAGCTGCGGGGCGACCACAATCCGCCGCCCCGGAACGTCAATCTCCACGCCGGCAAACGCATGCAAAGCCTCCAGAAAGCCGGACATGCTCCACGCCTGGAACTCCGGACCGCGCGTGCCCGTCAGGTCGAAAAGCTCGCTGATGCCGCCGATGCCGCCGCGGTCCAGAGCGCTGGTGACCTGATTCCGCAGAAAGCGGCGGTAAGCGACATCGGCCTCGCCGTACTTCAGCTCGGCCCGGACGAAGAACTGGGACAGCCAGTTCCATTCGACTCCGCGGTGGTAATTGAACTTGCCGGTGCTGCGCATTCGCCGCCCGCGTACGTGCCGGCGGTCGCCAAGGAATTCGGCGGGGAAGACATGCTGCCAGTCACGCGGAGCGAGCGTCACGATTCCGTGCCGGCCAGCCAGCTGCTCTCGACCGGCACGCCGCATCGCGCCCTCGACCTCGGCTCCCAGATCGAGGCCCAGCCCGAAGCAGAAGTACGGATTGGGCGTGAGGAGGTCGCGGGCCTGCAGCTCACGATCGAGGCTGTCGACCGGGATGCCGGACACAAAGAAGCGCTGTAGCTCCCGCCAGGCATCGGCCTCGGTTGCCGCCATGCGCAACTCAAGCGCGGGAGCTTCGGTTGCCAGCAGCGGACGGAAGGCTCGCAGGCAGGCCAGCCACAGCATCTGGATCTCGACCGGGAAACCGTCGCGTGGCGTGTGGGGAGTATCCATCCAGGTCTCCCATAGGTAGCTCTCCTCGACGGTGCGGCCGGATGGCAGCAACCCACCGACGGTGCGCTCCAGGCTGCGCTCGAAGTACT
>DATGJB010000003.1:0-64268 GCA_035295425.1 Chloroflexota bacterium | reverse complement strand
GTTGGGCAAGCTGCTGTAACTGTGGTAGTTCTGCATCATCAGCCCATACAATCCATCGATGTCGTGGCCCGTTCTCTTGACGTGCCCGAAGGTGGCCGAGTATCTCGCCGGTTGGCTGAAGGGAAGGCGCGAGAGTCTTGGAGTCAAGACGTGTCAGGCATCGGTGGCCCGGTGACGCCGGTAGGTATACGGGTTGGTATATCTCGAGGTTCGAACAGCGACGTGCGCCGGCAGGCCGTGTCAGCCGGCCGAGTGGGACCAGCTAACATTGGCTTGTACATGCGGAAAATTTGGCGGGAGTGCATGGGAGTCGAACCCACCTGGGAACGCAGTAGCGCGCCCCCACGACGGTTTTGAAGACCGCGCCCCTCACCGGAGAAGCCGCACTCCCACCGATAGTCTTGCACCCGTCGAACAAGCCCGCAAAACGGCAAACGCCTGGGGCGACGGGTGCGATCCCCCGTGAGGTACCTCATCCGTGCGCCATCTGGTCATCAGCGACGTCCACGCCAACCTCGAGGCACTGGAGGCCGTCCTCGAAGCGGCCCCAGACCATGAGGCTGTGCTCTTTCTTGGTGACCTGGTGGGCTACGGGCCGAACCCCAATGAATGTGTGGACCTGGTGCGCCGGCTTCCCGGGCTGACTGCGCTGGTCGGCAATCACGATCTCGCTGCACTGGGTTTGATCGACAGTGCCGACTTCAACGACGTGGCCCGAGCGGCCGCACTCTGGACCGGGGAGCAACTGACGGACGAGTCTCGGTCGTTCCTCAGCGGCCTGAAACCGGCGCTGAGCCAGGGCGAGATCTACCTGGCGCACGCCAGCCCCCGCGACCCGGTGTGGGAGTACATGGAGTCGCCAGGGCAGGGGCCGCCCAATTTCGCGCGGTTCAAACAGCGCACGTGCTTTGTCGGGCACACGCATATACCCCGCGTCTTCGAGGAACCCAGTGGCGTGCGGATTCCCCGCCCGGGCGAGTCACTTGCCCTGCATGCCCCGCCGCGCCGGATCGTGAACCCCGGCGGGGTGGGCCAGCCCCGCGACCACGACCCGCGCGCCGCCTACGGCATCTTCGACGCAGAAACTGGTGGTTTCGCATTCCGGCGCGTGCCGTACGACATCGCCGGCACGCAGCAAAAGATACTTGCTGCCGGTCTACCGGCGGCACTCGCCTCTCGGCTCGAGCTGGGAGCATAGCGCCGTCCGGCGCTGCTCGACTACGGCGTGGATTGGGTCACAGGAGGCGCCTGAGCGGTGGGCGCTGCCTGCACCGGCGGCGGGGCCGCCACGGTAGGCGCCGGGGCAGGGGGCGGCTGTGCCACGGTCGGAGCGGGCGCGACCGGCGCCGGTACCGCCGTTGGGGCAACCGGTACCGCAGTGGGGTTCACAGCGGGAGGCTGTTGGTAGGGCGTTTGCTGTTGCGGGACCGGAGCGGAAGCGGTGTAGGTGCCGATCGAGCAAATGGGAGGCACCCCGCCGGCGTAGATGTCGTAGCTGATCGACGACAGCGAGTAACCGTACTGACCTGGCTGTCGGCAGGTCGAGCCCGAGTACACGCGAGGCGGTTGATTGAACGGAACCGGTGGCAAGTTGAGCGTCGCGATGGCCTGCTGCATGAACTGGTTCCAGATCGGGGCCGCACCGGTGATACCGGTTGAATTAATCATGGGACTATTGTTCGCATTCCCCACCCACACGCCGGTAACGATCTGCGGTGTGTAGCCTACCGTCCAGTTGTCGGTGTAGCTGTTCGTGGTGCCAGTCTTGGCCCCCGCCGGCCTCCCCAGATAGAGGAAGCTGTGCGTTCCGAATTCGCAGACCTGCGGGGTGCAACGGGAGCTGTCGTCGGAGAGGACGTTGTTCATCACGTATGCGTACGCCGGGTCGATTACCTGATCGTGCATGTTTGCGACCTTCGTCAGATCCCACAGAATGCTTCCGGTGGCGCGATCGCGGATGCGAAGGATCGACCACGGCTGAACGTAATTGCCACCGGTCGCAAAGGCGCCGTACGCCGCCGTCTCCTCGACGAGCCGAACGCCTCTCTCCAGCCCTCCCAGTGTGAGAGACCAGCCGCAGCAGCTGGGATTGTCGGCGAACAGGCTGGTGACCCCAAGCTTGACCGCCTCGGCGCCGACAGTCTGTCGAACCGACGTACCTTCCTGTTGCACGTTGAACTGCTCCACCTTCACTGCCGGAACGTTCAGCGAGTTGTCGAGAGCGACACGGAGACTCACCACCCCGTGGTAGCTTCCGTCGTAGTCGGTCGGCTGGTACCACCCACCGTCCGCCGGGTTGCCCTGATCCGGAATGGCGAGGGGGGCATCGTCGACCAGGGTAGCCGGCCCGGCTCCGTTCTGAAATGCCCGTATGTAGTTGAACGGCTTGAACGAAGAACCTGGCTGGCGCGGCGTGTCGGCCATGTTGATCTGTCCGCCCGGTGCGTTGTAGTCCGCGCTCCCGACCATAGCGAGGACGCAACCGTAACAGCCGGGGCGAATATCCAGCGACACTAACGCACCGTCCGTGACGTTCTGGCCTGCGAGACTGGCGATCTGACTCGAGACGACCGCCTGTGCCTGCTGTTGAAGCGTCAGGTTGATGGTGGTCACGACGTCAAGGCCGTCCCCGGCGTACTTGTTCAGGCTCGGGTCCTGCTTCTCGAGCTCCTGCAGCTGTGACACGGCAAACTGAACGAAATGCGGGAAACGCATACCCGAGCCGACTGGCGGCTTGAACCTGGGCCACTGCTTCGTCGCCTCGGTCATGTACTGGGTAATCAATGACGGATCGGGTTGACCGGAGGCGTCGACGAGATAGCCATGGACATACATCAAGTGCAGGACGTACCGCATACGGTTCAGCGCCGCAGGCAGATTGTTCACAGGATCGTAGGTGGACGGCGCTTCCGGGAGCCCGGCCAGAAACGCGCACTGGGCGGCGTCGAGCTGCCACACATGTTTGTTGAAATAGGTCTCAGCCGCAGCTTCCGCGCCGATGGCCAGGTTTCCGTACGGGATGCTGTTGAGGTAGTACCAGAGAATCTTGGACTTCGGGTACTTCTGCGTCAGCTCCCAGGCCAGGACGATCTCCTCAACCTTCCGCGTCATGGTCGGATCCGGACTGAGGAGGTACTTCCGGATAAGCTGCTGGGTGATCGTGCTGGCGCCCGAAACCACATGACCGGTGCGTAGATCGTCGTAGCCGGCGCGAATGATACTCAGCGGATCGAACCCGGGATTGTCATAAAAGGTGGCATCCTCTGTGGCAACTGTCGCGTTCTGGAGAGCCACAGGGATTCCTTGCCCGCGCGGACCGGTGAGCCAGTACTGGGAGTGCGTCCGGTAGTACTGCCAGCTATGCCCGGGAGCAACGAGCGGTTCGACGACACGGCGGCCACGGTCCTTCTGCGATAGATCGGCCATGTCGTAGAGGACCCGTCCGCCGCTGTCCTTGATGATGACATCCTGAAACTGCATGTGGTTCTTGAAGTCGGTCAGGGACGGCAGGCTTTCGCCATAGAAGAACAGCGTCGCCGCACTTGCCCCGGAAGTCAGCATGGTGAACGCCACGACCATCACCAGGACAAACCGGAGAAGCGGACGCGGTTTCTCCTTCTTGTGGCCGTTGAGAGCGCGGAAGGTGGAGCGCCGCCGCATTGCTCGGGATGCCATGTCTGAGCATTATGACCCGGCGATGCGGGGAGAGTCTAGCCGGGCGTCATAAGATGGCAGGGGTACGAGGTGAAGGAGGATCGGCATGGCGAGAAACGTGTACGTCACGCGAGTCATTCCACAACCCGGCATCGACCTGTTGCGCGACAACGCATCGGTCGAGGTGAATGAGTCAGACCAACCGCTCACCGCCGACCAGCTGCGGGAGAAGGCCTCCTTACAAGACGCGCTCGTAACGCTCCTTACCGACCGAATCGACCGAGCGGTGCTCGAGGCGGGCCGCGGTACGCTCAAGATCGTGGCGAACGTCGCGGTCGGTTACGACAATATCGACGTTCCGGCCGCCACCGAGTGCGGAGTCATGGTCACAAACACGCCGGGTGTCCTCACCGAAACGACCGCCGACTTCGCCTGGGCGCTGCTGATGGCGACCGCGCGCCGGATACCTGAAGGCGATCGGTTCCTCCGAGCGGGCCGCTACCACGGCTGGGGAATCATGATGCTGCTGGGACAGGATGTGTACGAACGGACGCTGGGCATCGTGGGGTTCGGCCGCATCGGTCAGGCAGTCGCCTGGCGTGCCGCCGGTTTCAGGATGCACATCCTCTACTACGATCCGGTGATTCAGGCCGATGATTTCGCCGCGAGTGTGGGTGCCCGCCGGGTCGACCTCGATACACTGCTGCGCGAGAGCGATTTCGTCTCCGTGCACACCCCGCTCACCGAGGAGACGCATCACCTAATTGGGGCCGAGCAGCTCTCCGCCATGAAGCGCGACGCCGTGCTGGTCAACACCTCGCGGGGACCTGTCGTCGATGAGGCGGCGCTGGCTGCCGCGTTGAAGTCAGGCACGATCGCGGCAGCGGGGCTTGACGTGTACGAGAATGAGCCGGCTGTCGATCCGGGCCTGCTCGAGTGCGAAAACGCGGTTCTAACGCCGCATATCGCCTCGGCGTCGGTGGCCACCCGCACCCGCATGGCAACCATGGCAGCCGAGAACGTCATCGCCGCACTGGACGGCGCCCGTCCACCGACATTGCTCAATCCGGAGACGTACCGCGGGTAGTTACCGCCAGCGGCGGACGATGCGCTCGGGAACAGGGCGCCCGAGGTCCACCGTGAACCTGCTAGGTGAGGGCGGCCACCCGGCCCCGAGCCTCCAGGACGCTCTTGATCCGGTCGAGGGCTCGCTCCAGATTTTCGTATGAGTTGGCATAGGACAGCCGGAGATGGCCTTCGCCGTTCCGGCCGAAGGCTGTTCCCGCCAGCACGGCAACGCCTGCCTCGTACAGCAGGCAGTCCGCGGCTTCGCGGGACGACATGCCTGTCCCTTTGATACTCGGAAACGCGTAGAAAGCGCCGTCCGGTTCGTTGCAGGTCACTCCTTCGATGGCATTGAGCCCCTCGACCACCAGATCACGACGGCTTCGGAACTCCGCGACCATCTCGTCGACCGCGTCCTGTGGTCCGGTTAGCGCTTCGACACCGGCTAGCTGGGTAAACGCCGCCGTGCATGAGTCACAGTTCGTGACGAGCCTTGCGATGCGCGGAGCGAGCTCCTCGGGCATGACGCCGAACCCCAGCCGCCAGCCGGTCATGGCATATGTCTTGGAGAATCCATCCAGAATGCACGTACGCTCGGCCATGCCGGGCATAGTCGCGATACTGGTGAATCCGCCGTCATACACGATTCGGAAATAGATCTCATCGGAGAGGACGACCGCGTCGTGCCGGCACGCGGCCTCGGCGATGCGTCGCAGATCGTCGGCGGGAATGACCGATCCAACCGGATTGGACGGGCTATTCAGGATGATCAGTCTGGTACGGTCGCCAATCTTGCCAAGCGCGTCCTCGACATCCCATCGGAACTTCCCCGCTGTCTCGACGAACCCTATCGGCACGCCCCGCGCGTTGAGAAAGTGAACCACGGACTCGTATATCGGGAATCCGGGATCGGGATAGACGACCTCGTCGCCTTCCTCGAGCAGCGCTAGCATGAGATAGAACATGATCGGTTTGCCGCCGGGCGTGACGACCACATTCTGGGGCTCGGCGGCGATACCCTTTCGCCGTGACTGATCTGTTGCGATGGCACGCCGCAGCTCCTCCATCCCGGCGGATGGCGTATAGTGCGTGGCGCCCTCCTGCAGAGCGCGGACTCCAGCTTCCACCACATTGCGTGGAGTGTCGAAATCCGGCTCTCCAATCTCCAGGTGAATCACCTTCCGACCCTGCCGTTCCAGCTCGCGAGCTCTCGCCAGGACTTCGAACGCGGTCTCGGTACCCAGCCTGTCCATCCGGTCCGCCAGCTCCATCCCTTGCCTCCCGCAACAGTCTTGCAGCCGCCACCCGGAGATGCCGATCGGCCCTCCACTTCTTCGTAACCGCAGTATATCCTCGGAAATAGGGGGGAATACGCGTGGGCACCCGAACGACGAACCATCGCAGGCGCTCTGGGCTGGCGCTGCTCTGCGCCTCCGGCACGTTGGCCCTGTCCGCCTGCGGGAACGCGCAAACCAGCCCCGTCCTCCCCACGACGACGCCCATCCCCACCCCCACCACCGAGGTGGGCTTCGCCGTGCAGGTGACCGCCGTGGCGACGCCGCACCGCTACCGGCCGCGCGCGACGCCCCGGCCCACACCGTGGGTGCCGCCGGCCGGCCCTTACCTCCGCACTGTTCCCGCCTCCGGCGGGCCGGTGAGCCGGCAGCTCACGGTCTATGGCGGCCATCTCCCGCCGGATGCCGCCGTGTCATTGGTGTGGTCCCCGTCCGGACGGGCGTCGCCGATCAGTACCACTGTGTACACGGATCGCTCCGGAAACCTAAAGACGCAGTTCGGGATCCCGGCCGCGCCGCCGGGCACATACGAGCTGCAAGCGGATGCCGACGGGGTCCAATACGCTCGTGCCCAGTACATGGTCGTCATCCACGCAACCGTGTCGGCGGTAGTGTTGCCGCAGGCGGATGGCCAGCACCTCGCTGTGGCGGGACGCGGATTCCCGGCGAACACGCCGCTTCTGCTGGTCGCCTACCCGCTGTCGACAAAGGCGCGGCCGCGGGCGGTTGGTACCGTCACCTCCTTGCAGCATGGACTCGTGCGCCTCACCACCGGCGCGCTCCATCTGCTTCCTGGTGAGTACGCGCTTCGTGTCTGGAGCGCGTCGGGACTGACGACGGTCCTCGCCGAAACTTACTTCCAGATCGTCGTATGACCGTCATGAGGCTGCCGGCGTGGAGAGCGTCTGGATACACGCGCCGGGCGGGCGGCTGGTCGCCGGACGGCGTGCGGGAGTCTTGGCCGGTTCTGGATATGCCTCATATAGTGATGTGGAGGGACGGCCAGACCACCAGGTAGATCCGGCTCGGGCCGTAGCAGGGTAATGCGCATGCAGGAGACCGCGGTTGAGATCCCGGCGCACGCTACAGGCTCTGTCGGAGACTGGGTGGCGCCGGCGACGATGCAGGCACTGGTAAAGTCCCGAGCGGCGCCGGGCGCGGAGCTGCGCGAGGTTGCGGTTCCAGAAGTCGGGGCGCAGGACGTGTTGATCAGGGTGCTCGCCGCCTCCATCTGCGGCACCGACCTGCACATCTACCTCTGGGATCCCTGGGCCCAGGGCCGCTTCCACCCCCCAATGGTGTTCGGCCACGAGTTCTGCGGGGAAGTGGTGGCAGCCGGCGAGGACGTCAAGCACGTTAGAGTGGGCGACTACGTCGCGGCGGAGAGCCACGTCGTCTGCAATGCTTGCTACGAGTGCCGGCACGGCCTTCAACACATATGCCGAAGCGTCGAGATCATCGGCGTCGATCGCCCGGGTGCCTTCGCGGAATTCGTGGCGATTCCCGAGCAGAATGCCTGGGTAACCGACCGTCGATTCCCGCCCGAGATCGCGACGATTCAGGAGCCGATGGGGAACGCTGTTCATACTGCGCTTTCAGCGCCCCTCGCGGGTTCCACCGTGACGGTCTTTGGGGCGGGTCCGATCGGACTATTCGCAGTGCCGATCGCGCGGGCGTCGGGGGCCAGGAAGGTCATCGTGGTCGAGCCAAGCACGTACCGCCTCGACCTCGCCCGGCGAGTCGGCGCCGAAGTCGCCATCGATCCGGCGTCGCAGCCAGTCGTGGAGACGATCCTTGCCGAGACCGGCGGGGAAGGAACGGACGTCGTCCTCGAGATGTCGGGAAACGCTCGGGCTATCGGCCAGGCCTTGCGCGCCCTTCGCCACGGCGGGTACGTTTCGCTTCTGGGTATACCGTCTGGAGCGGTAGAAGTAGATCTTGCCGATGGCGTGATCTTCAAGGGCGCAACGGTTCAGGGCATTGCCGGCCGGCGGATGTTCGAGACCTGGTACCAGACGCGCGGATTTCTGGAAATGGGTATGGATCTGCGTCCCATCATCACCCACCGGCTGCCGCTTCGCGATTTCGCGCGAGCTTTCGAACTTGTTAGCTCCGCGCAGTCCGGAAAAGTGGTCCTCTTCCCCAACGATCCCGGCGAGTAGTCGTCCGCGCCGGGTCAAGCGATCGAGCGACGCCAAAGAGTTTGTCAGGAGACAGTGCTATGAGCGGCAATCAGCTGTCATTCGTCGACGAAGAGCTTGACGAGCTTCGCGCGAAGGGCCTCTTCCGGCGGCTACGAGACCTGCAGAGCCCGCAGGGTCCTCGGGCCACCTTCGACGGTCACGATGTCATCAATCTTTCCTCCAATAACTACCTCGGTCTCACCACGCATCCACGCCTGGTTGCCGCAGCGGTTGAGGCAACCGAGCGGTTCGGGGCCGGATCCGGCTCGGTACGCACCATCGCGGGGACGATGAGTCTCCACGAAGAGCTCGAACGAAAGCTTGCGGACTTCAAGCACACCGAAGCAGCGCTCGTCTTCCAGTCGGGTTTCACCTGTAATAGCGGAATCATTCCGCTAGTGGTGGGTGAAGGCGACGCGATACTCAGCGACGAACTGAACCACGCCAGCATCATCGACGGTATCCGGTTGACTCGGGCCGAGCGCAAGATCTGGCGGCATGCCGACATGGACTCACTGGAATCTGCCCTCAAAGAGACGCAGGGTTTACGCCGGCGGCTGGTCGTGACCGACGGTGTATTCAGCATGGACGGCGACGTCGCCAATCTGCCCGCCATCGTGGAGCTCGCCGAGCGCTATGGGGCCATCGTCTATGTCGACGACGCCCACGCCAGTGGCGTATTCGGGGCGAACGGACGCGGAACGGTCGACCACTTTGGCTTGCACGGGCGCGTGCACGTCCAGGTCGGCACGCTCTCGAAGGCCATCGGCGTCCTCGGAGGCTACATCGCGAGCACGCAGAGCGTCCGCGATCTGGCTATTCACCGTGGGCGGCCGTTCCTGTTCAGTACGTCACATCCGCCCGCCGTGGCAGCCGCATGCATCGCGGCGATCGACGTGCTCCTGGAGGAGCCCCAGCTGATCGACCGGCTGTGGCAGAATACCCGCTACTTCAAGGACGGACTGAATTCGCTCGGCCTCGATACTGGGTCCAGCACCAGTCCGATCACCCCGGTCATTGCCGGTGAAGGACGAAAGGCAATGGCGCTGAGTGATCGACTCTTCGAGGAAGGCGTCTTTGCCCAGGGAATCGGCTACCCTACGGTTCCGGACGAAAAGTCGCGCGTGCGGACCATCGTGACCGCTACTCACACGCGCGGCGACCTCGACGAGGCACTCTCCGCCTTCGAAAGGGTAGGGGCCGAGCTCGGGCTCACCACGGGAAGCGGTGTGACGGCGTGACCGACGCCCCCATGACCGGAGTTTTCGCCTCAGTCGACCAGGTACCAACTGACGCGGCCGTTATCGTGCCTCTCTTCGAAGGGGAAAGCGTCGAGGAGATCGAGGGCGCCCTCACAATCGGAGGCGAGTGCCTGGCGGCTGCGGTCGAGCGCGGGGCGGTGCGCGCCGGCCGCTTTCAGCAGGCCATTTTCCACGCACACGGCGGCAGACCTGCGTTGCTGGTCATCGGTGCGGGCCCGGCCGCCGATTGTGATGCGTACGGCCTGAAACAGGTCTTTCAGGCTGCCTCCAGGACGCTCACCGGCTCGCGGTACAGTCACCTCGCCTACCTGGAACGAGTCCCGGTGGACGCCGAGACGTTTGCCATGGCCGCAGCGGAGGGTGCGGTGCTGGGGGCGTACAACGAGGGATTGAAGAAGTCCAGTGGCAGTGAGAGCCTCCGGAGCCTGGAGCGTGTGTCGATCGTAAGGTCCACGCCCGCCGGGCGGCTGGAAGAGCAGATCCGGGCCGGAGTCACGATCGGTGAGGCCGCGAACCTGGCGCGAGACCTGGTGAATCTTCCGCCCAATGAACTCACCCCCATCCGGCTAGCGCATTGCGCCGCCGAGCTCGCGCGAGACGTCGGATTCTCGGTGGACGTGCTCGAGGAGGATGCAATCCGCCGGCTCGGAATGGGTGCGCTTCTCGCGGTCGCCGCCGGGAGCGACCAACCGCCGCGAGTGGTCGTCATGCGCTACGGCGAGCTCGACTCGCCAGTCAGGCTGGCCCTCGTCGGCAAGGGACTGACCTTCGACTCCGGTGGGCTGGCGGTAAAGACGCTCGAAGGCATGTCGGCGATGAAGGCTGACATGAGCGGAGCGGCCGCGGTTCTCGGTGCGATGGTTGCCGTTGCTCGCCTGGGCATTCGGGGCGTGTCGGTGACCGGCTATTTTGGCGCCACCGAAAACATGTCGGGCGGCAGCGCGATGCGGCCGGGCGATGTCGTGACCGCCTTTAACGGAGAGACGATCGAGATCCTGAACACGGACTGCGAGGGCCGGCTCGTGCTCGCCGACCTCCTGTCGTATGCCGTACACCAGGGTGCAACGCACGTCGTGGACATTGCGACGCTGACCGGGGGCGCGACCGTGGCACTCGGCAGCGCCACGAGTCTGGCCGCCGGCAAACCGTCATGGTGGGTGCATCGAGTGGTGAGAGCGGCGGAACGGGGCCTGGAGCGTGCCTGGCCGATGCCGCTGTACCCGGAGTATCGCCGTGCCATGGACAGCACGGTGGCGGACATCAAGAACACCGGAGGCCGTCCGGCCTCGCCACTGACCGCGACGGCCTTCCTGAGCGACTTCGCGGCTGACGCTCGCTGGGCACATCTGGACATCGCGGGCACCGCATTCGGAGACGCCGAGCCGTACCGGCCGAAGGGTGCCACCGGGGTGGGAGTCGGTACGCTCGTCAGCCTGGTGCAGGATCTTTTCGAGCACGGAGGCGACGACCCGCTGGTCGAAGGCGCCGTGGATGCTTCGAGCGGACGATCGGTTCCCACTGCCGGGGATGTTCAGGTGCAACGGGTGCGGAGAGCTGTGGATGACACAGCAGGCAGGAACTCCCCTCCCTCGACGCGCCGCGAGGGAATGCGCGAGTCGACCACGGACGGCTGAGACATCGAGACGAACCGCCGGCCGCGGCCGGGCGAGTGGTTCGCACGCTATCGACTCAGTCCTGACCTGTCCCGGGCGGCGTCGGCATGTTCGGCTGCGGCCGGCACCGCACGTGCGCCCTTTGCTGTCTCCAGGGCCCGCGAGATCTCGTCTGTCACCGAGGCGTCCGGTTCCGCGGAGAGAGCCTTTCGCAGGTGGATCCCGGCATCGTCAGCGGCGTGTCGCTGCGCGAGCCGTCCGAGCGCCCACGCTGCATGCCCCCGTACGAGCGGGTGCTCGTCCAATGCGAGCGCCGCTGCGAGCGGCGCGACATGGTGGTCGTCCCCAACGTTCCCCAGCGCGACCGCCGCGTTTCGCCGCAGCATCCAGACCTTCGCTCGCCTTATCGCAGTACCCCGGAAGGCGTCGAGGTACTGCTGGTGTGTCAACGTCAGGAGCCACACGAGGTCGAGATCGGCATGGGAGTCATTGCCCAAGCGATGGCTGTCCGGTGGGATGTCCCCGGCGGTATCACCGGCGACCGGTCGGGCAGTGGCAGCCGCGGCCGGCAGATGGCGCCCACGAGCCGCCCGAACCTCAACGCGGACCCGCTCGGCCCAACGCCGCGTATCGGCCGCGGTGGTCAGGTACGGACGCATGGTGGGCGGACAGACTTCCTGGCAGATGTCGCAACCAAACACCCACGAGCCGATCGCGGGACGAAGCTCAAGTGGTATCGGGCCGCGGTGCTCGATGGTGAGATACGAGATACACCTGCGGGCGTCGATCGAGTAATCGACGTCGAGAGCGCCCGTCGGGCAGGCAATCTGACACAGGCAGCATGAACCGCAGTTCTGCGTCAGCGGCGCGTCCGGCTCCAGGGCCAGGTCAGTGATGATTTCTCCCAGCAGCACCCACGAACCGAGGGCCGGCGTGAGAATGTTCGTATTCTTCCCGTACCAGCCGAGCCCTGCCGCAGCTGCGAACGCTTTGTCCATGGCTGGTCCGGTATCGACGAAGCGGGTCCAGGCCCCACCGACCTCCGCCTCGATGCGCCCGGCAAGGCGCCGCAGCATCGAGCCGACCACGTCGTGGTAGTCGCGGCCCCAGGCGTAGCGCGCTACCCGTCCGTAGCCAGGGCGGCGAGAGGGCTCGCCGCGAAAGTACCCGAGCCCCAGGGTGATCACCGACCGCGCGTCGGGCACGCTCGCAGCCGGCGAAGCGGATCGGGCGGCCCGCTCCGGCGTCATCCACCTCATGTCGCCCTGTCGTCCCGCCGCCAACCACGCAAGATAGCGCGCTCGAGCCTGATGAAGGTCTCCTGCCGGCGCTATCCGGACGAGATCGAACCCTTCCTCGCGCGCCAACGTCTTGACGCGCCTCGCCAGCGCGCGCGGTGCGCCCTGCTCGAGCGCCATCATGTGTCCGGCGTCACCGGGCGCCAGGCCCGGGCTCAGGCCGTCCCGACCGGCTTCTCCGCCTGCAGCAGGAGTTGCCCCAGCTGGGCTGCGTTCCTCACTCCGAAGTCGGCGTAGCAATTGTTCATCAACACGTGCACTTCTCGCGTCTCCGCCTGCAGCTTCTCGATCTTCGGAACCCATTCGGCCAGCTCGCTCTCCGTGTAGAGGTAGCGGAATCGTTCTTCCACGCCCACATTCGGTTTGTCCCAGGTCTCGGCGCGGCGGCCATGGAAGCGGACCACCGCCAGATCGGATGTAGCGGCGGCGAGCGGTGGAACGCTGGCCGCCGTTCCCTGCGGCTCGTCGACGCTGGTGTAGGCGATGCCCTGATCGCGGAGAAAGTCGAGGGTCCGATCGGCGTTCCTTTCGCTGAGCCAGGTGGGATTCCGGAACTCAACCGCCAGCGCGTAGTCGGGCGCGTGCTCGCGTGCCTCGGCGATGCGACTCATGCTGTCTTGGCCGAAGAAGAACCACTTCGGATACTGCAGGAAAATGGCGCCCAGCTTCCCGGCGCTATGCACCGGCATCAGCGCTCGGATAAACCGCTGCCACACCTCGCGAACTACTTCCGGTGGAAGGTCTTTGGCGTACACGTTGGTCTTGTCCGCCGCCCCGGCCGGCAATGATTCGCGGATGTCTTTGGGCAGCGCTTTCTTCGGCGTGGGATGGCCGGTCAACAGCCGAAACGCCTTAACATCGAACGTGAACTCGACCGGCGTGCGGTCGGCCCACAGCATCGCAGTCTGCTCAGCCGGCAAGCCGTAGTAGGAGCTGTCGACCTCCACTAACGGGAACCGCTGGGCGTAGTAGCGCAGCCGTTCCTCCGCGCTGTCGGCCTCGGGTGGGTACCAACCGGATGCCAGCAACGTAGGATCTGTCCACGACGCCGTCCCCGTCAGGACCTTTCCCATCAGTCGCCCCCGATTGTTGGGATGTTTGCTCTAAATTGTACCACCGAGCCTAGTTGGGGACAGGGCGTGCATCGCACGTCCAATGGCCGAGGTTCGCCTCTTCCGTACCCTTAGAGAGCGGCGCCGGCCGGTCTAGTGAACGGCTGCCAGTTCCTTTTTGTGGGCTTCGACGATCTTCTGCGCTTCGTGCGGCGGCACCTGCTCGTAGGCGAGCAGTGACATGGAAAAGGTGCCACGTCCCTGGGTAATCGAGCGCAAAACCGTTGCGTAATGCGTCATCTCGGCTAGCGGCGCCTGGGCCATGACCCGCTGCCGACCGCCTCCGATCGGCTCCATCCCGAGGACGCGGGCGCGGCGCGAGTTAAGATCTCCGATCACGTCACCCATGTAGCTCTCAGGCACCACTACCTCGACGTTCATGATCGGCTCGAGCAGGACCGGATTGCACTTGACGATTCCCTCCTTAAAGGCGAGGGAGCCGGCGATCTTGAACGCCATCTCCGAGGAATCGACGTCGTGATACTTGCCGTCATAGAGGGTAGCGCGGACATTGATCACCGGGTACCCACCAAGCGGACCTTTCGACATGGCTTCCTGGATCCCCTTCTCAACCGCCGGAATGTACTGCTTCGGCACCGCCCCACCCACGATTTTGTTAACGAACTCGAAGTCGGCGTCGCGATTCGGCTCGAATTCCACCCAGACGTCGCCGAACTGGCCGCGACCGCCGGTCTGTTTCTTGTGCCGCCCCTCCGCCCTGGCAGAGGCGGTAATCGTTTCCCGGTACGGGATCTTGGGATCGCCCAGCTCGACATCGACGCCGTATTTGCGCTTGATGCGCTCCACCGCGATTTGGAGATGCGACTCTCCGATCCCCGAAAGGATGGTTTCTCCGGTGTCGGGGTCCCGCTGGACATGCAGCGTGGGGTCGTCTTCCTGCACTCGGCCCAGCGCCTGCCCGAGCTTATCCAGGTCCGCCTTGGTCTTGGCGATGATCGACGCGGAGAAGGAGGGTTCCGGAAACGCTATAGGGTCGAGCGTGACCGGCTTGTCCTTCACGGTCAGTGTGTCGCCGGTCCGGGTATCATGCAGCTTGGCGACCGCGCCAATATCGCCGGCCGCGATCTGCGCAACCTGCTCCTGGTGCTTGCCGCGCAGTACGAGCACCGGACCGATGTGTTCGTCGTGGCTGCGGGTCGCGTTGAAGACGTGCGAGTCGTTCTTGACCGCACCTCCGTAGACCCGGAAGAAGCTCAGCTTTCCAACATAGGGATCGGCGATTGTCTTGAAGACCAGCGCGGCCAGCCTGCCATCGTGATTCTCACCGGCCTCAGCGGGGCTCGGCGCATACTGAATGAGCGCATCGAGAAGGCAGTGGACGCCAATGTTGGCGGTCGCCGCACCGCAGAATACAGGTATCAGGGAGCCACTGGCCGATGCCGCATGGAGAGCCCGTATCAGCTCGTCGTCGCCGATCTCCTCTTCCTCGAGGTACTTGTTCATGAGATCGTCGTCCGTCTCGGCCACCGCCTCCACGAGCTGGCGTCGGTACTCATCGACGATGCCGGCGAGATCCGGCGGCACATCAGTCGCCATGGCCTTGCCGTCTTTGAACGCGTAGGCCCGGTTGCCGAGCACATCGACGACTCCCGAAAAGCTGTGCTCGCGTCCGATGGGCACCTGTACCGGAACGACCGTCGTGCCGTAGCGGGACCGTAGCTCGGCGATCACGTTCTCGAAATTTGCGTTTTCCCGATCCATCTTATTGACGAATACGACCTTCGCCAGGCCGCGTTCGTCGGCATGTTGCCAGGTAACCTCGGTTCCCACCTGGAGCCCGTCCACAGCGGATACGAGCATAAGCACGGTGTCGGCAACGCGGAGCCCCTCGCGGACCTCGCCGATGAAGTCGGCGTAGCCCGGGGTGTCGATCAGATTGATCTTGTATCCCTGCCACTCCACCGGGGCCACGGTGGTGTTGATGGAGATGTGATGACTGATCTCGTCCGGATCCCAATCGCAGACCGTGTTTCCCTCTTCCACCCGGCCAAGCCGCGTCGTGGCGCCGGAGTCATACAGCATGGCCTCGACCAGCGACGTCTTGCCGGTGCCCTGGTGCGAGGCCACTGCGACATTGCGGATGTTGTCGATCGCGTAGTCTTTCATTGCACTCCTCCTGCCCATCGGATCGTGCGCCCGTCACAACCCGACGGGTGACCGGTTCA
Source organism: Chloroflexota bacterium (assembly GCA_035295425.1). Lineage (GTDB taxonomy): Bacteria > Chloroflexota > UBA5177 > UBA5177 > UBA5177 > DATGJB01. Next base: position 48,600 of record DATGJB010000003.1, on the reverse strand, counting down.
CGGTGTCGTGATTATAGGACGACAATCCGGGGCAAGTTGAGCGACACGTCTTCCGGCAGTGGGGGGCCGTGTATGCGATCCGTACGTGAGGGGGTCGGGGATGTTCGCCACCTCTTCGGCGTGGCGCTTCGTGTCCGGCCCACGCCCGGATTCCATCGCGGAATCGCCCTGAGACGAACGACGCGGCGCAGCAGAACACAGCTCGGCACCGATCGTTCGGCTGGTATACTCCCATGGCGTTCGCGCCGTGGAAGCTGATCCAAGGAGAGCAGCATGCCCGTTCGCGCCATCGTGGGCGCCCAATGGGGCGACGAGGGCAAGGGTAAGGTCACCGATCTGCTCGCCCAGGACGCCGACCTCGTCATTCGGTACGGCGGCGGCAGCAATGCCGGTCATACGGTGGTAAACTCGCTCGGTGAATTCCGCCTGCACGCCGTGCCGTCGGGAATCTTCAATCCGGACGCGATCAGCCTAATCGGCACCGGCACGGTAGTGGACTTCGAGGGGCTGGAGCTCGAGCTGGCGGAGCTTGCCGGAGAGCACATCGATACGGCGGGGTTGCGAATTTCGAGCCGGGCACACGTCGTGATGCCGTACCACATTCTGCTCGACCGACTCCAAGACGAAGCACGCGGCGCGATGACCATCGGCACGACCCGTCGTGGAGTCGGACCGGCCTATGTCGATAAGGCCGACCGTGTCGGCATCCAGGCAGGAGATCTTCTCGAGACGTCGGCGTTCCGCCAGAAGCTGGACCTTGTTCTGCCCCAGAAGAACCGCTTGCTCCAGGATCTTTACGGTCATGAACCCGTGTCACCAGACGCAGTGATGGATCTCGGCGCGAAGTGGCGCGAGCGCTTCGGCCACCTCATCGTCGATCACGTGGAGCTGGTCGCGCAGGCGCTTGTCGCTAACCGTCGCATCTTGCTCGAGGGGCAGCTGGGCGCGATGCGCGACCTCGACTGGGGAACGTATCCGTACGTGACTTCTTCCAGCACCATCGCCGGCGGCGGCGGAGTGGGCGGAGGTATCCCTCCCATGCGTATCGACGAGGTGATTGGGGTCGTCAAGGCATACACCACCGCGGTCGGCGCGGGTCCGTTTCCGACCGAGCTTCACGATGACGTGGCGGAGTACCTGACCGAAACCGGCGGTGAGTACGGCGCGACGACGGGACGTAGGCGACGAGTCGGTTGGTTCGACGCGGTGGCAACACGGTACGCCGCCCTGCTTAATGGATTCAGCGGAATAGCTGTAACCAAGCTCGACGTTCTTGATGGATTGGAACGGCTCCGCCTCTGCACTGCGTACCGACTCGGGGAGAGACGGTTCAGTACCGTTCCCAGCACGGCGACGCTCGACCGCGTGACCCCGGAGTACGAGCAGCTGCCTGGCTGGAATCAGTCGACCGCCGGCTGCAAGAGCTGGGATGAGCTGCCGGCAGCCGCCCGCAGCTACATTCAAAGGATCGAGGAGCTGGTCGGCGCGCCGGTAAACATCGTCTCGGTCGGTCGGTCGCGCGATCAGACCATCATCTACTCACCGCTTCGCTGGGTGGCGCGCTGACCGGGGCCCGGACACAGTGTGACCCGCGACGGAGGGTCTTACTCTCTCCTGGGTCCTGCCCTCGCCACCCTGAACCGCCCGAACGGGCACATGCTAGCCCGGACTGATCGTGCTACAAACTGGCATGGTGCCGATCGATCGGATCTCATGGGAGGGCGCCCTGAAGGCGCAGCGCGGCGATGTGATCGCGTTCGTGGGCGGTGGCGGGAAGACCACCTCGCTGCTAGCGGCCGCGACGGAGCTCGCCCGATGCCACCGTCGAATTCTGGTTTCCACCACGACGAAGATGTGGCCCCCGCCGTCGATGCCGTGCCTGCTTACTACCGACCGTGACTGGCAGATCAAGCTGGAGAGCGCGTTTTCCGAGTCGGCGGTAGCTTGCCTGGCGGGCGGCCGCTCGGACACCGGCAAGCTCACGGGGGCCGACCCTGAGACGCTCTGCCGGCTGCTAACCCTGCGATCGGCGGATGTCGTGCTCGTCGAGGCCGACGGCGCCGCGAAACGGCCCCTCAAGGTGCACGGCCCAAATGAACCGGTCGTACCCACCTGCGCCACGATCGTCGTAGTTATTGCCGGTCTGGACGCGTTGGGCCGCCGTGTGGACGATACCGTCATTCATCGATTCGATGCATTCTCCCGGGCGACGCGCGTGGCTGCTGATGCGACCGTCACTCCCGACCTGGTTGCATCGGTGCTCGAACGCGCGGCAGGAGTTGCCACGGCTCCCATGACCCGTGGTGCTGGGGCTCCTGCCGCCCCGCGCGTTTCGTTCGTCCTGAACAAAGCAGAGACTCCAGACCTGCGCGCGCAGGGACGCGAGATCGCCCGGCTCCTGGCCGGCTCGTCTCCGACCTGGACAGTACTCCTTGCCTCGTACGGTCGTGTTCTCGAGGTCGGTGGTGAGAGAGTCCCATCAGGCGGAAGTCGCATCGGCGCGTGACCTACCTGGGACTGCTCGATGCCGTTGATGCGGCCGATGCCTTTCGAGCCCGAGGCCTATCGACGGCAATCGCCTCGATCGTGGCCGACCGTTCTCCTTCCGCGCTGCCGGCCGGCGCTCGAGTTGTGGTCGCGGAAAGCGGAGAGATGGAAGGTAGCCTTGGGCCCATCGTCGACCCGGTGCTGCGGCGTGACGCCGGCGCAGTCCTTGCGGCCGGGCGGTCGGAGCTACGTTCGTACGACGCCGGAGCCGATGATCTGGTACCGGCGCGAGTTGGAAGGGGAAACCTGGACGTCTTCTTCGAGCTTCGCCCATTGCCGCCGCACCTCGTCATCGTCGGAGCCGGTCACATCGCTCAGCCCCTGGCCCAGATGGCGAAAATACTGGAATTCCAGGTCACCGTCGTGGACGATCGAGCGCGCTATGCGAACCGGCTGCGCTTTCCGGACGCCGACGAGATCGCGGTCGGACCCTACGGAGAGACAGTTGCCGGGCTTCCCATTGGCGCCTCCAGCTGCGTTGTACTGGTCACCCGTGGACACGTGCATGATCAGGCCTGCCTGGTTGAAGTACTCCGTTCGCGCGCGCCCTACATCGGCATGATCGGCAGCAAGCGCCGGGTGCGCACCGTCCTGAGCCATCTCCGCGAGCTAGGGTTCGACCGAGCCGCGCTTCGCCGCGTGTACGCGCCAATCGGAATCGACATCGGATCGCAAACTCCCGCCGAGATTGCGCTTGCGATCCTGGCCGAGATCGTCAATCTGCGTCGGGGCGGGCGGGCGCCCTCGCTGGCACTGCGCGAGCTGCGAGATGCGTGATCGGACGGTCGTGATCCGGGGCGGCGGCGACCTCGGGTCGGGTGTGGCGCTTCGTCTGTGGCGCTGTGGGTTCCTGGTGGTGATTCTCGAGCGCCCGGAACCTCTTGCGGTGCGGCGTACTGTCGCGTTCTCGGAGGCGGTCTACGACGGTACGGCGACCGTGGAGGAGGCAGCCGGGCGACGGTGTCTTCCCGGCGAAGCTATCGGGGTGGCTCGGTTGGGTGCGATTCCGGTCGTGGTCGATCCCGGCGGCACAACGGTTCGGATCCACCGTCCCGGCGTGCTGGTGGACGCGATTCTCGCCAAAGTCAACACCGGAACGGCTTTGGATCTCGCGCCCCTGGTCATCGGGCTTGGACCGGGCTTTTTCGCCGGAGACACTGTCCACGCGGTGGTCGAGACCAACCGCGGGCCGGACCTCGGCCGAGTGATCTGGAAGGGAGCGGCAGAGCCGAACACCGGAACTCCCGGTCTGGTGAGCGGCGTGGGTCACGAGCGCGTTCTGCGCGCGCCGGCCGCCGGTGCGCTGCGGACCACGGCTCACATCGGGGAAATCGTCGGCGAGGGCGACACAATCGCGGAGGTTGAGGGACAACCCGTCAGTGCGCCGTTTCGCGGTCTACTTCGCGGTCTACTGCGTGACGGTGCAAGAGTGGCGACGGGCATGAAGGTGGGCGACCTGGACCCTCGGCTTGATCCACGCGTCTGCGAGCACGTGTCCGACAAGGCCCTGGCCGTTGCCGGTGGCGTGCTCGAAGCGATCTTGAGCCACGACGTGAAAAGAGGGTAGAACCTGGTTGTGGATATGACAGAGGAGCTTCGCGAGGCTCTCGCATCGGGCAAACACGTGGCGGTCGCCACCATCGTGCGCACGCGGGGATCGACTCCGAGAGAAGTAGGAGCGCGCATGATCATCGCCGACGACGGCGGGAGCGTCGGTACGGTGGGAGGCGGTTGCGGCGAGGCCGAGGTGTGGAGCGAGGCGATGCAGGTCCTCCGGTCCGGTGTCTCGACGCTCATCGAGGTGGATCTGCTGCACGACGAAGACGAGGAAGGCGGCCGTGCCTGCGGGGGATACATGTACGTCTTCATCGAGCCCGTGCCGCCAACCGGCGTTGCTCACCCTTGACATGACGTGTAACAATAGGCGGCTACGACGGAAACGAGTACGCCGCGACGCGCGGTCAGCGAGTCCATGCCGGTGCGAGATGGATCTGCGGGCGCGGCTGAAAATCCTTCCCGAGCGTCGCCGCGAACGGCCTGTGGCCCGTAGCAGACGATGGGTGCGCCCACTACAGCGTAAGGGCGGGCTCGCGATTTAGCCCGTCCGGTGAGCGAGCCTTCCGGCTAATAAGGGTGGTACCGCGGGATTCAGATTCTCGTCCCTCGTGTGTGGGACGAGATTTTTTGTGGAGAGAAACGTGGGGCCGACCGAATTGCTCTACCTCAACGACAGCTACCTGAGGGAGTTCGAAGGGACTGTAATCGACGCCGGCGAGCACAGCGTCGTGCTGGATCGGACAGCCTTCTACCCGCGCGGGGGCGGCCAGATGGCTGACCGGGGAACGCTCGATTTGCACGGCAGGCGCTTCAATGTCATCGCGGTGGAAAAGCGCGGCGACGTGGTGTACCACACCCTCGAGGGTGAGCTGCCGGCGGTCGGCCAGCGCGTGCATGGCCGGCTCGACTGGGATCATCGTTATCAAATGATGCGGACCCACACCGCACTGCACATCCTGTGTGGGGTGATTTATCGCCGGTACGGAGCACAGGTGACCGGATGCCAGATGTATCCGGATCGAGCTCGCATGGACTTCACACTCGCCGATCTGACGCCCGAGCGGGTGAAAGAGATCGAGCGTATGAGCAATGACGCTGTGACGAGCGGACATCCGGTGCGGGTTCGCTTCGTTCCGCGGCGAGAGGCGGAGCTCATGCCGGAGCTCATCCGCACCAAGATCAATCTGGTGCCGGCTTTCGTCGATCCGGTGCGGGTCGTCGAGATCGTCGACCTGGACCTCCAGGCGGACGGAGGCACGCACGTGGCAAACACGCTGGAAGTCGGACCGATCTCGATCATGCGGACCGAGAACAAGGGACGAGAGAACCGAAGGCTCGAAATCGAGCTCGTGCCGATCGAGATGCTCAGCAGGAGCGGGACGAATGTTTGACCCGGTAGAGAAGAGTTTTGATGTGCCCGCGCTCGAAAGCGCAGTCCTGGAGTTCTGGGACCGGAACGACATCCGGCGGAAGTACCTGACGAAAAACCAGGACGCGACAGAGCGATTCAGCTTTATCGACGGGCCGATCACCGCCAATGGTCCCATGGGCGTCCACCATGCGTGGGGACGCACCTACAAGGACCTATGGCAGCGCTACAACACCATGCTGGGAAAGGCGCAGCGCTATCAGAACGGCTTCGATTGCCAGGGACTCTGGGTCGAGGTCGTTGCCGAGCGCGAGCTCGGCTTCCGCAGCAAACGTGATATCGAGACCTTCGGCATCGCGGAGTTCGTACGCCGCTGCAAGGAAAGCGTCTTCTACTTCGCCGATATGCAGACCCGCCAGTCGAAACGGCTCGGCTACTTCATGGACTGGGAAAACTCGTACTACACCCTGTCGGACGAGAACAACTACACAATCTGGCACTTCTTGAAGGTCTGCAACGAGCGAGGGCTGTTGTATCGCGGCCACGATGTCATGCCCTGGTGCACCCGCTGTGGGACGGGGATCTCCGACGCCGAGGCAGCGGAAGGCTACCAGGACCTCACGCACACGTCGATCTACGTCCGCTTTCCGCTGCTTGAATCGCCTGGGGAGGCGCTCCTCGTCTGGACGACAACGCCCTGGACGCTGACGTCGAACGTCGCCGTCGCCGTGAACCCGGAGCTCACGTACCTCAGAGTCCGGCAGGGCGACGCCGTGTACTACCTGGCGAAAGGAGCCGTGGGGGCCCTGCGCGGCGAGCGCGAGGTGCTAGAAGAGCTTCCCGGAGCCGCGTTGGTCGGCCGCCAGTACAGCGGACCGTTCGACGATCTGCCGGCGGAGGCCGGCGTCGAACATCGCGTGATCCCGTGGGCCGAGGTGTCGGAGGACGAGGGGACCGGGCTGGTTCACCTCGCCCCCGGCTGCGGCAAGGAAGACTTCGCGCTCAGTAAAGAATTCGGCCTCCCGGTGGTCGCGCCCATCGACCAGAACGGCGTCTACGGACCGGATTTTGGGTGGCTGACGGGTCGTAACGTCCTCCATGTAGGCGCCGATATCGTGGAGGACCTGCACGGCCGTGGACTTCTCTATCGAACCGAGGAGTACCGACACCGCTACCCCACGTGCTGGCGTTGCGGCACCGAGCTGGTGTTCCGACTTGTCGACGAATGGTTTATCTCGATGGGCCCCCTGCGCGAGGCAATGATGGACGTGGTACGGCAGGTGCGCTGGATCCCCGCCTACGGCCTCGACCGCGAGATCGACTGGCTGCGCAACATGGGCGACTGGATGATTTCCAAGAAGCGGTATTGGGGTCTCGCGCTGCCGTTCTGGATCTGTCCGCACGACCACCTCAACGTCGTGGGCGGGAAGCAGGAGCTATTCGAGCGCGCGCTGGGAGGGATTCAGGATCTCGAGTCGCCACACCGTCCGTGGGTGGACGAGATCACGATTGCCTGCAGTCAGTGTGGGGAAACAGCCAGGCGCATCCCCGACGTCGGCAATCCGTGGCTCGATGCCGGTATCGTGCCGTACTCAACACTGCACTACTTGGAGGACCGCCCCTACTGGGAGGTGTGGTTCCCGGCGCAATTCATCACCGAGAGCTTCCCGGGCCAGTTCCGCAATTGGTTTTACTCGCTCCTTGCGATGAGTACGGTACTGGAGAACACCGCTCCCTTCCTCACGGTGCTCGGGTACGCTCTCCTGCGGGACCAGAACGGAAGGGAGATGCACAAGAGCTGGGGTAACACGATTCCTTTCGACGAAGCCGCCGACCGAGCCGGAGCCGACACGATGCGGTGGCTCTTCTGCGGTCACAACCCTGAATCGAACCTTAACTTTGGCTGGGAGTCGCTCGACGACGTGAAGCGCCGGCTTCTGGTTCTGTGGAACACGTATAGCTTCTTTGTTACGTACGCGAAAGTCGACGGTTGGGAACCGGGGCACTCGCCGCCGATTGGCGAGCGATCGCTGCTCGACCGGTGGATCCTGGCCAGGTTGAACCAGACCATCGAAGAGGTGCGCGCCGGACTCGACGCCTACGACGCAGTCGGGCCGTCCCGCTCCATCCAGGGACTGGTCGAGGATCTGTCTACCTGGTACGTCCGCCGGAGCCGAAGGCGCTTCTGGAGGGCCGAGAACGACGCGGACAAGGCAGCTGCGTATGCCACCCTCTACGAGTGCCTGACGACGCTCGCCCACCTGATGGCTCCCTTCATGCCGTTCGTGTCCGAGGCCATCTACCAGAACCTCGCGCGTTCCCCCAACCGGCAGGCCCCAGAGAGCGTCCATCTCGCCGACTATCCGGTCGCCGATCCGGCTGCCATCGACGATGAACTGTTACAGGCGATGACAGTCGCCCAGCAGGTCGTGGCGCTCGGGCGCGCCGCGCGTGAGAAGGCGGGCGTCATGGTCCGCCAACCTCTGGCCACGATGTCGGTGCGCGTGCCGTCCGAATCTCTGCGGTTCGTCGACTCCATGCGCGACATCATCCTCGAGGAGCTCAACGTGCGGGAGCTTCGCATTGCTGGTGAAGACGAAGAGTTCTTGACCTATACCGTCCGGCCCAATTTGCCGGTGCTCGGCCCGCGCTTCGGCAAGCTACTGCCGCTGATTCGGCACCGGCTGGACGAGCTCGAGCCCAACGACGTGGCCCGCAAGGTAAGCTCCGGCTCGGCGGTGACGCTGGACGTGGACGGCCAGCGCCTGGAGCTTCAGTCGGAGGACATCCTGCTGCATGCGGAGCAACGCGAGGGGTATGCCGCAATCGCGTCCGACGGCTACCTGGTCGCTCTCGACACGCGGCTAACGGACGCTCTCGTCTCGGAAGGCATGGCGCGCCAGGTCGTGCGCCGTCTGAACGACTACCGCAAGTCGATGGGCCTGAACGTCGAGGATAGAATCTCCGTGCGGTACAGCGCTTCCTCCAGACTGGACGAGGCCATGCGATTGCACGCGGACTACATTCAGCAGGAGACATTGGCGGTGTCCCTCACCGAGGGTGAGCCGGGCGGCGCTGACGCGGTGTTCACGTCCGATATAGGGGACAACTGGCTGCAGGTCGGCATCCGGCGAGCGGACGGGGCCGACCTCGACGGGTCCGCGGCGGGCGCTTGACCCCCTTGCAGCGGCAGGTCAACTCGCGTTGAGAGCTCCAAGTCCGCCGCTGGTTGCGACAGCGCTTTCAGCGTTCGTGATCGGAGTGCTTGTCACTCTCGTCGCCACCGGGGTGTGGGGCAGCGGCTCGAGCTCGACTGCCACGCCCCCGGCGACTCTACCGGTACCGACTGAAGTCGCCGCTACCTCTCTCTACCGCGCGGTCAGCAAAATTGCCCTGCACGAGCTGGGGCCCGCGGATCCCGGCCAGAAGGGCAGCCGGCTGGTGTACCTTCACCTCTTTCCCGCGCAGTCGGTACTGATCCGAACCGGGGCAACGCCGGACCTGCAGGAGTACAGATCCCCCTACCTGGAGTTCAATCTGTACGACAACCCCCTTGGGAAAGCCTGGCGCCTGAGAACGGCTGAATCCGACGTCTTTCGCCTGCTCCGGGCTCTTTACACCAGCGGACTCCCGATCTATAACGTCCAGCTCGTGGGCTGGTTCCCGGTCAGCAACGGAAAGACGGTCAAGAACTCGAAGGTCCTGGTCGCACTGATGGACTACTTCACAGCCGAGTCGATTCCCTGGAAGCGATGGGGGCGCGAGCACGAAGCTCAGGTGTGGAAAATGCTGACTTACAAGTCGGTGGATCCGAGGTTCGGATGACGGCATTGCCGGTGGGGGACGCGCGACTGTCGTTACCATAATGCTCTAACTAGTGGATAACTATCCTCAGCCATGGGGCGTTTTCCACAAATGGAACGGCATTGTCCACAGCCAGCGCCGATAGTCCCGTCGGTGTTCGACCTGCCACAGCAGCGCGCGGCCGGGAGCTCCCGAGCTGGGCAGTGCACCAACCCGGGCGTAACGCACGCTACTACGGCCGGGCACGTCCACGGATCGTGCGAGAACTCGCTCCGTCAGGTGGCGAGGGGCTTACTCGCTCCCGTACATCATGCTGCGCACCGCCAGCACGTCGTTTCGCAGCTGGTGATCATCCTGCACAGCTGTGGTCATCTTGTCCCAGCCGTGCATCACCGTCGTGTGGTCGCGTCCACCCAGCAGCTGCCCGATTTGTTCGAGGGAGGCATTGGTTTCTTCGCGCACCAGGTACATCGCCACCTGCCGCGGTACGACGATTGATTTGTCTCGGCTCTTCCCGCGAAGGTCGTCGAGGGACACGCCGTAGTGCTTCGCAACACAGTCGATGATGGATCGCGGTGTCACCTGGGCGCGGCGCGGGCCGCTCAGACTGTCCAGGGCGGCCGCAGCCAGATCGACGCTCAGCTGCCGCTCGTTCAGCGACGCGTAGGCGATGATCCGGTTGAGACTGCCCTCCAGCTCCCGGATGTTGCTGGGAACGCGGCGGGCCAGATACTGCACCACATCGGGAGGTACGGGCAGATCTTGTTTTTCCGCCTTGGAACGGAGGATGGCGATGCGAGTCTCCAATTCCGGAGGTTGGATGTCCGCGATCAAACCCCATTCGAAGCGGGAGCGAAGACGGTCCTCCAGAGGATTCAGCGCCTTCGGACGATTGTCGCTCGAAATCACGATCTGCCGACCGGAATCGTGCAGTGCATTGAAGGTGTGAAAGAACTCCTCCTGCGTGCTCTCCTTGCCACCCAGAAATTGGATGTCATCGATAAGCAGCACGTCCACGTCTCGGTAGTGTTCGCGGAACTCCTCGGTCGACCCTTCACGAATCGCCCGTATGAGCTCGTTTATGAAGCGCTCCGACGTGGCGTAAACCACGCGGTAGTCCACGAATTCGCGCTTCACCGCATGTCCGATTGCATGCAGGAGATGCGTCTTTCCCAGCCCCACGCCGCCGTAGATGAACAACGGGTTGTACGTCTGGCCAGGAGACCTTGCCGCCGCCAACGCGGCGTTGTAGGCGAAGCGATTGCTCGGGCCCTCAATGAAGTCGGCGAAGGTGTAGCGCGGGTTGAATTCCGACTGGCCGGTGAAGAGCTGTCCAAGCGCCGCTGCCCCGAGACGCCGCCCGCGGCGCCCGTTCACCTCGGCGAGCTCGCTCATGACCTGAAATCGCAGGTCGAGCTCGCCCCGCCCGATCTGACCCAGAGTGTGCCGAATGACCGTGGAGAGGCGCTGCTCCAGCCACTCACGTCCGTACGTCGTGGGCACGCCCACGACGAGAACGTTCTCACTGCACTCGATCGCCCGTGTGGGCCGCAGCCACGTATCGAAATTGGCAGGAGGCATCGTCTCCTGCAGCGACGAGAGAACAGACCGCCAGACAGTCTGCGCTTCCAAGTGCTACTCCAGGCGCGTTGTTGGATCGCCCCGCTCGGTCCAGTGGCGTCATCGTAGCAGAGCGTCAGTCAAACCGCAAAGCACATTCGTGTGTCCTGCGGCCACATAGTCGCTCTCTGATTACCACATATTGTGTCGGTTGCGCACGCATGGTCGGTATGTTGTTTTGGGGGAATCCAGCAATGTTGCGAAATTCGGACACGGCGAAATTGCACCTGTCGACTGGTGCTGTACGCGGACCGGCATGGCCGTTGCCGCACGGCCCGTGGTACGCGACTCCCAGGTCGCCAATCCGCCCGGGGAGGCACCGTTCTCCGCTCGCGCCCGGCTGGTGCGCCGGAGCATCAAGCGGCGTCTGCGGGTGGCAGCGAATCCAGGAAGTGCTGCAAGTCCGGTGGTAGCGGCGACACGAAGTGCATGTCCTGTGCGGTCGAAGGAGATCGAATCTCGAGCCGGTGAGCGTGCAGGAATTGGCGGCCCAGACCGGGAATCGCCGGACCGCCGTACAGCAAATCACCGGCGAGCGGATGCCCCAGTCCGGACAGGTGCACGCGAATCTGGTGAGTGCGGCCGGTGTGGAGCGCGACGTCCAGGTACGAAAAGGGGCCTCGGTACTGACGCACGCGATAGGTCGTTTGGGCTGCCCGGGCCGCGAAGCCGTGAGCGGCCATGCGCTCCCGGGAGCGCGGATCGCGCCCGATCGGGGCATCTATGGTCGCGGCCTCGGGCTCGACGCGGCCTGCAGCCAGGGCAAGGTAGTGCCTTCGTACCTCACGCGCCGCGAGCTGTCGCTGCAGCGACCGCTGAGCGGCGGGAGTTAACGCCACGACCATGAGGCCGGATGTGTCCTTGTCCAGCCGGTGGACGATGCCCGGTCGGAAGCCGGGCCCTACCGAGAGCGTCGAGGGAAACCGGCTGGCGAGGGCGTTTGCAAGCGTCCCTGAAGCGTGGCCTGGTGCCGGGTGCACGACAAGGCCGGCCGGCTTGTCGATAACAGCCAGGTCCGCATCCTCGTAGACGATCGTTAGAGATATGTCTTCGGGACGTGCCGAGAGCGGTGGCGGATCGGGGATGTGTCCGCTCACGATGTCTCCGGCATGAAGGCGGTGCGCCGGCTTGACCGTATGTCCGTTGACGAGAAGCCGGTGCTCGAGGATGGACGAACGGATCTGCGAGCGCGAGAGCTCGGCATACCTCGTCGCGACCGCGAGGTCGACACGGGCTCCATTGTCGCTTTCGGACGCGGTAAAGGTAACCGACTGGCTCACCGCTGTGCCAGCGAGTCCCGCAGCGAGATTGCCACGAAGAGTCCGACGCCGAGGACAATGGCGCTGTCGGCGAGGTTGAAGACAGGCCACCAGCGAAGATCTATGAAGTCGACGACGTAGCCCAGCCGGAGGCGGTCGAGCATGTTCCCCACCGCTCCCCCCAGGATCAGTCCCGACGCCACCCGCACTCCTGCCTGGCTGCGCGCGAGTAACCGGTAACTTCCGAGGATCGCCAGACTCACCCCCGCCGCGATCAGCACAAACGCCCCGCCGGCCGACTTGAACACTCCGAATGCAGCGCCCGTATTTCGGGTGTAATCGAGGAGAACAGCGCCGCCCACCAGACGTATGATCTGTCCGCCCGACAATGAAAGCTCTGCCGCTCGCTTGCTGATCTGATCTGCCAGGAAGACGGCGAGGGCGACGCCCACCAGCTGGGCGTACGCGCGCACAACGCCGGGCGCTGCACGGGCTGGGGCCTCAAGCTTGCCGGCCGGCTCTGATCTCATGTCCGCTTCGGCTGCCTAGAATGAGCCGACTCTACTCGGTCGGGAGGAAGTGCGTGAAGGTCGCGATGCTCGGCCCTATCTCCTGGCGCACCCCGCCCAGGCACTACGGCGCCTGGGAAACTGTCGTGAGTAATCTCACCGAAGGGTTGGTGTCGCGCGGCCACGACGTCACGCTCTTCGCCTCGGCTGACTCCGTCACCGGGGCCAACCTCGAAGCAGTCTGTCCGCGCCCCTACTCCGAGGATTCCTCGCTCGACCCGAAAGTGTGGGAGTTCCTGCACATCGCGAACGTCATGGAGCGCGCCAGTGACTTCGATCTCATTCATAGCCACTACGACTTCATGCCGTTGACCTATTCGCGTCTGGTAGCGACGCCGATGCTCACGACCGTCCACGGGTTCTCTCTGGAACAGTTCCGACTCGTCTATCGCAAGTATCGGGCATCGTACTTCGTCTCGATCAGCGATGCTGACCGCGACCCCTACCTGCCATACGTCGCCACCGTGTACAACGGAATCCGCCTTCAGGACTTTACGTTTCGGCCCGATCCCGGTGACTACCTGGCGTTCGTGGGGCGAATTCACCCGGACAAAGGGGTCCACCTCGCAATCGACGTGGCGCAGCGAAGTGGACGGCGGCTCGTCATCGCAGGGATCGTGCAGGATCAAGCGTACTTCGACTCACTGATCGCGCCTCGCATCGGTGGAGACGTCGAGTTCGTCGGGCCGGTCGGACCCCGGGACCGCGACGAGTTGCTGGGGGGAGCATGGGCCAGCCTCCACCTCACGACCATACCGGAGAGATTCGGGCTCGCCATGGCGGAGTCTATGGCGTCGGGCACCCCGGTGATCGGCACCGACCTCGGTTCGGTCGGCGAGGTGGTGGCAGACGGGCGAACCGGCTTCGTCGTGGCTGGGGTGGACGAGGCAGTGTCCGCCGTTGCCAGTATTGGAGACATCAGTCGATCGGCCTGCCGGCAGCGAGTCGAGGAGCACTTTTCGATCGACGCCATGACCGAAGGCTATCTTGCCGCCTATCGCGTCGTTCTTCAGGGCGAAGTCCATTCGGCGTCGACTATGGACTGACCTCCTGATGTACGCTGAGAAGGCCTGCCGCACGAGCATCTGGCAGGCGAACGGTGGATCTCAAGCCGGTTGGCGATGGTCTACCGGAGAACTGGCTGCGCAATGCTCTGCTGGCCGGTGATCAACCGCGTCGGTGGGGCGAGGAGGAAACGGGTGCGTCACAAGATTGGCATCGTGGGAGCGGGCAACGTCGGCGCGAGTACGGCCCAGCGGATCGCCGAGCGCAATTACGCCGACGTCGTTCTACTCGACATTCCGGAAGCCGAAGGAGTCGCCCGCGGTAAGGCGCTCGACATCCAGGAGAGCGGGCCGGTGCTCGGCTACGACACACAACTCGAGGGTGGTAGCAGCCATGCTCAGCTCGACGGATGCGATCTCATCGTCGTCACTGCCGGGATGCCCCGAAAGCCGGGCATGAGCCGGGACGATCTCGTGACAACGAATCAGAGGGTCATGAATGAATGGGGCGCTGCGATCAAGGAGTATGCGCCGGAGGCCATCGTCATCGTCGTGACCAATCCACTCGACGCCATGGCGCAGGCGATGTTTCATGCGACGGGGTTCCCCCGGCGCCGGGTGATGGGCATGGCGGGCGTTCTCGACTCAGCCCGTATGCGCTCGTTCATCGCCGCCGAGCTCGGCGTCTCGGTGGTCGACGTGTCCGCATTTGTCCTGGGCGGCCATGGCGACACCATGGTCCCGCTTCCGCGCTGCTCGACGGTGGCCGGCGTGCCGCTTCCTGAGCTGCTGGATCAGGATAGGATTGCGAGGATCGTGGAGCGGACGGCGAACGGTGGCGCCGAGATCGTCAACCTTCTCAAAACCGGCAGCGCCTACTACGCACCCTCCGCGTCCGTGCTGGCCATGGTGGAGGCGATGGTGCTGGACCAGAAGCGCATTCTTCCGTGCTCGGTGCATCTCGAAGGTGAGTACGGCCACAATGGAATCTTCCTCGGCGTGCCGGTCAGGCTGGGCGCCCAAGGGGTTGAGGAGATCGTCGAAATCGAGTTATCCTCGCAGGAGCAGGAATCGCTTGACCGCTCCGCGTCCGCCGTCGAGGAGCTTCTCGAGGTAATGAGGCGCGGACAAGCGGCGGGCAGCGGAGCAAGCTGAGGGCGCCGCGGACGGTGAGGCGGATAGGGTTGACTGAGGGGCTTGAGCATGATTCCAGATGAGGGGCGGTTTCGGCGTCACAAGGGCGCGTGCCCGTACTACCGTGAGAACTGGGTCCACGGTGAGCAGCGTACGCCGGACGGGGAGCTACTCCTCTACGAGGTCTACTGCCTCAAGGGCTGGCCGCCGGAGACCCAGGCCGACCAGGACCGCTGCATGTGCAGTACCTCCCGCTGCTGGCGAAACAACGAAAGTCACAAGATCACGCCGGCACAGAGCGAGGCCCTTCGAGCCCAGCGAACCGCCTGAGAATTCGAAACGCGGCGCATCCGCGTCGCCGGGCGTCTGCGATCACTCCCTCTCGAGCTGCATAAGCGTGGAAGCTATCTCACGTAGCCGGCGTTTCAGCTGGAAGACCTGCGGATCGGCGTAATCGGCGTTGGGCTTATCAAGCTCCAGGGTTTCGATATCGGCGACGACGTTGATGAGATCCGCCGTCAGCCTCCAGTACTCCTCGAGCCGGGCTGGCGAAACCTCCGCTTCGTCGGCCAGTAGTTCGAGCGCACGAGCCTCCTGAAGCAGCACTGCAACCTCAGACCGTGACTGCCGCGTCATTCACACCTCCAACCGGCGACCGCCTATTGTCCCAGTCAAAGCCATGGTCGCAACGACCCAAATGTCGGGCCGGCCGGTGACGCTGGCTATTGTTTCCGCGTTCCCTCTTGCGGTGGCGACTATAATGTGCTGCCCTCCGGTCGCTTGCCGGAGATTCTTTTGTGTTGGAGCTGGCCAAACCGGCTGCTGGTCCGCGCCGCCCGCGGAGCAGCCGCCATCCGGAGCCCGCAGGAAGTACCTGGGGAAGTGACGGACGGCGCGAGGTCGGAAAGGTCAGGGAGGAGCGAGGTCCGACAATGCGCGCGCTAATCAGCGTGTACGACAAAGCTGGAATCCTGGACTTTTCGAACGGGCTGCGTGAGCTTGATGTCGACATCATCGCCACTGACGGCACATTCGAGTTCCTGCGCGAGAACGGTGTCGAAGCGACAACAGTCTCGGACGTGACCGAGTTTCCAGAGATCCTGGGAGGGCGCGTCAAGAGCCTGCACCCGACCATCTTCGGCGCGATTCTGGCCGATCGAGGGAGCGAGGAGCATAACGCCTCTCTGTCCGAGTACAAGATCGAGCCCATCGACATCGTAGTCGTGAACCTCTATCCCTTCGTCGAGGTCATGTCGGGCGCTCACGCGAGTCGGGAAGAGGCGATGGAGTACATCGACATCGGTGGCGCCGCGCTGCTGCGGGCTGCGGCGAAGAACTGGGAGCACGTCACCGTTGTGGTCGACCCGGAAGACTATGAGGACGTCCTCGCGGAGCTGTACCGCTACCGCGCCAACAAGGACAAGACCCGCCGCCGACTCGCCGCCAAGGCTTTCGCTCATACCGCCGCGTACGACTCCTACGTCACCTCCTACTTCCTCCACGGCGACGATGCGGACTTTCCTGCGTCGTTCAGCGTTCCGCTGTACAAGCTGCAGGACCTTCGCTATGGAGAGAACCTACACCAGCGAGCGGCCCTTTACGGCGACACACCGCGCTCGCGCCAGCTGCGCGCGCCGCGCTCCGTGGCGACGGCCGAGCAATTGCACGGCAAGGAGCTCTCCTTCAACAACCTCCTGGACGTTGATGCCGCCTGGTCGATGGTGAACGACTTCCAGGCGCCAACCGCGGCTATCGTGAAGCACACCAATCCGACTGGTATCGCGGCGGGTCGTGACTTGCGAGAAGCGTATGAAAAGGCGTTCGCGGGTGACCCGCAGGCCGCATACGGCGGCATCATCGGAGTGAACCGAACACTGGACGAGACCACCGCCGAGGAGATCGTGCGCCTCTACTTCGAGGCGGTGATCGCCCCAGACTTCACGCCCGAGGCAGTACAGATTCTGTCCCGCAAGAAGGCGATCCGTTTGCTCAGCGTGCGCGGTACCATGTCCGGACCGTATCAGGACATCAGCTGGATGCCCTATGCGGACCTCGATTTCAAGCGTATCGACGGCGGGTTTCTGGTTCAGACACGCAATGTGGCATCCGACCCGTCAGCCAGCATGCAGGTTGTCTCGAAGCGGCAGCCGACGCTGGAAGAGCTGACAGATCTTCACTTCGCGTGGAGAGCCGTCAAGCATGTCAAGTCCAACGGAGTCGTGCTCGCCAAGAAGCTCGCGCTGGTCGGCGTCGGAGCCGGGCAAATGAGCCGGGTGAACGCGGTCGACCTCGCCGTCAGGATGGCCGGCGACCGATCGCGCGGCGCCGTAATGGCATCTGACGCGTACTTTCCTTTCCCTGACGGCGTGGAGCACGCGGTGGAAGCAGGAGTCACGGCCGTCATCCAACCGGGGGGATCGATCCGGGATAAGGAGGTGATCGAGGCCGCCGATAGGGGCGCGGTCGCCATGATCTTTACGGGGTCACGCCACTTCAAGCATTAGGCCGGCGTCCTCCGAGGGCCTCCACGCCGCCCGTCTCCGTTGACCTCGGCACAGACCCGACTCTATATTCTGCTTAGGCTGCGGCTTTGCGGGGCGATGTACTCCACAACGCGGCCGTTGTGAGGAGGAGAAGCATGAAGTTAAAGACTCGTTTCGGCATCGCCTGCGGCGCGCTTGCGCTGTTGTTTTCGGGAGCGTGGGGGGGCGTAGCAGCAGGCGCCGGTCTGGCCCACGGGTCGCACGCTGCGGGATCCGGCCTGCATCTAAAGCGTGCCGGCTACCTGACCGTCGGGTCGGACACTACCTATCCGCCGATGGAATTTCAGAGCCCCAGTACCAAACAGTACATGGGAGCGGACGTCGATCTGGCAAATGCACTCGCCCGCGCCATGGGGCTCAAGGGCGCAGTGATCGTGTCTCACATCTTCGATACCATCATCCCGTCGCTCCAGCGAGGTGACTTCGACGTAATTATGTCGAGTATGAACGACACGCCGGCTCGCCGTCAGCAGGTGTCATTCGTCGATTACATGCGCGCCGGTGAAGGCATCGTGGTCCGCAAGGGCAGCTCGATCAAGGCGAACGGCTACGGCCAGGTGTGTGGGCACTCGGTGGCCGTCGAGAGCGGGACGACCGAGTTCTCCGGGCTGCAAGCGGCCAACGCGACCTGCAAGAAGAAGATCAATATCAAGGTTTACCCCCTCGACACCGCGGCGTTCCAGGCATTCGCCGCCGGCCACGCGGAGGCCTACAGCGGCGACAGCGTCGTCTGTGGATACTACGTGAAGCAGCATCCATCAACATTCCGGCTGGCCGGCGCCCCGTTCGCGGCGAGCGAGGACTACGGCATCGCGGTACGTAAAAACAACCACGCACTGCGGACGGCACTCCAGTCTGCGCTCGCCAAGATCAGAGCGAATGGCCAGTACAAGCGGATTCTCAATAAGTGGGGCGTGAATATAGCCAGCCTCTAACGCCGGAACGAGCCTTCGGAGGACGGGCGCCGGCGGCGCCCGTCCGTCCGTCTCAACGGGAGGGCCGCGGTGAACTTCGACACCCATTTCTTCTGGCAGTATCTGTTCGATTCGGGCTTCGTTCACGGAGCGCTGGTCACGATCGTGCTCGCGGTGCTGGCGCAATTCTTCGGTATCGTGCTCGGGCTGATTGCCGCCCTTATGCGGCTCTCACGCGGTCCCCTGCCCATACTGCGCGTAATCGCCTGGGTATACATCTGGCTTTTTCGTGGAACACCCCTGCTAGTTCAGCTTGCTTTTGTGTACTTCGCTCTTCCCCAGATGACCGGCAACGCGGTCTCGCTCGGCGAATTCCCTTCAGCGCTCATCGCGTTCAGTTTGAATGAGGGAGCGTACATGGCTGAGATTGTGCGCGCGGGCATCACCTCCGTGGATTCGGGACAGACGGAGGCTGCCCACTCGCTCGGCATGTCCGGCTGGCTGACGATGCGGCGAGTTGTGCTGCCACAGGCGGTTCGCTTCATCATTCCGCCCACCGGTAACGAGTTCATCTCGATGCTGAAGAACACATCTCTCGCCTACTACGTAAGCTTGCAGGAGATCTTCTTCAACACCAATCAGCTGGCGAGTGCCACCTATAAGTTCTTCGAGCCATTCACGATCGTCTCGCTGTACTACCTGGCGATGACCACCGTGGCCACGTTCTTCCAGAGCCGCATGGAACGCCACTTCGAGCGTGGATTCAGCCGCGTGGTTCAGCAGCCGGGTGCGATGCGCCGCGCCGTACTCGCCGGCCTGCACCGGGGTTGACCGGGAGCGTGGCCGTGACTGACAGCCGTCCAATCCGGCCCATGGTCGAGCTTCAGGACATCCACAAGCGCTTCGGCCAGCTCGAGGTACTGAAGGGTATCTCGCTGACCGTCGACAAGGGAAAGACGATCGTCATCATAGGCCCAAGCGGCTCGGGAAAGAGCACCCTCTTGCGGTGCGTGAATCACCTCGAGAAGATCGACTCGGGGCGGATTTACGTGGACGGCGAGCTGATCGGGTATCGGGAGGCCGACGGAAAGCTTCGCGAGCTCCCGGCCCGCGCGGTGACCCGTCAGCGCGCTGAAATTGGTATGGTGTTCCAGCGATTTAATCTCTTCCCGCATATGACCACTGTCCAGAACGTCATGGAAGCGCCCATTCACGTCAAGCACGTTCCACGCAAGGAAGCGCTCGAGAAGGCTCGCGATCTGCTTGCGCGGGTTGGACTGGAGGACAAGGTCACAAACTACCCGAGTCAGCTGTCGGGCGGCCAACAGCAGCGCGTTGCGATTGCCCGCGCGCTGGCGATGGACCCGAAAGTCATGATGTTTGACGAAGCCACATCGGCACTCGACCCCGAGCTGGTCGGCGAGGTGCTGCGGGTGATGGAGGAGCTCGCCCACTCGGGCATGACCATGTTGGTTGTCACTCACGAAATGGGGTTTGCCAAGGAGGCAGCAGACGAGGTTCTCTTCATGGACGCCGGGGTGGTATGCGAGCGTGGCACGCCGGAAGACGTATTCGACAGCCCGCAGCAGGATCGTACGCGCGCCTTTCTCGGGGCCCTGCGCGAGCCTTCGGGCCTCGACCAGAGCGGACCGGGACGGGCATTGTGACGGCTCCGGGAACGATCACGGTACGAGTCCTGCTGTTTGCATCTTTCCGCGAGATTGCCGGCCAGAGCGAGTTACGCGTCGCGATTCAGGCAGGCACTACGGTCGAAAGCGTGCTCGGTTCACTGGAGTCCAAGTATCCGGAGCTCGCGGCCCTTCGCCAGTGCACGACGTTCGCGGTCAATCGACAGATCGTCGGAGGCTCGACCACCCTACGAGACGGTGACGAGCTCGCCTTTCTCCAGCCCGTGGCCGGAGGTGCGGGTGATTGAGCTGCGCGGCGACCGACTCTCGGTCGAAGAGTGCCTTGCAGCAGTCAGGCGCCCGGGGTGCGGCGGAATCGCCCTGTTCGTGGGATCGGTAAGGGACGTTTCCGAAGGTAAGTCAGTTCGATTCCTCGAGTACGAGGCCTACGAACCGATGGCGCTGGAGAAGCTACACGAGGTCGTGGCTGAAGCCCGGGCGCGATGGCCGGTCGAGTCGATGGCGATCCAGCATCGTGTCGGCCGCCTTGACGTAGGCGACGATGCGGTGGTTGTCGCTGTCTCCTGCCCACACCGAGCGGAAGCGTTCGCGGCGTGCAAGTACGCAATCGACCGTCTCAAGGAGATCGTCCCCATCTGGAAGAAAGAACACGGCGACGGCGGTGCGGTCTGGGTTGGCGGCCCTACTCTTGATCGCGAGGACCGAGATACCCATCGCGCCCCAGATTGACGATGTCGCGCAAGACCGCGAGAGCGGTCGAGATGCCACCGCCGGCTCCTGCCGACTCGACGGCGGTGGAAACCCGCCCGAGCGGTTCCGTCAGAAACACGATTCCCATGTCGTCGCCCCGTAACCGCCCAAGGGCATCCCGCATGCCTCGCCGCTCGGGCCGCACCTCCGCCTGAACGGCGTCGGCAACCCGACGAGCGCTAGCAACCAGTTTGATCGTCTGCCCACTCGTTTGAGCCTCCCGGATCTCCGCGGTCGTGACACCTCGTATCCCCTCGCGCCGCACGTCGTGAATTGTTAACTGAGACCCGAGTACGGCATTGGCGACGATTGTCGCCTTGGCGGCCGCATCCCAGCCGTCGACATCCAGAGTTGGGTCCGCTTCGGCTATCCCGATTGCCTGCGCTTCCCGGATCCCCTCGTCGTACGACTTGCCCTCCGCCATCGTGCTGAGTACCTGGTGACTCGTCGCATTCAAGATTCCATCGAAACCCAGAATGTCCACCCCCACCAGGCCGCGCCGCGCAATTTCCAGCGACGGGAGCGGAGCGCCGATAGTCGCGCCATACCGAACCTCCACGCCGCATTTGGCGGCGCGCGCCATGAGCTCGCGCCAGTAAAGTGCCAGGGCGCCCTTACTGGCCAGCACGGCATGCATTGCCCGGTCCATGGCTGCCCGCACATATCCCCACCCGGGCTCGCCATCCACGTAATTGGTGCTGGCCGCCTCAACCAGGACGTCTGCCGCGGCAAGATCGAGGAACCGTTCCCCGGCGAGCTCGGTCACTCCGCCGGTGCTCGCGGCCACCGTACCGTGAGTCGCCTTGGCCCGCAATAGGGCACCTGGGTCCAGACCGCCGGCGCTGGCCACGGCTCCGCCGCGGTCGGCCACGCCGACGAGCGACAGGTCCAGTCCGTAGAGCCGACGATAGTCGGCGGCATGGTCCCGGACCAGCGTCGCCATGCCCTGACCGACATTACCGAAGCCGCTCACGGCGATCCGTACTTGCACGGCGCATCTCCTCCCGGCAGTCTGTTACCCGCCGAAAGACAGGAGCCTATCCGCGGATCACTGGAGTGTAATGGAAGGCCCCCGGGTGAGTCTTGCGGATCCGCGCGGCAATGGACGCCATTCGGACTGACGCCTGAGCCTCACGCCGCGCGGCGCGGTCCAGCGTCCCCTGACGCGCGACATCTGCGCCACGCATCAGGAGCGGGTCCGCATACAGAAGCGCCGCCTCCTGGCCCACAACCGCGCCCTCTCGTGACTGGGCGGACAGTGCACGCGATAGCGCCCGAAAGTAGGCTGCGACGAGTCGACTTGGGGCAGCGCGAAGGATGGGGGCCAGCACACGAAGCGCTCGGCCTGCCGAGCTCCGAAG
Source organism: Chloroflexota bacterium (assembly GCA_035295425.1). Lineage (GTDB taxonomy): Bacteria > Chloroflexota > UBA5177 > UBA5177 > UBA5177 > DATGJB01. The sequence continues at coordinate 26,520 of DATGJB010000003.1, read as the reverse complement.
AGCGGCGGCATCACGGGCAAGCCGCTGAGCGCCGCGTCGCGCCCGGTTCACATCACCTCGGCTCACCGCATCTGCAGCCGCGCGAGCGGTGACGGCGACGGCGCGTGCCGCGAGCGTCGCCTTTTGAAGCTCGGGAGCGGTGCGCTGGAAGCGCTGCAGTGTCGACGGGTCCGGAGGAGTTGACGAACATGCGGTCAGGCCGATCGACACCAGGAGCGCCGCCGCGAACCGGATCACGATGGAAGAACCTCGATGGAATCTCCCACGCTCAATCCGAGCTCGCGTGCTGCGCTCCCGTTGCGAGCGGCGACTTCGAGCTGCCCGCTGCTTCCCACGAGCACGGCGAAGTCCGCCTCCTGGTACGAGGACGAGATGCCGTGCAGTCGAAGCCGCCCAACCAGGAAGACCGGATTGGCGGGCACGTCGGAGAGCGACAGATTGGTAATCGCGTTGCCGAAGTGGTCGACGTGGAGGACCCGGCCCTGCACTCGCACGCCGACCCCGACAACTTCCGGCAGCGCCGTGGTGAGAACGGATGCAATTGTCGGTCCGAGCTCTGTCAGCGGCACGCCGGAAGCCAGATAGGCGGCGGCCGGAGCGAAGATATCGCGGCCATGGAAGGTCCCACTGACCTGGTTTCTTCGGTAGGCTGGATTCGCCAGCACCACGCCCTCGGCACCGTGCAGCCGCCCGGACGAGTCCAGAAGATCGAGCGCCAGCAGCGACGGCGCGAGCACGCCGTTGTCCGGAGCGACGAAGAGCCACGATCCTGCTCGCACCGCGATCGGCCTGCGGTCCGTGCCGACTCCGGGGTCAACCACGGCGATGTGAACCGTGCCCGCCGGGAAGTGATTGAAGGCGCGGCGCAGCAAGAACGCGCCCTGGCCGATGTTTTGGGGCCATACGTCGTGCGAGATGTCGACCAGCGTGACATCGGGCGTTATCCCCAGAATCACGCCTTTCATCTCGGCAACGTATGTATCGGTCGTTCCGAAATCCGTGGTGAACGTGATGATGGGGCGCGTGGTCACCGGACAGTGTAGTGCCGCGCCGTGCCCGCCGGCCATTTACGCGCGGGCCGCTTGGCGGCTGTACAATCTCGCGAACGTCGAACGCGTACTGGCTCGGTTGGTCGGATGCTGTGTGGAAAACTCGTCGAGCTGCGTGCCCTCGAGACCGGAGACTTTCCGGTGCTCGCTCGCTGGCTGAACGATGCCGGTGTGATGCTGTACTGGGGCAGACCAGGGAACACCGTGGCCCCAGAAGAGGTGGCCGCCGATGAGGTTCGGAACGCGGCCCGCGGGACGTCGCGCAAATACATCATCCAGACACCTGAGGGCCGGCCCATCGGCCAGATCGACTACTACGACCTTGACTGGCAGGCTCGCAGCGCCTGGGTTTCGATCCTCATCGGCGACCCTGACTTCTGGGGCGGCGGGTACGGGACCGACGCGATGCGCGCGTTGCTGACCCACCTCTTCGATCAAATGGGCCTCCATCGCGTGGCGCTGACAGTCCACGAGACGAACGCACGCGCGCAGCGCTCGTACGCGAAGAACGGCTTTAAGGCCGAGGGCATACTGCGCGACTGGGCCTTTTTCAATGGAAAGTGGGTCAATGGGGTGGTCATGAGCGTCCTGGCAGAGGAGTTCCCGAGAGACTGAACGCTGCTTGTCGCTAAACCAAGCCGGAACGCAGACTCCTTTCCGTGCGCTCAGCGAATCCAGACTGGCCGAGACGTCGCATCCAGGTTTGAGCCGACCTGGGAGATGCGCCGGATCGGGCCACCTGAGCTGGGGACCATGTAGAGCGAGAAACCGCTTCCGGACTGGCGAAGAAAAGATACCCAACGACCGTCAGGAGTAAAGGCCGGTTGCGCCACCTCCCCGCTGGCGAGGGTTGTGATCGGGCCGAGGTGGGGCCAATGAGACCCACCGGCAATCGGTGCAACATCCACCTCGGCCGCGGCGCCCACGCCGGAAGAGCGAATAAAGACGACGCGGTCGCCAGTCGAATCCAGCTGAGCCTGCAGCACGCGTTGCCCGGCCACGGTCAGAAACGTGGACCGGCCAGTTGTCGGACTATAGACAGCCAGGCGCGAGTACGGGTTGAGCGTGCCGTGATCGTAGTCCCAAGCGACGTACATGATCTGGTGCGTGTGCGGGCGCCACTGGGGATCGGTGTCTCCGCCGGTGTAGGCGCGAACCGGCGTCACCTCAGTGGGATTGCCGCCCGGCCACGACAGCGACCAGACCGTCATGTCGACCGGCCTGATCTCGGACGGCGCAGCCGAGAGCTTGGCCCGATCGGTTGAAAACAAGAGCTGCTTCCCGTCAGGCGACCATTGTGGCCACGCCACCCACAGGTTGTTGTGCACATTCGAGCTCTCGTCATGCGTCACCTGAATATCGGTACCTCGCAATTGGTCGTGAATGAAGAGATCTGAGGCGTATGCGGTTGAATAGTGGACGTACGCGATGTACCGGCCGTTCGGCGACATCGACGGCATGGCGTTCCCACCGCCGGTAAGTGGATGAAATTGCCCCGAGCGAGACATCTCGGCCACCTGGCCGTTGCCTATGTAGAGCAGGCGGGCCGGCAGGCTGCCCTGCCAGTCTCCCGCGACATCTCCGCCGCCGGAATGCGCCGGGACCGGCGTCGACGGCAGCACCGATGACCGCGTGATCGCGGTCGGAGCCGCCCTGACCGGCGGAGGTGGCTGTACCTTTGCCGGGGCACTGGCCGAGGAATCGATCGGCGCGAACAGCCGCGCCACGACCGGCCGGATCGCCGCCCAGTTCGGCACAAGCGCGTCCTGCCCGTCGACGATCTGCTCGGTGCAGTAGGTGGGAGCCTGGAGGATGACACGCTGGATGTTGGCGGATTGAATCCGATGCGAGAGCTCGTACAGCTGATACAGCTGCGTGATACCGAGGTCGGTCTGAACGCTGTTCTGCAGCTCGCCGACGAGCGTCGGCAGGTTCCAGAAGATGTTCATGGTCGTCAGTTTTTGCCGCAGTCCGACGAGGATTTGTTGCTGGCGTGCCGACCGACCGAAATCTCCCACCAGGTCGCCGTGGCGGGAACGAACGTAATCGAGTGCCTGACGTCCCGAGACGTACCGCCAGCCGGGCGGCATGAACAGACGGGTGTACCCGTACGGGTCCGAGCTCGTGATGTCATTGGGATAGTAGTCGTCAATGATCGGGTGCGAGATGTCCAGGGTTAGACCGCCGAACGTATCGATCACCCGCTGGAAGCCCGCGAGTCCTACCCATGCGTAGTAGTCGATGGGGATGTGGAAAAGCGACTCCACGGTAGCCCGGGTCAGGCCGAAACCGCCGTCCTTGGCGGCCACATCGATCTTGGCGCTCGGGAATCCGTGAATCGGGACCCAGAGGTCCCGCGGTATCGAAAGCAGTCCAACCCTGGCATGTTTCGGATCGATCGTTACGACGATGATGCTCTGCGTCAGCGGCCGTGATTCTTCCTTCTTACGATCGTTATCGCTCCCGAGGACAAGAATATTGATCCGCTGATTGCCGTTGATAGGCGGAATCACGATCTTCGGCTCGACTGTCTGCCGGGGGATTGCCACGCTCGTGATTCGATTGATACCTTCGTACACCTGGTACGCGGACCAGCCGAGCCAGAGCGCGCAGGCGAGCAACAGCACGAACATGGCGAAAAGAACCCTGCGCACGCGTGTACGCAGGAGGGCGCGCACGATCTTCTCCAATCCGTACTCCGCTGCGTCTCACCGCTCGGTGGCCGGCCGAGCCAAATCCTGTAAGCGGGGCCCTGGAAGCTGAATCCCGGCCATTCTATCCGGCTGCCCGCCCAAGGCAGGCGAGTAGCTGGCCGTGAAGACGCTCTGAACATGCCGCAACCACGGCAGTTGTGGCGCTAGTGTACGGCTTCCCATGGAAGTCGGTTACAACACCGCCGCTCTCGAGAGTGAGCGCAACACCGGCAGCGTAGTCCCAGGCGTTGGCCGAACGATGAAGCATCGCCTCGAACCGGCCCGCGGCCACATACGCGAGTGCCAGCGCCGCCGATCCGAGGTTCCGCGTGCGAAGGGCTCTGGGAGCGATGGAGCGCAGGTCGTCGAGGCCGGCAGCCATGCTAGGTGTTTCGAAGTCGACGGTGACGTGCACGAACGCGTCGCGAATGTCTTCCGCCTCGGAGCAGCGCATCGGTCGACCATTGCACCGTGATCCGGTGCCTCGCTCCGCCGCGAACGTCTCCCCGCGCGTCGGGTCGTGAATCACGCCGAGGTCCGGTTGCTCGTGGTTCAGGCGTCCCACGCTCACGCACCAGATCGGGATGCCACGGGCAAAGTTCATCGTTCCGTCCAGAGGATCGACGTACCAGCAGCAACCGTTCGTGCTTGGCACTCGCCCGCCTTCCTCCGCCACTACTCCGTCGCGGGGAAACCGCCCGCGCAGCTCGGACAGGAGGTAGCGCTCGCTTGCCGTATCCGCCTCGGTGACTACATCCCGATCACCCTTCGACCGAGTCGCCACATGCCCGCGGCGAAAGTACCCGGAAAGAATCCGGCCGGCTTCCTCCGAGATTTCGACCGCCGCTCGAACCGTATTGGAATCCGCCACGTGGACACTCCCCACCGGCGCTCCGCCGGTCGTATCAGTATCACCCATTGGCGGTGGCCGCCCGTCCGTCGAGACCGGGAGCCCAGCGCTCAGACCGGGAACGCGACACACCAGGTCGTACGCAGTCCCCTTGACGCTGGACGGTTCGGGACACCTACAGCCCCGAACCGTCCCACGGTATACTTTGTGTGACCGGGTAGTCGTTGACGATTGACGCTCCCTGACGCCGAGCTGGAGGCGAGATAGTTGAACTTGCAGTCTGTCCTTCCATCCCGCGCGCCCGCCATGGCCGACCTCGTGCTTGGGCCACTGCTCGGCAAGCCGGTCATGGCCTATTACTACGTGACGTACAAGTGCAACGCGCGCTGCGTCTTCTGCAACATCCCAGACGGACCGATGGATGTGTTGCCGGTATCAAAGTATTCGTCCACGGAAGAGACTCTCGAGCACTTCGACATTCTCAAAACCCTGGGCGTCCGATTGATCGACTTCACCGGCGGGGAGCCGCTTCTCCGTAAAGACATCGGGTTCTTGCTTCGGGAAGCGAAGAAGCGCGGATTCCGCACGCAGATGACGACGAACTGCACGCTCTACCCCCGCCGGGCCGAAGACCTTCGAGGGCTCGTCGACATCCTGAACTTCTCTCTGTGCTCTCCCGAGGCCGAGCCACACAACACGCTACGCCGCGACAATTCGTACGATTATGTAATTCAAAGTCTCGATATCGCGCGCCGGCTGGGAGAGCCCTATCAGATCATCTTCGTCCTGACCAACGACAACGCGGACTTGCTGCCGGGAATGATCGAGCTGTGCCGGCGTAAGCAGGCCATTCTGAAGGTCCAGCCCGAGTGGGAGTACTTCGGAAACGACGGAGTGGCGCGCGAGCACCTTGCCAAGGCGAATGCGATTGCCCGCGAGCACAACGTGTACGTGAATTGGGCCGAGACGCACGTGTCGGCCGGTGGCGGAAACCAGATCGAGCAGCGAGTCTGCCGCGCGTCGAATGCGGTGATCGCGATCTCGCCGGATGGGTACGTGTTGTATCCCTGTTACCACAAGATCGCCCAGCGTATTAAGTTCGACTGGAACTTCGTCGACTTCGTGAAATCCGATCGATGGAAGGGTATGCAGGAGAAGGCGGGCCGCTTCAAGTTCTGTGACGACTGCTCCAACCTCTGCTACATTCACCCGTCCTTCTACTACAAGCTCGATCGCAATTTCGTGCTGAGTGCCCTTGCCGACATCCGATATATGAAGGAGCGGCGCCGCGTCGAGCGTGAGCGGCGGAGAACACTAGCGGCCGAAGCTATCGACGCGTGAGAGTCGGCCTCGCCGCCGATTTCTATTATCCCTGGATCGGCGGACCGTCGACTCTTCTCCGAAATCTTGCCACCGGGCTCGCCGAGCGCGGTCACGAGGTCTCACTACTCGTGCCGAGTCCAACCGGCCCTGGGTACCACGAGACGGTCGATGCAGTGCCCATTACGCGGGCATCGACTCTACCCTTTCCGGTGGGGCATGACCTGCGCGTCGCGGCGACACCGTGGCGGGCCGCAGACACCTGGTTACAGACCTTCAGGCCGGACGTGGTCCACGCTCACCATCCGTTTCCACTCAGCGCGTCGGCCATGCTTCTTGCGCGCCGAAGGGGAATCCCGGTACTGGCGACGAACCACACCATACCCGCCTCCTCGCTCTGGGGCCTCAGAGACGCCCGCGTGAGCTACCGGATCACGAGTGACCTTCTCGGACGCTGGATCGTATGGCTTATGGCCAGAGCGACAAGCGTAGCGACACCAACCCGCACCGCTGCTGCCGAGCTTCGCGCCATGGGATTCGCCGGATCGGTAGATGTAATTTCCAACGGCATCGACACGGAGCGCTTTCAACCCGGACCTCCGGACGAGCGCCTCATGATGCGCCTTGGAGTCGACAACCGTCCCACGGTCCTGTACACCGGACGCCTCGACGCCGACAAGCAGATGGATGTCTGGCTGCGTGCGACGCAGCGCGTCGCCGCGGAAAGAGACATCCAGCTCGTCGTGGGCGGTGAGGGCGCGGACCGATCGGAGCTGGAGAGGATGGCGCGGTCGCTTGGCCTCGGGGAGAGAACTCGTTTCATCGGGTACGTGTCGGGCGACGAGCTACCTGTCATCTACCGTCTTGCCAGCGTCTATTGCATTACCTCGCCGGTCGAGCTGCAGAGTATAAGCACCCTCGAGGCACTGGCGAGCGGACTGCCGGTGGTGGCGGCGAACGCCGGGGCGCTGCCGGAGCTTGTCCAGGACGGGGTGAACGGTTTCCTCTTCCCGGCGGGAGATGACCGGGCCGCCGCTCTGGGGCTTGGGCAAATCCTGAGCAGCGCGGAGCTCAGAGCCCGACAGTCAGACGCGGCAAGGCGCACCTCCCTTCGACACCATCTGGCACAATCCATTGACGCGTACGAGCGCCTGCTCCGGACCACGGCAGAACGAGCACGAGGTACGCAACGCAGTGAGCGAGCCGCTTTCCCGGGCCGGTGACCTGACGCCGTCCGGCCGGCCGGATGACCACGTGAGTCCGACGGGAAGGGCCGGTTTCAGCAGCGTGCTGCGAAACCGCAACTTCCTCAGCATCTGGACCGCGCAGCTTGCGTCTCAAACGGCCCAAAACAGCCTCTGGTACGTCCTGATCATCCTCGTGGGTCATCTAACAGGACAGACGCCGGCCGGCATCGGTTTCACCATTGTTTTGGTCCAGATTCCGACCGTGTTGTTCAGCAGTGTGTCCGGTGTCCTGGTGGATCGCGTATCGAAGCGCTCGATTCTTATCGGCACCAACGTTATCCGCGTCGGCGGCGTGCTTCTCTACATGCTCTTTGAGTCGAACGTCGGCGGTCTCTATCTCGTCACGTTCCTTGTCGCGGTGGTAAGCCAGCCGTTTGCCCCGGCCGAGGGCTCAACGCTTCCCCTGCTGGTTGAAGGCGACCAGCTAATCACGGCAAATTCGCTATTTCAGACAACGTTTATGGCGTCTCAGGCGGTGGGGTTCGCGCTCGCCCCCATCGCCCTCGGCATTTTTGGGACGCGAAACACCCTCATCGGACTGTCTGTGTTGTTCGCGTTTGCCGCCGTCGTGCTTATCCCTCTCCCCGCGGTCACCCGGCGCCACGCCCCGGTCGGCGACGTTACCATGCTGGAGCTCGCGCGCCATGTCTGGAACGACCTTCGCGAGGTGATGAGCTACATCATCCAGGACCCGCCACTTGCCGTGGCGCTCTTCCAGATTGCACTGGCGCCAACGCTGCTGCTCGTGCTCGCGGAGGTGGGCCCGGACTTCCTCACGCACACCCTGCACGTCGGCCAGACGAGTACCGCCCTCTTCTTCTTGCTCGCGCCGGCCGGACTCGGTCTGGGAATCGGCTTGCTCATACTCGGTCACTGGGGATATAAGCTACGCAAGGATCGGCTGGTACTCGTTGCGCTTATCGCCCTGGGCGTCACCGTCATCGGACTTGCCTCGGTGCCCACCCTGGCGGAGGGGTGGCAGGCCGTCGATCGCCTGGGCTGGCACGTGCCCCACGGCGTCCGGCTGACGCTTACCACGATACCGATCACCGTGCTCATGGGAGTAGAGGTGGCCTTTATCAATGCACCGGTACAGACCATCGTTCAACAGCGCGCTCGCCCGGAGATCCGGGGCCGCGTCCTCGCCATGCAGCAAACGCTCACGGCTGCCATGGCAATCCCGCCCCTCGTGCTCATCGGAGGCATCGCCGCCCTGATCGGGACGCCCGCCACTCTCAGTCTGACCGGCGTGTTTCTGCTCATCATCGGCCTCGCGACCGTGTATTACGCCTGAACGAGCGGTGACTGCGTAACGTCTCCCGGTCGGGGTCGCGGCGTTTTGGTCAGCGAAACGCGAGGATGCCCTCGAGCACGTCCCGCCCAATTCGCCACAGCGGCCGATGCCGCCTCACCATGCGGAAGATCTCGCTTCGGCGTGCGCGCTTGGAGAGGTTATCGACGGTCAGGAGCTCCTCAGCCGCCTGATTGAGAATCCGGGGATAGGTCCCGAAGAACTCCCGATGGGAGCGGAAGAAGCCGGGCGCGTTTCGTAAGTCTTTCAGATCCTTCAGTACGAAGCTGTCCTCCAGCTTCCGCTGGTAGAGGGACAGAGCTTCCGCCGAATAGTCACCCTGTTGGTGCGCTGCAATCGCGGTCTCGCCCGCGAGCTTTCCGCTCGTGATCGCGAGATTTGAGCCCTCCTGGTACATGAAGTTCACGAACCCGGCTGCGTCGCCGAGCAGCATGTACCCGTCGCCGTAGGGACGGGGAAGCTCGGCGAATTTCACCTCCGGAATCAGGTGCGCCATGTACTCCTTGATTTCCGAGCCCCGGAGAAGTGGCTTCACCGCGGGATGAGCCTTCATCGCCTCGATCAGGTCGTGAGGCCGTGTCTTCGTCTCGACCATGTGGCTGGTGATGGCGCCCACACCGACCGACAGAGTGTCTTTGTTGGTGTAGATGAATCCGCTGGCCATCATTTCCCGGGAGAATTCGCCGAGGATGAGAATCGTGACGCCCTCATCGTCGCTGACGTTGAAGCGTTCGTTAATGACTTCCCTCGGCAGAGCGTGAACTTCTTTCACGGCGAGTGCCGAGTCCTCCATCGTGTAGTCCTTGCGTAGGCCGGCCTTCACCGCCGCGAACGCGTTGACTCCCTCAGCGTCCAGCACGACATCGGCGAAAAGGTCGCCTTCCCGGCCGGTTCGCACCCCGACGATCTTTCCGTCGCGGGAAAGTAAATCGGTGACCTGCGTTTCGTTGATCAGATAGGCCCCTGCCTCCTCCGCCAGGCTTGCGAAGTAGGGGTCCGTCCTGGCGCGCAAAACCGTGAAGGCGTTGTACGGAGCCCGAGCGAACGCCTCAGTACGGAACCCCGCCTGGACCGCCGATTCCTGGCCCAGCATCCACAGCCGCTGCTCGATGACCGGCCGTTCTACCACGCCGGCTTCCCAGAACTTACCGAACACCGCCTCGGTCGCTTCACGAAACATCACGCCGCCCATCATGTTCTTCGTGCCCGGCTGAGCTCCGCGTTCGAACATGACGACGCTCATGCCGGCTCGCGCCATGGTGAGGGCCGCGGCCGACCCGGCCGGGCCGGCGCCCACCACGATCGCGTCGAATTTCTCGTCTTCCACCGGCGGCTCCTCTAGAGGCCAAATATGGTGCGGATCGCGTCGACACCCTGCGTGGCGAGGTTGAAGAACCCGGTCGGTAGAATCCCGAGGCCGATGGACCCCGCGACCGTGGCGGCCATCGCTATGTCGGCAGCCCCCGGTATCGGCGCCTCGGGCCGCGCCTCTCCTTCGGCCTGCATGAACATGACGGCTACGACGCGAAGATAGTACGCCATCGAGATGAGACTCGCAATCACCCCGATGATGGCTAGCTCCGTGTGACCCGACTGCACCGCCGAAAGGAACACCAGGTACTTCGCGAAGAATCCGGCAGTCGGGGGAAACCCGGCGAGCGAGAACATGAATACTGCCGTCGCGGCTGCCAGCGCCGGGTTCCGGTACCAGAGACCGCGGTATGTCGCGATCTCATCCCCTGCTTCCCCACGGCTCTCGAGGACACTCACCAGGATGAAGGCGCCGATGTTCATGAACAGGTACGCCAGGAAGTAAAACGCCACGGCGGTTTCGCCGGCCGCGCTGTTTGCCGACAGCGCAACGAGCAGATAGCCGGCATGAGCGATGCCGGAATACGCGAGGAGCCGCTTCATGTTGGTCTGGCTCAATGCAATCACGTTGCCCACGATCATCGTCACAATCGCAAGCGCCCAGATGAGCCCGAACCAGCGCGAAGACACAGTCGCGAAGGTGAAATTGAACACGCGCATGAATGCCGCGAACACAGCCGCCTTGGTCGTTACCGACATGAAGGCTGTGATCGGAGTCGGCGCACCCTCGTACACGTCCGGTGTCCACATGTGGAATGGCACGACTGAAACCTTAAATGCGAATCCCACCGCCATCAGCCCGATGCCGACGTAGAGCAGCGGGCTGGTCGCTGCAGCCGCCTGACAATACGGGAAGCCATGGAGGCAGGCGCCGATGAAGTAGAGCTGTGTCGAGCCGGTCGCCCCGTAAATCAGTGCCATGCCGTACACGAGAAATGCAGACGCGAAGGAGCTGAGGAGGAAGTACTTGAAGCCCGCTTCCTGCGAGCGGGGACTGGACCGAGCGAAGCCCGACAGAATGTAGAGGGCCAGGGACAGAAGCTCGAGCGACAGGAAGATCATGATCAGGCTGATCGACGCCGCCATGAGCATCATGCCGGTGGTCGAGGCCAGCAGCAGCGCGTAATAGTCGCCCGGGTCGAAGCCGGACCGCTCAATGTAGCTCGGCGAAAGCAATACCGCCAGAAAAGCCGACAGCAAGATGACGTAGTCGAAGAAAATCGAGAAGCGATCGCTCGACACCATCCCGTAAAACGCAAAGGGCTGGCCGGTGTGCCACAGATTCATGCAGGCGACAAACGCAGCCACCAGGGCCACCAGGCTTATACCGGTAGTGACTTCGATCCGACGCTCGGTGATAAACACGTCGGCAAGCAGCAGGAGCAGGACGGCCCCGCCGACAATCAGCTCGGGCAGTATCGATCCCCAGTCGGTCCGCCCGACGAGAACATGGAGGGCCGTAACGCCAAGCATCAAGGCGCCGCTCCCGCGACGGTCGACGTCGAGCGGTGGACCAGCGAAGCCGTCTGATTGGTGGTGGCATTCAGCCTGGTGGTCACCGGGTCCGGCTGCACGCCGATGTACAGCACCAGCGCGAGTAATGGCACCAGCAACACCAACTCCCGTGGTAGAAGGTCGTTACTGATGAGGCGACGTACCACCGGGTACTGGTAGGGCGTGCGGTCCGGCCGATCGGCAGTTGCCGCCACGGCTTCCGGTGACACCACCTGCGGACCATTCATCGTCCGCTGGAAGAGTCGAATCATATACCACGCAGCCAGGATGACGGTCAGCGCCGCGATGGCCGAGTACCAGGCGTTCGACCTGAACACGCCTGCCAGAATCAGGAACTCACCCGAGAACGAGCCCAGTCCGGGAAGGTCCAGGCCGGCGAGAACGAAGACGAAGAATACCCACATAAGAATTGGCCAACGGGCTCCCATGCCGCCCATGTCGGTCAACATGCGGGTGCCGCTTCGCGCCACTATGAAAGCCACTGCCAGGAACAGCCCCGTGATGATGACACTGTGGTTCACCATCTGTAACGTGGAGCCGTCGAGTCCGGTGGCATTCAGAGAAAAGATGCCGAGTGCGATGAGATTCATGTGACTGATACTGGCGTACGCGACCAGGCGCTTGATGTCGGTTTGCACCAGTGCCAATCCGGCGGCGTACAGCATTCCGATGATCGCCAGCACTGAAAGTGTCCCCGCGAACGCCCGCGTTGCTTCCGGAAACAGCGGTAAACAGTAGCGAATGAATCCGAACGCTCCGGCCTTCGAGAGAATGCCCGACAGCACGACGAGGAAAGGGATCGGCGACTCCGTATAGGCAGTGGGTGCCCAGCTATGGAAGGGCCAGATCGGCATCTTGATGGCAAAGGCAATGGCGAAGGCCAGGAAGAGCCAGTACTGCGCCGCTCCGGAGATCGGGTGCGCCACCAGGCCGTGTGGACCGGCCATGTCCAGGGTGCCCGTCTGCGTCCACAGGTAGAAGATTGCCACCAGCATGAAGAAGCTGCCGAGGACGGTGTACAGCACGAATTTCGTCGTCGCGTAGACGCGCCGTTCCTCCCCCCACATTCCCAGCAAGAAGTAGCTGGGAATCAGCATCGCTTCCCAGAACACAAAAAAGAGGAAGAGATTCACCGACATGAAGACGCCGAGGACCGCCGCCTCCAGGAAAAGCATGAAGGTCATAAACAGCTTCACCCGGTCGACGATCATGTAGACCGACGCGACGATTCCGATGGCAAAAATCAGGGCGGTGAGAGCTACCAGGAAGGCGGCGATCCCGTCGACGCCAATCCAGTAGGTGATGCCGAGCGTGGATACCCAGTCGTGCCGGTCGGCAAACTGGAACACCCACCCGCCGGACGGGCGCACAGCCAGCTTGACGAGCATGATGGCCGCCAGCACGAAGTCGGCGACGGCAGCTATCACGGCGATCAGTCGGATCGCCCGCTCATCGTCGACGAACATGCAGAGAACCGCGGCAGCCGCCGGTAGCCCAAGAATGATCGTCAACAGAGGTATGCCGATTGCGTTCCCGGTGATGGGCATCTCAGCGCCCCAGACCCGTGAAGTAGTAGCCGACAAGAAGAACCGCGCCGAAAAGAATGGCGAGCGCATAGTTCCGCACGTAGCCTGTCTGGGCGACCCGCATCCGACGGCTGGACCAGGTCACCGCCGCGGCCGCGAAGTCGACAGTGGCGTCCACAAAATCCAGCTCAAAGAAGCGGTTGAGCGCCGAGGCGGCTACTTTGATCGGTCTGACGATGAGCAGTTCATAGAGCTCATCCACGTAGTATCGATGGGCCATGAAGCGATAAAGGCCGGGCGCCATCGAGGCGACACGCTGCGGGCTGGGGGACCGTCGGTAGTAGATCTGCCACGCCACAAGGAAGCCGGCAAGCGTTACAGCGAGTGTGAGGATCAACGAGACCGGCTCGAAAGGCTGAGGCACGAGGGCCGGTCCGCGCACCGGATATCGGTGCAGGGTGCTCGACAGCCAGGCCTCCATCTCGTTGTAGACACCCGGAATCGAGATCCAGCCTCCCACGACAGAGAGCACGGCGAGAACCGCCATGGGTATCCGCATCGACGGCTGCGGATCGTGCGCGTGCGCCGCCAGACCCGGGTCCCGGCTCTGTCCGTGGAACACCAGGAAGAACAGCCGGAACATGTAGATCGCCGTGAGACCGGCCGTGATCACGGCCAACGCCCAGACAATCCAGAGGACCGGGTCGCCATGCGATGCCCGGGCGTACGCGGCGCCGATGACATCCTCCTTGCTGAAGAACCCCGAGAATCCAGGCGTGCCGATGATGGCGAGCACTCCGATCAGGAACGTCCAGTAGGTGAAGGGCAGGCGCGACTTCAATCCGCCCATCTTCTGGATGTCGAGCTCCTCATGCATTGCTTGCATGACGGCTCCTGCGCCCATGAAAAGGAGCGCCTTGAAAAAGGCATGCTCGAGCAAATGGAAGATGCCGGCCGAGTAGACTGCCACTCCCACGCCGACGAACATATACGCGATCTGACTCATGGTCGAGTAGGCCAGAATGCGTTTGATGTCGTTGTTGGCCAGACCCAGTCCGGCGGCGAAAATCGTGCCGATCGCGCCTATGAAGGCCACCGTGTGAAGACCGATCGGACTCTGCTGGTAGATAGGATAAGACCTCGCTACCAGATACACACCGGCTGTTACCATGGTCGCGGCATGGATGAGCGCACTCACCGGCGTGGGCCCTTCCATCGCATCGGGGAGCCAGGTATACAGCGGAAGCTGGGCAGACTTTGCTACCGCTCCCACCAGAAGAAGTAGACACATGACGGTGATCACGGTTCCGTTGAACGGAAGTGTGTGGGCGTGCGAGAAGACCGTCCGGAAGTCCACGCCTCCGAAGAGGATGAACATCATGAAGATCGCGACCATGAGACCCCAGTCTCCGATCACGTTCATCACGAAGGCCTTCCGAGCTGCCTTTACCGCGGATGGCCGGTCGAAATAGAACCCGATCAGGAGGTACGAGGTCAGGCCCACGCCTGCCCAGCCGACGAGCAGCCACAGGTAGTTGTCGGCGAGGACGAGGAGCAGCATGGTGAAGATGAACAGATCCATCTGAGAGAAGAACCGGCGATACCCGTCACGGCCGGCCGTGAAGCTGTGCTCGCCCGACATGTAGCCGGTCGCATACACCAGGATCAGGAAGCCCACTCCGGTGACGATCAGACTCATGGTGGAGGAAAGGGTGTCTAGCTGCAGACCGAAATCGAGCCGGAACTGCCCGGCAAGCGCCCACCGCCAGCCGATCTCATCCGCGTAGCGAGTGGCTTCCGACTGCCCCTGAAGCCAGGCGAAACACCCGAGCGCGCAGATGAAGGCGAGGAAGACGGATCCTGGCCCAATCCATGCCACGGCATCGCCGCGGAGCCGCTGCCAGAGGGTATTGACCACGAATCCCGCGAGCGGGAAGAGCAGGACGCCCCAGATCAAATGCTGCACGCCCGCTACCCTCGCATCTCGTCGAGCTCGTCCACGTCGACCGCGTGTCGGGTCTGGAATATGGAGACAATGAGCGCCAGCCCCACCACGACTTCGGCAGCTGCCACGGTGATGATGATGAAAACGAACATCTGCCCGTCGGCCGAGCTGAGGTAGTGCGAGAAGGTCACAAACGTCAGATTGACCGAATTGAGCATTAGCTCGATCGACATGAACATGATGAGCGGATCGCGCCGCACCAGAACTCCAAGCGTTCCCAGGCTGAAGAGGATCGCGCTCAGAACAAGGAAGTGCTCCGGGCCGGGAGTCACGATTGCTGCCGTCCGCGGCGCCGGCCGAGCGCTACCGCACCGATCATCGCCACGATCAGGAGCAGCGTCGTGGCCTCAAATGGAAACACGAAGACGGTAAAGAGCTGAGATCCAAATGCCTCCACGTTGCCGCGGTCGAGCTGCGCGTTGAAGCCGGCTCTCGCCCCGGTGATCGCATGCGGCGACTGCGCGACGAAGAACACCACACCGAGCAGCAGCACGCCGGCAAACAGCACGCTGAGCACGCGCTGGCCCGGGAGATGCTGGCCCATAAACCCGAGGTCCTGCACGCCCAGCAGCGTGATCACGAACAGGAAGAGCACCATGACTGCGCCGGCGTAAATCAGGATCTGGGCAGCCGCGATGAACTGGGCGTTGAGCAAGAGGTAGAGAACGGCAAGCTGCGCGAGCGTCACGATGAGCGACAGCGCGCTATAGATTGCGCTGCGCGCCGTGACGACCCCGATTCCGCTGACGACAGCCGAAATCGCGGCAATCCAGAAGACGACGCTCTCGACGCCGTTCAACGATGCGCACTCCTTCCCTGTGCTGGTTGATTCGGGTGTTCAGGCGGGAAGACTCTCCAGATCGCGAGGGGGCTCGAGCAACATGTCCTTGGTGTAAATCAACGGGCGGCGGTGGTAATCCGAGATGTCCAGAATCGGCTCCAGCGTGATAGCTCCGGTCGGACACGCCTCCTCGCAGAAGCCGCAAAAGATGCAGCGAAGCATGTCGATCTCGTAGACACGGGCATATCGCTCGCCCGCCGACACGCGATTTTCCGGGGTATTCTCCTCGGCCTCGATGTAAATGCAGTCGGCCGGGCACGCCCCCGCACAGAGGTAGCAGCCGATGCAGCGTTCGAGGTTGTTCTCGTAGCGGTGCAACATGTGGCGTCCCCGAGTGCGCTCAGGCAGCGTGCGTCGCTCACGCGGGTACTGGATTGTGACAGGCGGCCGGAGCATGTTCTTGAAGGTGACACCAAGGCCGCGCGCGAATTCGAGTATTGCCAAGGGTATCTCTCCTGCGAGGCAGCGTCCGGCGACGCCGCTCTCTCCATCAGCTTAAAGAAACGTAAAGCGCGGTCACCAAAAGGTTCAGCACCGAGGCGGGCAGGAGGACCTTCCACCCGAACCACATGAGCTGGTCGTACCGAATGCGCGGGAGCGTCGCGCGCACCCAGATGTAGAGGAAGAGGAACATGGCGCACTTCGCGAGAAACCAGAAGACACCGATGAGCTGGGCCCAGGGGGCCTGCGTGATGTTAAAGAAGATGCCGTTGCCGACGAACACCCAGCCGCCCAGGAACAGGGTGGTCACGAGTGCGCTCACCGTGACCATGTTGATGTACTCGGCGGCGAAGTAAAGCGCGAAGCGCATACCCGCGTATTCAGTGTGATAACCCGCCACCAGCTCTTGTTCGGCTTCGGCAAGGTCAAATGGCGCGCGATTGGTTTCGGCAAAGCCTCCGACCGCGAACAGCAAGAACCCTACCGGCTGGAGGAGGACAAACCACGTCAGGGGATGATGGTTCTGCGCCAGTACGATCCCGATCGGGCTCAACGTCCCGGCCAGCACGACCACCGACACAAGCGACAGCCCGAGCGCGAGCTCGTACGAGATCATCTGCGCGCTCGAGCGAAGGCCTCCGAGCAACGAATACCGATTGCTCGAGCCCCACGCCCCGAGCACGATTCCGTACACGCCAAGTGACAGGACTGCAAGAAGGTAAAGCATACCGACGTTGACGTTGGCGATTGCCATCGTCCGCTGATGGCCCCAGAGGTAGAAGCTGGGCCCAACCGGGATGATGGCGAACGCCATGAAGGCAACGAACAGCGAGATCGCCGGACCTAGCAGGTAGACAACAGTCTTCACCTCGCGCGGAGTTACCTGTTCTTTCAATAGCAGCTTCAGCCCGTCGGCGAGCGGCTGCAGGAGGCCGAATGGTCCGACGCGGTTGGGCCCATAACGGGACTGCATCCTGCCCAGGATCTTGCGCTCGGCAAGAGTGAGATAGCCGAATGCGCCCATCAAAAACGCGAGGGCTATCACGCTCTTGACAACCGACTCGATCACGAGATCGACGGCGTCGTTCGGGCCCGGGATGCCGAGGACAAGCAGCGTCACGGTAGCACTCCTCCGAGCTACACCGGTTGTAGCGCCCCGGGGCGCACGCCCCACGGCCCGAGGTCCTGAAACGCCACGTTACCGTACGCCGGCACTGAACGCGCGATATCGTCCCACACCCGCTCCGCGGACGTATAGTCCAGACGATGCTCGAAGTATTGCGAGAGATCAACCAGGATCTCCCAATCTGGCCGCGCGATTCCTGGGGGAGGGACCGCCGGCACCAGCGACTGAATTCGTCTCTCGAGATTGGTGAAGGTCCCGCTCTTCTCGGCAAAGCTGGCGGCCGGCAGTACGACATCCGCCTGCGCGGCGGCCGGAGTCATGAACAACTCCTGCACTACGAGGAGCTCGAGGCCGGGCGGTCTTGTCCAGCGACGGCCGGGCTCCGAGGGGTCGGTGCCGAGTAGAAGAAGGGCTCGAAAAGGAGACCGGCCCGCTCCGATTCTCTCCGCCAGGCCGGTCTTTGAGTCTATGTGGAGTCCGAGGTCGCGCGCGCCCATCGAGTTACAGGCGTCAAGCAGGGGCAGTGTGCAGACCTCGCACCTGCCCCGCACCCCCTCAATGAGCCCCGTCACCTCTTCCAGCTCGCCCGCGCTCCACCGGGAGTCGTCATAGATGACCACCACCGGCCCCTCGGTGAAGTACTTCTCCGCCATGTCCCGATTGCCGGCAAGGGCGCGCACCGCCTGCGCCAGCCCGACCGTCGCGATAGGCACCGCCGCAGCGGCCTTCGCATTCAGTGCTACGTCCCCGTCCGACAGCACCACCAGCCGAGCCCCATGCTGATTCACCGCCTTCCGAATACGCAGCTCCAACACCGGTGCGCGCGTGCTCGGGTCGGCGCCGAGGAGCAGGATAGTGCGGGCGCGATCGAGATCCGAGATCGAGGCAAGGGTTCGATCGAGTGAGCGGAAGCGGTCTCGCTGCTCGGGCGAAGCGAGTAGGGCGGGCCGGGGGTAGTGGTCGTACCAGGCGCTGCCGATCACATCGGTCATAAAGCGGCGGAAGGTGAAGAGATCTTCGTTGCTCAGCCGCGGACCCGCCAGGCCCGCGATCGAGTCGGGGCCATCCTCTTCCAGAATCGTAGCGATCCGCCGATGGATGAACCCGAGCGCGTCCTCCCAGGAGCTCTCTACGAACGCATTTCCCTCCCGCAGCAGCGGCGAGCCCAGACGCTGTGGGCTATTGATGAACTCGAAACCGAATCGACCTCGATCGCACAACCAGCTGTCGTCGACCTCCGGATTGTCGCGCGAGAGAAACCGGATGACCTCGTCGTTCTTCCGCACCGAGACGTTAATGTTGCACCCCATGGGGCAGTGCGGGCAGACGCTCGGCCGATTTTGCAGCTCCCAGGGGCGGTAGTTGAACCGTTGCTTACGGCTCGTCAGCGCCCCCACCGGACAAAGCTCGATGACGTTTCCGGAAAAATTCGAGACGTACGGTTGGTCCTGGTACGTGCCGACCACCGTGTGATCCCCTCGGTCCAGCAAGATGATCGACTTGTCTTCGGCGACGTCCGCGCAGAACCGTACGCAGCGCCAGCACAGGACACACCGTTCTCGGTCGAGCGCAATGGTCGGGCCGAGGGCGATCGGCTTCACGTGGTGACGCTTGGGCTCAACGTACCGGCTGGTTCCGGGCCCGAAGGCGAAGGTCTGATCTTGCAGCGGGCACTCTCCGCCGCGGTCACAGATCGGACAGTCAAGTGGGTGGTTGGCCAGCAGAAACTCGAATATCCCGCGTTGCGCCTTTTCCGCAATGGGGCTTCGCGTACGCACGACCATTCCTTCCGCCACCGGCGTGGTGCATGCCGTGATCGGACCCTTGGCTCCCTGGAGCTCAACCAGGCACGTTCTGCAGGCGCCGACGGGACCGAGCTTGGTGTGGTAGCAAAATATGGGCACATCAATCCCGTGCGAGCGGCAGACCTCCCAGAGCAGGGATCCTTTCGGCGCTCTGATCTGTCGCCCGTCCACGGTGATTGTCACCAGGTCTTCCACGAAGTTCTCCATCTAGAGTCTTGCTGGTTCGGCCGCCACCTCGGCTCAGGCGACAGCAGCCGCCCGCCGGTACGGACAGCCGCGTTCCCGGATGTGGTGTTCGTATTCGTGCCGGAAGTGCTTGATGGACGCCACGATGTTCGACGTCGAGAAGTCGCCCAGCGGGCAGAAGGAACGGCCCAGAATGTTGTCACAGATATCAAGCAGGAGCGGCACGTCGTCTTCCCGGCCACGGCCCTCCTCGATGCGACGAACCGTCTTTGCCATCCAGGGGGTACCCTCCCGACACGGGATGCACTTGCCGCAAGACTCATGCGCGAAAAACTCGCTCAGGCGCAATTGTGCCTGCAGGATGCAGACGTCGTCCGGGATGATGATGAAGCTCGCCGAGCCGAACTGCGACCCCACGCTCCGGTAGCCTTCGTAGGACATCGGTACGTCAAGCGTTTGCTCGGTGTTGGGCAGCATCGGCGCGGATGCCCCTCCCGGGATGTATGCCTTGAGCTTTTTCCCGTCGCGCAGTCCTCCGGCCATGTCGTCGAGAAGGACGCGAAACGGCGTTCCCATGTTCACTTCGTAGTTCCCCGGCCGGTTGACGGGTCCGCTGATCGAACAAATCTTCGTGCCCGGGCTGTCCTTGGTGCCGTACGACCTGTACCACTCGGCCCCGTTGCGCACGATGTGCGGAACGTTGGACAGTGTTTCGACGTTGTTGATGACCGTGGGCTGACCGTAGAGACCCTTGATGGCAGGGAAAGGCGGCTTTAGCCGTGGGAACCCACGATAACCCTCCAGCGAATCGAGCATCGCAGTCTCGTCGCCGCAGATGTACGCCCCTGCGCCGCGGTGTACGACGATGTCGAGGCTGTACCCGGATCCGAAGATGTTGTCGCCGAGATAGCCCTTCGCCCGCGCATCGGCAATGGCCTGGTCGAGGATCTCTCCGATGTATAGGTACTCGCCGCGGATGTAGATGAACGCCTGGCGGCAGTTGATGGCAAACGCGGCGATTGCGGCGCCCTCCAGCAGCTGGTGCGGGTTCCGCTCCATCAACTCCCGATCCTTGAAGGCGCCGGGCTCGCTTTCGTCGCCGTTGACTGCAAGGTAGGTGGGCACGACGCCTTTAGGGATGAAGCTCCACTTTCGGCCGGTTGGGAACGCGGCGCCGCCGCGCCCGGCCAGACCGGAATCCGACACTACCTGAATCACACTCTGCGGATCCATCTCGGTGACGGCCTTCCGCAGCGCCTCGTAACCGTGGTAGTCGCTGTAGACGTCGATTCGATTGATGTCGGGTACGACGGTGTGTTGAAAAAGAACTGGTTCCATTTACTGGTCCGCCATCACGCTTTCCGAACGCGCTCGCCGCATCTCGAAACCGGGGGCGCTGATTGCTTCACTCTGCTGTCGTCGTGCTTCGTCGATGAACGCGTCAATCTTCTCTCGCGTCAGGTCCTGAACGTACCGGTGATTGGCCTGCATCACCGGCGCCCGGTGGCAGGCCGCCAGGCACTCCACCCGGAACAGCGTGAACATTCCGTCGGCGGTTGTCTGGCCGGGTTGAATGCCGAGCCGCTGCGAGATGTAATCGATGATCTCGTCGGCGCCCAGGAACGAACACGGCGCCGTCTTACAGACCTCGAGCACATACGTCCCGACTGGTTCGGTGTAGAGCATGGAGTAGAAAGAGGCGACCTCTTCGACCTGATCGGTGGCGACGCCGAGCAGTTGCCCCACTTCCTCCATCACCTGCGGACTGACCCAACCCACTTCATTCTGGCCCACGTGGAGCGCCGGAAGCAGCGCAGACCGCGCATCGGGGTAGCGCTCTTTGTACCGTGCGATCCGGTCGATTGCCTCATTGGACAGGACGCCCATCGCTATCGATCCACCTCGCCCAGTACGATGTCGATGCTGCCGATGATTGCAATGATGTCGCTGACTAGATAGCGGTGAGCCATCAGCGGCAGCGCCTGCAGGTTGTAGAACGAAGGAGCCCGCATGTGGAACCGGTATGGTTTACCCGAGCCGTCACTCACGACGTAGTAACCCATCTCGCCCCGCGCGCCCTCGATCGCGTTGTAAACCTCGCCGGCCGGCGGCTTCAATCCCTCGGTAAAGAGCTTGAAGTGATGGATGAGCGACTCCATGCTGGTGACGATCTCATCTTTGGGAGGATACGCGATCTTCCGGTCGTCAATGCGCCACGGTCCGTCGGGCATGCCCTCGAGCGCCTGTTCCACGATGCGAAGACTCTGCCGCATTTCGCCGACCCGGCAGAGGAAGCGATCGTAGACGTCGCCGTTTTGCCCCAGGACCGTCTCGAAGTCGAAGTTGTCGTAGCCCGAGTAGGGGGTCTGTTTTCGCAGATCGTACGGAAGTCCGGAAGCTCGAATAGTCGGCCCGGAGCATCCCATGTTGATCGCGGTTTCGGTGGGTATGACGCCGATTCCCTTCGTTCGCTCGACGAAGAGCTCGTTCCGCGTGAGCAGCTCCTCGTAATCGTCGATACGCCCCGGCATCGTCCTCAGGAATTCACGCACCTTCGGCTCGAAGTCGGCCGGCAGGTCGGCCATGAGACCGCCGACACGGAAGTAGCTCGTCATCATTCGCACGCCGCTGACCAGCTCTTTTATGTCGAGCACCATCTCGCGATCGCGGAAGGCGTACATGAACATGCTCAGCGCGCCGAGGTCGAGGGCATGCGTGCCGATCCAGACACAATGGCTGGAAATCCGCTCCAGTTCCGAGAAGAGGACTCGCACCCACTTCACCCGCTCCGGCACATCGATCCCGAGAAGCTTCTCCACCGCGAGCACGTAGGCAAGCTCGTCGAGCATGTTGTCGAGATATCCCATGCGGTCCGTAAGCGTGATCGCCTGTTGGTACTTCAGGCGCTCCCCGGTCTTCTCGATGCCGGTGTGCAGGTATCCGATGTCCGGGGTCACACTGATGACAGTCTCACCGTCAAGCTCCAGCAGCAGACGCAGTACCCCGTGAGTCGAAGGATGCTGCGGGCCCATGTTGAGAATCATGGTCTCGCCGCGGCGCTCGGTTTGTTCTGTCGCAACCATGGTCGTCCTACTCAAACGTCTTGTCGCCGCGTGGCCGCGGCAGCGTGATCTGCGATTGGGGATAGTCCTTGCGCAGGGGATGTCCGGTCCAGCCGTCTGGCAGGAGCAGCCGGCGCAGATCGGGATGATTCTCAAACTCGACGCCGAAGAGATCAAACACCTCGCGTTCCGCCCAATTTGCCGCGCCCCAGACGCCGCTTACACTCGGCACCGAGACATCGGGATCGGTGTGCAGCTTGAGACGGAGCCGCTGCCAGTCACTGGAGGACAGCAGGTGGTACACGACGTCGAAGCGTGGCTCGCGGTCGAGCCAGTCCACACACGTCAGGTCAACCAGGAAGTCGAAGCCCAGTCCCTCCTTGCAGAACCCTGCCACGTCCACGACCGCCACTCGGTCGACGAGCGCCGTTGCTTCCCCCCGAAAATGTGATACATCGGTGACGGTATCCCCGAAATGCTCGCGCAGCGCCTCCGCGGCGTCGCCCGGCCTCACCCTAGACGCCTCTTCCGCTGAGATAGACGTCAGACGCCGGGGGCAGACCTGCCTTGATTTTGTCCTGCAACATGGTGAAGCCGTACATCAACATGTCCGGCGTGGGCGGGCAGCCCGGAACATAAACATCGACAGGCACAATCTGGTCAACGCCCTGAACGATCGCGTAATTGTTGAACACACCGCCCGTGGACGCGCAGGCGCCCATGCTGATAACCCACTTCGGGTCGGGCATCTGGTCGTAGACCTGACGGAGCACGGGCGCCATCTTGGTGGACAACCGGCCTGCCACGATCATCAGATCAGATTGACGGGGTGAGGCGCGAAACACCTCGGCGCCGAACCGGGCCAGATCCCAGCGCGGCGCGCTCATGGCCATCATCTCGATGGCACAGCATGCCAACCCGAAAAGCGCGGGCCAGATGGAGTTTGCGCGTCCCCAGGCCGCCATCTGTTCGACCGTGGTGGTCAGGATGCCCCCGCCCTGGGTCGGCATGTAATCGGTGTCCCCCGGGGGCCGGAGCGAACGAGCCTGGATGATCGGCACCGAGGTGCCGGCACTCAGGTCGGGAACGTCATTTACTCCCAATTGAGTGCTCCCTTACGCCAGATATAAACGAATCCCACAAGCAATATCACCACGAATATAAGCATCTCGACGAATCCGGTGAACTTCAATGCACGCAGCAAAATCGCCCATGGATAGAACGACAGCGCTTCGATATCGAACAGCAGGAACAACATGGCGATGACGTAGAACTTGATTGGAAACCGCTCGCGTGGAGGCCTGATCTCCGTCATCCCGGACTCGTAGGGAGATAGCTTTTCCCGAGTCGGTCGGAATGGTCCGATCAACAGCGTTGCAACCACGTTTGTCGCGGCGAATCCGCCGGCGACGATCGACAGCACGAGTAACGGTACGTAATCGCGGATCATCTGGCTTCCCGTCCGGAGTCGCGCCTCGGCTCGCACTTGTACCCCGGTTACTCGACAGCGCTTGAGGCGTGTCGGGGCGTGGCAGGCTTCCGGAAGTCAATTTCACAGTACCACACAGGCCGCCGTGTCCCGATCGCCGCTCTTTCTTCCGGTCCCGGCCGCCGGCGCTGCGGATGCTCCTCCGCGGCACTGGCCGCCTGGCTTGGTCCCGATCACTCGGTCGGAGCCCGGGTCATGCGCGAGGCGCTAACGGCTCCGGACCATCAAACGCCTGTCGGACTGCGATTCCGGGCCGTTGGGCTGTAAACTACCAGAGGCAGGAACCCCGGGTTGTGGCAGCCGCGGTCAGTTACCCTCTGCGCGCCCTCGCCTCTGGAAGTGGTGGCGCATGGAGATCCGGTTGAGTACGGAGGAGCGGGAATGAGGAGTGTGCGGCCCCGGCGACGAAGCCGTTTCGACCTTCAGCGCGTCACGATCGGCGACTACATTGTGTTGGTGTCGGCCCTTCTCACATTTATCTGCCTGTTCCTGCCATGGTTCACGACCAGTCTGACGTCACATAGCGATACCTGGGCCTTCGCGTACTCGGAGGTTGCCGCCGTTGTTGTGATCATCTTCTTTCTGGTGACGATCTTCCTGGTCTTCTATCCCGCTCTCGCGCCGGATTTCGGACTGACGCCGCTGCCCTTCGCCACTCCGGTGGTGTTCCTCACGATGGGCGGCATCCTGCTGCTGCTTTTTACGTTCGAGCTGGGCAAGTACGGCTGCGTCCAGGCATGCCAGGGACTGAGCCGCGGCCTCGGTCTCTGGATCGGTCTCATTGCCTCGATCGCGTACATCGTCGGCGCGATTGTCCGGTGGGGCTCGCGACCCAGCCGGCGTGCGTGAGGTAGGAGCCCATGGCGATTCAGGAAGGCACGCGCGTCATTCGGGCGCCGCGCGGACCGAACCTGTCTTGCAAAGGATGGCAGCAAGAAGCGGCGCTCCGGATGCTGATGAACAATCTCGATCCGGACGTCGCGGAACGGCCAGCGGATCTCGTCGTCTACGGTGGCACCGGGCGCGCCGCCCGGAGCTGGGAAGCATTCGATGCGATCGTTCGCAGCTTGCACTCGCTCGAAAACGATGAGACGCTCCTGATCCAGTCCGGCAAACCGGTGGGCATTTTTCGCACGCACGCAATGGCCCCGAGGGTTCTCATTTCAAACTCCATGCTGGTTCCCGCCTGGGCCACGTGGGAGCTCTTTCGCGAGTACGAGCGCGCCGGCCTCACCATGTACGGCCAGATGACGGCCGGAAGCTGGATCTACATCGGCTCACAGGGAATCCTGCAGGGCACCTTCGAGACGCTCGCTGAGGTCGCTCGCCGGCACTTCGGGGGAAGTCTGCGGGGCCGACTCGTCGTCACCGCCGGACTGGGCGGCATGGGGGGGGCGCAACCTCTGGCAGTGACCATGAATGAAGGGGTGGCGCTCGTTGCCGAAGTTGATGAGGAGCGTATCAGACGGCGCCTCGAAAGCCGCTACCTCGACGAACATGTTCACGGAGTCGAGCCAGCAGTGGACCGAGCGTTGCAGGCATGTGAAGATGGCGAATCGCGATCGATCGGCGTTGCCGCGAATGCAGTGGACCTGCTGGAGGCGCTGCTCTCCCGGGGCAGCACGCCCGATATTCTCACCGACCAGACATCGGCCCACGATCTGCTGAGCGGGTATGTGCCGGCTGGCCTTCCACTCGGCGAGGCACTGGCGCTCCGGGCGGCGGATCCCGACGAGTACGTGCGGCGCGCCCGCGAGACCGTTGTGCGCCATGTCGCAGCCATGGTAGAGCTCGAGGGCCTCGGCGCTGTCACCTTCGACTACGGCAACAACATCCGGCAGCAGGCCCTGGACGCGGGTCTGGCCAACGCCTTTTCCTTCCCCGGATTCGTCCCGGCGTACATCCGGCCGCTCTTTTGCGAAGGTAAGGGACCGTTCCGCTGGGTTGCGATCTCGGGGGATCCCGCGGATATCTACCGCACCGATGACCTCGTCCTCGAGCTGTTTCCCGAGGACCGGGCACTGCGCCGCTGGATCACCATGGCTCGCGAGCGCGTTCAGTTTCAGGGCTTGCCCGCTCGTATCTGTTGGCTAGGGTACGGCGAGCGGGCTCGCTTCGGCCTCGCGCTCAACGACCTGGTGCGCCGTGGCGAGCTGAGGGGCCCGATCGTGATTGGCCGCGACCATCTGGACAGTGGTTCGGTCGCCTCGCCAAATCGAGAGACGGAGGGCATGCGCGACGGCAGCGATGCGATCGCGGACTGGCCGATCCTCAACGCGCTGGTCAACACCGCTGCGGGTGCTTCCTGGGTATCGCTTCACCACGGCGGAGGGGTCGGCATCGGTTACTCGATTCACGCCGGCATGGTCGTCGTGGCCGACGGCAGCACCGAGGCCGACGATCGCCTGGAGCGGGTGCTCACGTCGGACCCGGGCACCGGTGTGATGCGGCACGCTGATGCGGGCTACGAGCGCGCGATCGAGACGGCCCGAGAGCGAGGCGTCAGGCTACCCATGCTTGACGAGCAGTAGCTTCGCCGCTCTAAAGCAGCGGGCGCGCGCAGGGTGAAACCGGGCGGCGCCGGCTGGAGGGAATGGGCTCGTCCGTGTCGTCACACTTCGGCGAAGCGGCGTCCAGCTAGACCACGACCACGGTAGTGCCGAGCGGCGCCCACGACCACAC
>DATGJB010000002.1:0-24902 GCA_035295425.1 Chloroflexota bacterium | reverse complement strand
GACCATTGTGATCTCCGGGCCCGCGGAATTGTTCGGTACGCTAATCCGGACGACGTACGTCGAAACCTGGTCAACCTCTTGCGCGATTCCAGAGTGGGCCACCCAGTCGGCCGGATACCGGAATGTGAAGTGGAACTGTGGATCGGTGAACAGTTTCGTCCGGGAGCTCGCGGGTCGGCCCGGGGTGCTCGTCGGTGGAGCTGAGGTGCTCGTGCTTCCGCAGCCCGCGGTTACCCACAGAGCTGGGGAAACCAGTAGGAGTAGGAGTATCTTTCTCATTCTCGCTGTGCCCCGATTCTGGCACACGCGGCCCTGCGGATGCGATGGAACGGGGGTCTCCTGAAGTTGCGCGTGCTATCCATCCGTTCGTGATGAAGCGTTCGACTTTCTGCAGAGGCGGGCATGGTGGCGCCGGCCTACAGGTTCTGAAGGGCATACGACGCGAGGATTGCGTACCCGGTATACGATGAGAGCGGTGCAGCGGCCCGCGTCTCCCGGTGGTAATTGCGGCCGCTGTTGCATTGGCCGTGCGCTATACGTTTCCAATATAGGGTCGCCGAGTGCGACGTCGAGTTCTGCCGGGGCGGGATAGCCCACACAGCGAAATGTGAGGTGAGAGAGAGAGAAAGAAAGCAGACGTTCGGTGCACCTCGTGAGGCGGCACGTTCGGCACGGCGCACCGCTGCGCCGGCAAGCATCGCCGCTGGTCCGATCATTCTTTGGAGGAGTAAATGAAGGCAAGTAAAAAGCGTCTGGGCATCGTGATAACTGGCCTGGCCATTGTCTCGATGTCCGTGGGCACGTGGGCCACAGTGGCTAACGCGGCCTCAGCGCACTCGGCGCAGAAAGCGGCCCAGAAGCACGCTGGCAAAGCCCACGCCAAGGCGGCGTGCAAGAAGGTGAAGCCGAAGGGAAGCGTCATCTATTCGGACATCCAGTTCCCGGACACACTCAACCCGGTCCAGACCAATAGCGTCGTGACGGTTGAGACGACGGAGAACATGTTCTTGAGCCCGCTCATCTTCAACGCCGCCGGCAAGATAATCGCACAGGGGGCGACCAAGGTTCCGACCGTCAAGAACGGCGGGGTCAGCAAGGACGGCAAGACGATCACGATCGATCTGCGCCACGACCTGTACTGGTCGAACGGCAAGCAGGAGACCTCGGCCGACTTCAAGTTCGGGGAGCAGGTCTACGTCAACCCCGCCAGCGGCCCAGCGTGCGCGTCCGCCAACATCTGCGATCTATTCGCACGCGTGGATACACCGGACAAGTACACCGTCGTGTACCACCTCAAACACGCGTTCGCTCCGTTCATCTCGAACAACGACATTCCCTCGTCCTACCCGTCTTTCGGATGGCCGGGTGCCTGGGCCAAGGGCGACGTGGTTGGGGCCGCCAACACGATCTTCAACAAGACCACGTTTACCTATGAGGATCCCAGCTACCCAACCGATGGTCCGTACCAGCCCAAGGAGTTCGTCAAGGATCAGCGAGTCACGCTGCAGCCCATGAAGTACTACCGGGCCATCACCTGCGGGGCGCTGCTGTCCAGCATGGTCTACATCCCCTATAGCGACCCAGCCGGCATGCTGGCGGACGCCGCGAATCACAACACCGACATCACCCAGGACTACAGCTTCAACGACCTCTCGGCCCTGCACCAGCAGTCCAAGAAGGTGAAGCTGCTGATCACGCCGGGCTTCTTCTTCGAGCACCTCGAGTTCAACATGGACTCGACGTACAACGGCGCTCCCAACGTCGTCCACGACCTGAAGGTTCGTCAGGCGATGGCGCTGGCCTACGATCACGTCAAACAGATCGTGAGCGCCAACGGCATCTCGACCAGCGACGCCAAGAACGTGGCGATGTACCAGATTCTGGTCTACGCCCCGGCTCTCCACTTCGCGCAGCCGTTCGCCGACAAGAGCATCACCGGCGCCTGGGATCCGCTCGCCAACAAGGGTAAGGGCGCGTACGTCACACCCGGGACCAAGGCGGCAATCGCCGATGCCAAGAAGCTGATCGCGAAGTCGTCCTGCGCGTCCGGCTGCACGATCCTGTTCCGTTCAACCGGATCGCCGTTCCGCAACGCCGACGAGGCCGCGCTCGCGAGCATGTGGCTGCCCCTGGGCATCAAGCTCGACTACCAACCGGTTCACAACCCGCCGTTCTACTCGAATTACAGCCACGGCGGCACGCTGCAGCTGGGCCAGTACCAGGTAGCCGACATCGCGCTGGTTGGTGGTCCCGATCCGAGTGGATACCTGGGGAACATCAATCCAAAGACGTGCTCGCGCATCACGCACAAGGACACCGACGTGAACAGTACCTGTGCGATGGATAACAGGATCTACACGTCGATGACCAAGGCCCAGAACACCAACGATCCCAAGGTTCGCCAGAAGTACTACAACCAGTGGCAGGAGGTCATGGTCAAGAACTGCTACTGGATTCCCGAGTACCTGCGCGACAACATTGGGACCAGCGACGGCAAAGTCAAGCCTGTAAGCATGGCCGCGACTCAGTACTCTGCGGAGTGGAACGCGTACATGTGGAAGCTCGCCAAATAAGCTGATCGGCTCGATTCTCATCCCGACATAGATCATCCCGGAATCCGGGATGGTGCATAGACGAGACCTCCTGAGCGACCATCGCAGTTGAGAGACAGCGATGGGAGCCAGGAGGTCTCGCTCTCTGTGTGAAGCAGGAGCGCGACCGCACGCTGGTAGCATTGGTCGTGCCGACGCTCGTCCAGCGCTACCGCCCCTTTCTCCCCGTGACGGATGCGACACCGGCGCTCACGCTGGGAGAGGGAGATACGCCGCTCCTCCATGCGAGGCATCTCGGCCCCGCGATCGGGTGCGACCGGCTCTACCTCAAGTTCGAGGGTACGAACCCCACCGGATCGTTCAAGGACCGTGGGATGGTACTCGCGGTCGCGAGGGCGCGCGAACGCGGCGCGGCCGGTGTGATCTGCGCCTCCACCGGAAACACGGCGGCCTCGGCGGCGGCCTATGCCGCCGCCGCCGGGATGGCCTGCTCGGTCATCCTGCCCGCCGGGCACGTCGCGCCTGGAAAGCTGGCGCAGGCGTTGCTCTACGGCGCGCGCGTCGTTCCGATCGACGGTTCGTTCGACGACGCGCTCGCCCTGGTGCGGCGGCTGGCGGAGAGTCCGGAGGTGGAGCTCGTCAACTCGCTGAATCCGTATCGACTCGACGGGCAGAAGACGGCGGCGTTCGAGATCTCCGATGCGCTCGGCGGGGCGCCGGATGTCGTCGCCCTGCCGGTAGGCAACGCCGGCAACATCACGGCCTACTGGAAAGGCTTTCGTGAGTACCGAGAGGCCGGACGGGTTACCGCGGCGCCCGCCATGTGGGGATTCCAGGCGGCCGGAGCGGCGCCACTCGTCACCGGCCGGCCGGTCGAGGCGCCGGAGACCGTCGCCAGCGCCATCCGCATCGGCAGGCCGGCGCGCGGGGCCGAAGCGCTGGCCGCGGTTGCCGAGTCCGCCGGTCTCCTCGAGGCGGTGAGCGACGAGCAGATCCTGGAAGCCTACCGTCTCGTGGCGTGCCGCGAGGGTGTCATGTGCGAGCCCGCCTCGGCGGCTCCGCTCGCCGGCCTGCTGAAGCTGGCGCGAAACGGACGCGATCTGTCCGGTCTCACGATCGTGGCGGTTCTCACCGGCCACGGCCTCAAGGATCCGGCGACCGCGCTTGCCTCCTTTCCGGCCTTGGAGGAGGTCCCAGCTGACCTCGACGCCGTGCTCGAAGTGATGGCCGTGTCGGCATGACGCGCCTCCGCGTCGAGGTGCCGGCCTCGAGCGCCAATCTGGGTCCAGGATTCGATTGCCTCGCGCTGGCGCTCGACCTCGTCGACATTGTCACGGTCGACCTCGCTCTCGAAAGTAGCGAGGTCGTGCTGCTGGCCACGCAGGGGGAGGCGACCGATCTCGATCCGGTCGAGAATCTGCTGTGCCGAGCGTATCGCGCCTGGGGGCACGACGCCGACCGTCAGCTGCCGGGCGCGCGTTTCTCGCTGGAGAGCCGCATACCGGTCGGCAAGGGGTTCGGCAGCAGCGCTGCCTCCCTGGTGGCCGGGCTCGCCACGGCAGCGTTCGCCTGCGGCGACAACCAGCCGCGTGACCGTATGCTGCGACTGGCGGCCGCCCTCGAGGGACACGCCGACAATGTGGCGGCGGCAACACTGGGCGGTGTAACAACCGCCTTTTGCGACGGCGAGGAGGTTCACGCTCTCCACCTCGCCAATCATCTCTCGCTGGGCGTTTCGCTTTTCGTGCCGCGGGACACGCTGCCCACCGAGCAGGCTCGTGCCGCGCTTCCCCGGCGAGTGCCGCTGGCGGATGCGGTATTCGATATCGGCCGGAGCACCTATCTGGTCACTGCCCTCATCTGGGGTAGATGGGAGCTGATCGGTCCTGCCATGCAGGATCGCATTCACCAGCCGTATCGTGCACGGTTGATACCGGGAATGGAGGCGGTCATCGCGGCCGCGACCGAGAGCGGCGCGTACGGCGCGGCGCTCTCCGGCGGAGGACCCTCGGTCATCGCGCTGGGGCCGCGCGAGCGGGCGGCTGAGGTCGCGGCGGCGATGGAACGTGCTGCCCGGGATGCACGGTGGGAGGGGAACAGTCTGGTTTCCTCGATTCGGGCGCAGGGTGTCCGTGTCGAGAAACAGGAATAATGGATGCATCATGTCCCCGCCATGCCATTGGCGGCGGCCGGTGCTCAAGTTCGGCACCAGCACGCTGACCGCCGGCGCCGAAGGGCTCAGCCTCGCCCGGCTGGCCGACCTCGTCGAACAGGTTGCAGCGCTGCGTGCCGCCGGCGTCCAGCCGATTATCGTTTCCTCCGGAGCCGTCGCCGCCGGCCGGCAGCGCCTGGGCGGCGCGCATGCTCTGCCGCGCGGACGGAAGGATCTTCCCTTCAAGCAGGTAATGGCCGCCATCGGGCAGAGCAGGTTGATGCACCTCTACGACCAGATCTTCGAGTTTCATGGGATCACCTCGGCGCAGGTGCTCCTGACCCGCTCCGACATTGACGAGCGGCAGCGCTACCTCAACGCCCGTGACACGCTCCTGGAGCTGTGCGAGCGTGGCGTCGTGCCCATCGTGAACGAGAACGACGCGGTCTCATCGGATGAGCTCAAGGTCGGAGACAACGATACCCTGTCGGCACTGGTGGCCGGTCTGGTCGACGCCGACCTCCTGGTGCTGGTGAGTGATATCCCGGGGCTCTACACCGCCGATCCGGCGGTCGACGCCGGGGCGCGGCTCTTGCCGGAAGTGGAGGCGATCACGTCCCAGGTAGAAGCCTACGCCGGTGGCTCGCGCTCCGGCCTGGGAATCGGGGGCATGTGGACCAAGCTCGCCGCCGCCCGTCTGGCTACCGCCGGGGGGACCGAGGTGCGCATCGTCGACGGCGGCGAGCCGAATGTTGTCCGCCGCGTGCTGGCCGGTGAGCAGCTGGGTACGCGATTTCTCGCCCGTACCGACCCCGTCGAGGCCCGGAAGCGCTGGATTCTCTCCGGGCTGGGCGGCGCCGGCCGCCTGACGGTCGACGAGGGGGCAAGGCGGGCGCTGCTGGAACGGGGAGCGAGCCTCCTTCCGGCCGGCATCCTCGACGTCGCCGGCGACTTCGAACGCGGTGATCCGGTCGAGATCACCGGTCATGACGGTAGCCGCGTGGGACGCGGCATCGCCAACTACCACAGCCGGGACGTGCGGACCATCGCCGGCAAGCATTCCTCCGAGATCGAGCCGGCACTTGGTTTCAGCTACGGTGACTACGTCATCCATCGCAACAATCTCATCTGCCACGCGGCGGAGGCCGGAGCGCGCCATGCTTGAGGTTTCAACGTTGACTGAATACGCGGAGCGAGCCCGCCACGCGGCCCGATCCCTTTCACACTGCTCTTCCGAAGTCAAGAGCGCCATCCTGCGCGACCTCGCGGACCGTCTGACCGACCAACAAGACCGGATCCTTGCCGCCAACGCCGGCGATCTGGCCGATGCCCGGCGAGTCGGGATGGACGAGGCCCTGGTCGACCGCCTGCTGCTGAGCGAGCCCCGGCTGGAGGCGATGGCGGCCGACGTGCGCCGGGTTGCGGAGCTCCCCGACCCGGTCGGCGAGGAGCTCGACGAGCGGGTACTGCCCAACCGGCTGGTGGTCAAGCGCCGGCGGGTGCCGCTCGGCGTGATCGCCGTCGTCTATGAGTCCCGGCCGAACGTTACGATCGACGTGTCGGCGCTCTGCATCAGGTCGGGTAATGCCGTCATCCTGCGGCCGGGAAAGGAATCAAGGCGATCGAGCACGGCGCTGGCGGAGCTGGCCCGCCTGGCGCTCGCGGCGCACGGCGCCCCGGCCGACGGAGTGCAGCTCATCCACGACCCCGACCGAGCGTTGGTTGCGGATCTGGTGCGGATGCGCGGTCAGATCGACCTCGTGGTGCCACGCGGCGGCGCGGGCTTGATCGAATTCGTACGCGACCACGCGCAGGTGCCGGTCGTCGCCGGTGGAATCGGCGTCTGCCATACCTACGTCCATGCCGACGCCGATCCCGCCATGGCGCTTGAGATCGTCCACAATGCCAAGACGCGCCGTCCGAGCGTGTGTAACGCGCTTGACACCGTGCTGGTCCACCGTCAGATCGCGCCCGCCTTTCTGCCGCGTCTGGCGGCGCGCTGGAGGGAAGTGCCGGTTGAGATGCGCTGCTGCCCAGACGCGCTCCGCCTGCTCGAGGCACAGGTGGGGCCCGGGCCGTGGATCGCGGCTACACCGGACGACTTCGGTCGCGAGTTCCTCGCGCTGCGCGCCGCGGTCAAGATCGTCGACTCAATGCAGGAGGCGATCGACCACATCGAGCGCTACGGCAGCGGCCACTCGGAGGCGATCGTGACCGAAAGCGGAGATGCCGGGCGGGAATTTCTCGAACGCGTCGATGCCGCCGCGGTCTACGTGAACGCCAGTACCGGTTTCACTGACGGCGCGCAGTTCGGGCTCGGCGCCGAGCTTGGTATCTCGACGCAGAAGCTTCACGCCCGCGGGCCGATCGGATTGCGCGAGCTGACTTCCTATAAGTGGGTGATCGAGGGGACCGGTCAGATTCGAGAGTAGGTGGCACGCGCCGGCCGCGGCCGCCTATGGAACAATCTGGACGATAGTTCCGATGGAAGCCCAGGAGTACAGCTCCTGGGCGACGTTGGCCGGGACATTGACGCAGCCGTGGGTACCGGTGTAGTTACTGCCCGGAGTACCGAGCTGCGCGTTGCTCCCCGGCCCGAAGTTGCTCCGCCATGGGGCGTCATGAATGAAGTACCCGTTCGCCTGGAAGAGCATGGCCCAC
Source organism: Chloroflexota bacterium (assembly GCA_035295425.1). GTDB lineage: Bacteria > Chloroflexota > UBA5177 > UBA5177 > UBA5177 > DATGJB01. Next base: position 17,537 of record DATGJB010000002.1, on the reverse strand, counting down.
TGAGTGAGCGAGGGCGGGTACCAGAACGGCGACGACTTCGGCCAGGGGCTGCGGAAGGTGAAGGGGTGGAACTTCGCGAGGATCGGGAAGACGCCGACCGGCGTGGGGAGTGCCTTATTGCCGGTGGTGACGAGGGAGGTCAGAAACAGGCTGCTCCCGTCGTAAGCCCAGAGCTGCTGCCGGCTCAGCGACACCTTGATTCGCTTGTACGACACCTGGAAATCGCGCCAGCCGGTCAGGCTGGAGTGGCCGTACTGATCCATGGCGCGGATGTAAATCTCGTAGGCGCCGGCGGGAGCCGGATTGCCATGCGCGTCCTTGCCGTCCCAGGCAACCGTGATGCTCTGACCGCGCCGCAGTCCGGTCAGCCGGTACAGACGCACCAGTCCGCCGTCGCTCTGCCGGTAGACGCCAACCCGCACCTCGGGGGCCGTTTTGGTCACGCTGAACGACAGGCGCAGGGTGTTGAACTGGGGATCGAAGGTGAAGCGATCGAACCGCACGTGCGCCAGCTCGGGTGGCGACACGTCGATCTGAACCGGGTAGGTTGAAGTCGGGCCCCAGTTTCCCGCCCGATCCACTGCTCGCACGTGGAAGTAGTACTTCCCGGTGTCGAGGCCGGTGAGCGTCACTGTCGCGCTCTGGGTGCGCAGTTGGGGCACCGGTACGCCGTGGGCGTCGGTGTCGAGCCGGTATGAGTATCCGTCGATGCCGGAGCCGCCATCCTGCGCCCGCCAGACGAATGCCATCGACGAGGTGTGATACACGCGAGTCGGGTCGGGGTCGGTTGGGGAGGACACCTGGGGAGCAGTGGGTGCGGTGGTGTCGACGGCGAAGACATTCCGGTAGGCAACCCACGGGCTGACCCCCGATGCGTCGTGGAGGCGCGCCTGCAGACGATAGTGCCCGTCGGCGAGGTGGAGACTCAACGAGACACAGCCGCTACGCCGGTTTCCGGGACACGCTTGCCGGACCGGCGCCGAGACTGGAATGGTCGCGGTTGGAGTCCCCGAAAACGTCTGGCTTCCGGACCGGACTTCAATGTCGGCTCCGGCCCGGAGACCGGGCGAAACCACACTTACCTCAACGGTTCGCGAGTTTGTCCAGCCGCCGGCGAACCCGGCGGCGCCGGCGCTGACCGCCACCTGCGTGGGGGCAGGGAGGACCACCGGTGGCCCGGAGGTCCAGGCGCGGTAGCCGAGAAACCCGGCTACCGCGATAACAACGGCCAGGGAGAGCAGGGCGGCAGTGACTGTCGAGCGCATCGGCGTCCTTGGGAGTACCCTATTATCTCCCCTCCACTCCGGTCCGCGTCGTCAGGAACCGTAGGAAAGAGCAGCCGATTGTAGCCGAGGCCGAACCTGTCGCCGCGCCGGCCGCGTCCCTTGAATCTCGTTGAGCAGGACCGCCAGCGCCTCCAGGCTCGCGAGATTGTGTACAGGCAGGAAGTCGTCGACGTAGGGCAGCGCGGCGCGGATTCCCTGGGTCAGCGGTTGATAGCCCGCTCCTCCCAGGAGTGGATTGAGCCAGATCAGCCGGTAACTGGCCCGTTGCAATCGCTCCATCTCCCGCGCCAGCAGATCGGGATCGCCCCGATCCCAGCCGTCGCTGATCACGATGACGATGGCGCCGTGTCCGAGCACGCGTCGAGCCCAGTGACGGTTGAAGGTGTGCAGTGACTCGCCGATTCGCGTGCCTCCCGACCAATCTTTCACCTGGTGCGCGACCGCGGCCAGCGCGCCGTCCGGATCCCGGCGGCGCAGCGCCGGAGTTATGCGGGTGAGGCGAGTCCCGAACACGAACACTTCACTGCGGCCAGCGCTGGACTCCACCGAGTGCAGGAAATGCAGGAGGATCTGGGTGTAGCGCTCCATCGACCCGCTGATGTCGCACAGCACCACCAGGTGCCGGCGTTTCAGCTTCGGACCCTGCCACGCGAGATCGGTCAGCTCTCCACCGCGCGCCAGACTGCGTCGTAGCGACCGTCGCGCATCGAGTCGCCGGCCCCGTCGAGCCGCGGCGGTACGCAGCGAGCGCCGCCTGATAAGCGACCACCGCATCTCTGCCAGAAATCGTCGGGCATCGGCCAGCTCGGGTCCACTCAGTCGGGCAAAATCCTTGTGGCGCAAAACCTCGTCCGCGCTGTAGATCGCGAGCACTGCGGGCGCGTCTGCTCCCTCACCTTCGCTTTCCCCCGCGAGGAGCGGGCTCCTCCCAATCGCCGTCTGCCGGCTCCGGGCCTGCCCTCCTGCCGCCGCCGCGGACGGGCCTGGGGACGCCACCTCTCGGGTGAGAGTCTCGACCAGTCCGTCCAGCGTTCGGTCCGCATCCGGTTGCGACCACGCGCGCCAGAAGAGATCGAAGGCGCGGTCGAACAGAGCCAGGTCGTCGTGGCGGTTCACCAGCACGCACCGCGCGGCGCTCTTGAAGTCCTCGCGGTCCCTGATGCGTATCAGCTCGAGAGCGGAGGCAAGCTCGATCAGCTGCCCGGTCGTAACCCGTAGTCCGACGCCGCGCAGCAGGCGCACGAATCCAAGCAGGTTCTGGAGGAGCGGCGAAGGGATCGTCATCGGTCCATTATCCCGGCGCGAATCTGGTTTTGCAGATTCGGGGGGCATCGGCCAATATCGGTTGTAAGCGGGAGGGCACCAGCACGATGGCACGGACCGAGCCTGTCTCCGCCGCCGGAGCGGGGACCTAGCCGGTGGAAGGGGCGAGCGTTCTCATCGTCGACGACGATCCGGAGATTCGCGATCTTCTAGCCCAGTTTCTCGGCGACGAAGGGTATCGCTGCCAGACCGCGGCTTCCGGGACCGAAGTACTCGCGCGCCTCGAGCCGTCCAAAGAGCTGCCCGACATCATGGTCCTCGATCTCATGATGCCGGGCGTCAACGGCTACGAGGTCCTGGCGAATCTCCGGCACAACATGCTGCAGGAGTTTCCGGTCCTCATCATCAGCGCCCAGCGGCCGGATGAGTCGATTCTCACCGCGCTGGACTCGGAGCTGCGCGACTTCATTGCCAAGCCGTTCGATCTCGAGGAGTTCGATATCCGGATCAAACGGCTGCTCCGGCGGTCACCGCGCTCCGGTCCCGCCGACACCGGCTTCCTGCGCGTCTACGCGCTCGGCTCCCTGCGCGTCTATCTCGACGACAAGGTGCTCTTCAACGAAAGCTGGCGCAACAAGCCGGCCAAGACGATCTTCAAGCTGCTCTTCACCAACCGAGGGAAGCGCTACCCCAAGGATGTGCTGGCGGAAGAGCTCTGGCCGGAAACTGATCCGGATGTTGCCGCCAACCGCCTGCGCGTGGCCGTGCACGATCTGCGCAAGGCCCTGGGCGATCGCGGCCGCGCCGAACGCGGAACGAGCTGGATCGCCCAGCAGGAAGGCGCCTACTACTTCGACACCGATACGCGGTGGTGGTCAGACACCGACGCCTTCGAAGCTGCGCTGGGCGAAGGGAGCAGGCTGGCCGAGGCCGGGAACCTGGCGGAAGCGCTCCACGCCTATCAGAAAGCGGAAGCCCTGTACCAGGGTGAGTACCTGCGTGACGATCCGTTTCTGGAGTGGACCGTGGCGACCCGGGAGCGTCTCCGCGAGGCCCATCTCGGGATGCTGGCGGATGCAGCGCGCCTCCATGCCCTGCTAGGTGCGCCGGAAGAGGCGGCCGCCTTCTGCCGCAAGATCGTGCGGACCGAGCCCTGGCGCGAAGAGGTGTACCGCTCGCTCATGGAATACCTGGTGGAAGCCGGCCGCCCGCACGAGGCGTTGCGCGCCTACGACGACTGCCGGCGCGCGCTCCTTGCCGAGGTCGAAGCCGAGCCGTCGCCCGAGACGGTCGACCTTCGTGACCGCATCGCCGCGGCTGTCGGGCGCGTGTCGTAAGGGATTTGTCTCCCTTCGTTAAGATCACGTTCAGATCATATCGATCCACGGCACGGTAGTTGCTCCTCTGTATGGCGGGACAGATCAAGGAAGCCCTGTCCCGCGAAACCCTACAAGTGGGAGGAAGAGGACGCATGAAGACACGACGTGGATTGTTGGCGCCGTTGATCGGCGCCATGATAGCAACGGGGATGCTGCTTGCCGTGATGCCACAAACGCCGGCAGCGCACGCGGCGGGCACGCTGACGATCTCGCGCGCCACCGTCCCGCAGGGGGCGGCCGTTCCCATCTCGGGGTCGGGATTCACCGGCCAGGACACGCTTACCGTATCGTTGACCGCCCCGGTAAACGGCCACAGCCAGAACATCCAGGCATCGACCACAACGGATGCCAACGGCTCGTTCGTGACCCGTCTGAACCTGCCGCGCGCGATCGCCGCCGGCACATATACCGTTACCGCCCGGGATTCGCACGGGGTGAGTGCCACGTCTCGGCTCAACGTTTGGACGCTCTTCGTCCTGCGCGTCGGCGGCAGCTCTCCCTCGGCTATCGTGGTGGATCGCCGCGGCTTCTTTGTCGACGTGCTGGGCTTCCAGAGTGGTGAGAGCGTCCGGATCGAGGCAAGGTTCCCGACATACAGTGGAAACGACGTCGTTGAGTCCAAGACGCCCACCGTGGATAGCCACGGCAACGCCTGGAACGTGGCGATGTACGCCCCGGCGGACGCGAAGGCCGGCTGGGCCACGTTGGCCGCGACCGGTCAGACAAGCAACAAGCAGGTCGGCGGCCGGATCTACGTTGCCTACTACCCCTTCATCTGGATCAAGCAAAAGTCGATTGTGGCCGGCGGCTGGTTCCAGGTCCTGGGCGCGGGCTTCGTCTCCGATGCGTCGGTCCGGATATCGGTCACCATCCAGGGCGGCAACGGCAACTCGCAAACCCTATCGGCTTCGGCGACCGCCGATCGGTACGGGAACATCAACAAATGGATGCGGATTCCCTCGTACACCAGCGCATCGACCTACAGCGTCACCGCGCAGGATCTGACCGGTGGGTTCAAGCGCTACTCGAAGCTGGTCGTGACGGCCAAACCGGCGCCCAAGCCGACGGCGAAGCCGACGCCGCAGCCCACCGCCAAGCCGACTGCCACACCGACATCGACACATGCCTCACTGATCGTTCTTCCCGCGCAGACCCTCCCCAACCAGGATGTCTCCCTGGCCGGCGTTTCCTTCCCGGCCAACGCCAGCATCAATGTCACCACAACCGTGGATCTGCGCGGCGGCGGCAGCCGCACCATCGCTCGCACCGTGTACGCCGACAGCAACGGCGATTTCACGGCGACGTTGCGCATCCCGTGGAAGGTTGCAGCCGGCACCTACAGCGTGACCGCGAGTACCTCGTCTTCTCAGGCGAGCAGCAGGCTGCAGGTTCTGCCCCTCACCGCACACCCCCAGAATCTCCAGTTTCAGTGGGTATCGCTGTGGTACCACACGGTGCGGCAGGGCACGTGGGACTACATCGACATCCAGTCCACACTCCACGTTCAGCTGGGCATCTGGGTGCACGTGATCTTCCCGAACGGCTACCACGCGGACTACTACGCCGGTACCAACAACTCCGGCCACTGGTCGGTCAAGTTCGCGATCCCGCGTCGGGCGATGAGTAGCCACTCCAACCAGGCGTACATCACGTTCCAGCTCTGGCACGGAAAGCAGACGACGCAGTCGTTCATGGACTTCTCGCTCGTCTAGTTAAGGGATAGTCCTCAGCTGATAGAAGCGGAGCGCCGGCCGCCCGGCCGGCGCTCCGCCGTGTCGCGAACTGCATTGTGACGGTCGGGAGTGCGGCTGTTGGAGCCGTGCATGCGGGATTGACGATCGCCTTGCCGCCTGGTACGTTGGGTGGTGACGGAGAGCCCGGCCAGCTATCGCCGGGAGGGTCCCAGGGGAGGAGAAGATTCGCCATGTTCGTCCGGCTCGCGCGTGTTCTTGTCGCCGTCTCGATTGTCGTGCTCTCGATGGTGTCGTCGGCTGCGCCGCAGCGCGTGATCAGCGCCGTGTCGGCCGCCGAGGTTTCGTCGGTATGTATCGGCCACCATCCACAACCTTCAATCTGGTACACGGGCGGCTGCACCGGCCACGACGAGCCGGAGATCGATCCGCTCTCCAGCAATCCCGGTTCGGCCCAGGATCTTACCTGGACGTTTGTCATGCCGACCAACGGGTCGGCGCCGGTGGATAGCGTGGGGCCAACCTTCTGGACTGGGGGAACGGTAACCGATCCGAACAGCATGTTCGAGCAGGCGTTCCTCGAGGTGCAGTTCTATCCAAACAGCATGGTGACGAGCTGCCCCTCGAACGGCGGCTACGTCTATACCTACGCGCCGAACCAGTACACGGCCTGCTCGCCGGTGTGGAAGGTGACGCAGAAAGGCGCCGAAGTCGCCGCCTTCAATGCGATGCTCACCGACAGCAAGGGCGGCGGGCCGCTGGTGATGAACGCGGGTGACACCATCACCGATCACCAGTACATCACCAAGCAGGCCGATGGGATGCACATCACCGTTACCGACGTGACCACCGGACATTCCGGCACGATCATCCTGAACAGCAAGCAGGATGGTCCGCTGATGCCGGCGTACAGCGTCCAGAAGATCGGGAACGATCTGGGATGGGGCTTGACCTACGATGCCCCGAACAGCTTTGTCTGGGAGATCGGGCACACCGGCAACTTCACGAAGCCACCGGGACAATTTTGCCTGCCGGGGAGCAAGCGGAAGCCGCTCTGCTTCTCCTACAACGTTTCGACCTGGCTCGCGTTCACGCCGATCCAGATTCAGGGCGTGAAGTTTGGGGACGGCAGCCAGGCCCGGAGCTGGGCGGTGGACAGTGACTTTGGCGGGAAGGCCGAGATCTACCACTACTGTGGCAAGGAAAACTACGGGAAGCCGTTCTGCTGGTATCCCTGGTACGCCTACAACGACTCGCTCAAGGCGTTCACCTACGGCGGCGACTACCCTGGAACGTCGGAAGATTTCGGCCAGGCGAACCAGTTCCAGCAACAGTTGCTGTGTCCCGGTCCTTTCGGCCCGGACACGACGTACTGCGCAACGGTGATCAAGTAGCCTTGCCGCGACCGCGGCTCAAACCCGGTAGCTGCTAGCTTCCGCCCGTGTCGTAGGCCCCGATGTCACAGGCATTGCGCGAGGCGGCCTGACGGGACAGGCCGCGCTGATCCAGATCGTCGATCGGCGCAGACTCGCAGGCCGGCACGTCCGCGTTTCCGATCGCCGGGCTGCCCGGCTCGAGCGCCATGGTCGGGGTTGGTCCACCATTGCCAGCCAGGGGGCCGAGCAGTGGCGCGATCGGCGCGCCGCTGCTTCCGACCCGATCGCCCTCGATTCCGTCGTGCAGTCCGCATCCGTTGCCCACACCTACCAGGTTGTGACCGGCGCCATCCGTCAGATTACCGGTACAGTCCGCTCCGGGCGATGAGCTGTTACCGCCGAGGAAGTTTCCCGCCAGCAGGACATTGGTCAGGAGGGTCGTGTGCCTGTTCCGGACAACGATGCCGCCACCTTCCCATTTCGCCGCATTGGCGCTGATGGTGACGCTGGTCAGGGTGAGCACCGTTTCGCTGAGGAAGGCGTACACGCCCCCGCCGGAGGCGGCGCTATTGCCGGCCAGCGTGCTGTTGGAGATTGCCACGCTATCCAGCGTGTACAGCCCGCCGCCAAGACGTGCCGAATTGTCGCTGACGGTGCTCGCTTCGATCGCGAGGTTCCCCCCGGTGAGGAGCAGTCCTCCTCCCCTGCCGAATGGGGCGCGGTTGGCGTCAACCAGGGAGTCGCCGAGTACGACGGCGCCCTGCTCGCTCTCGATGCCCCCGCCGTCCATGCCGCCACTGTTGCCCTCGACCGTGCTGTTCTCGAGCCTGAGCGTGCCGTAGTTGTAGATGCCGCCGCCCTGACCGGCCGCCGAATTGCCGGCGATGACGCTATTCGACACGGTTGTCGTAGCGAAATCGTTCCAGAGGGCGCCGGCGTTCTCCGCGACGTTACCGGAAACGGTGGTGTCAGACAGGGAAAGCGTTCCGGCGTTGTGGATGCCGCCGCCGTCGCGCCCGGCCGAGTTGCCGGTCACAGCGCCGCCGCGAACCGTCAGGGTTCCCTCATTCTCGATCCCACCGCCGTCCTCGCGAACCGAGTTATTGCTGATCACCGTCGACAGGAGGGCGAGCGTCCCCTCGTTCAGGATTCCCCCACCCTCTTCCGCCCGGCCGGCGCCGCCCGAAATCGAGAGGTCGGCCGCGGTGACGCGCGCTCCCTGAGTGATCGTGACCACGGGTGCCGTTCCGGTTACCACCGTCTGCCCGGCGCCCGCGCCCCGGAAGCTCACGCTTTTATCCACGGTGAATCCGCCGGCGTACGTCCCTGCCGCGATATCGATCGTATCCCCATCGCTCGCTTTGCGGAGCGCCCCGTGGATCGTCTTGCACGGTTTCTGTTCGGTGCGGCAGCTGTGGTCGTCGTTTCCGCTGGGGCCGCTATTGACGTACCAGGTGGTCCCGGCAGCGGCTGCCGGGGTGGGTGCGGTCCAGAGCGCCATCCCGCCGGCGACTGCCAGACAGGCGAAGACGGCGATTCCGATTCGAGCTGCTGGAACCGGTCGCCAGCCGACGCGGCTGGGTCGCGCGCTGGGCCTCCACACCATCTCGCCTCTCCCTCAACTGCAGAGCATACCGCACATTTCGAGCAATGTACATGCCGACAAATAGTCAAACGCGCCATTGACGCTTCCTCTGCCATGTCGGATAATGGCCGGAGCTTGCGAGCACCGGGATGGGCAACCGGGCCGGCCGCATTGCCGCGGGCTGTAGAGTACTCGGGAGGGCGGAATGACCGTTACGCGCACGCTCGCTGCGCTCCTCGCAGCCGTTGGAATGGTACTGGGCGGTGTCTCCGCCTGGGACATGTATCGTGGCGCGCCGGTCACCGGCGCGAGCAGCCAGATCCAGCACGTGATCATCGTCGTCAAGGAGAACCGGAGCTTCGATTCGGTATTCGGCACCTTCCCCGGAGCCAATGGTTCGCGAACCTTCAAAGATCCGAACGGCCGGATACACCCGCTCAACCACCAACCGATCAGTCTGTCGCGCGACATCGACCACACCTACGATGCGGCGAAAGAGGCTTACAACAACGGCCAGATGAATGACTTCTCGCTTATCGCCGGGGCCATTCAGAACGGCGTCGATGTGGCAGATTCGCAGTTCTATCAGACCGATATCCCGAATTACTGGAGCTACGCGCAGCACTTCGCGCTCGCCGACGCGTTTTTCTCCACGATCGTCGGCCCGAGCTTCCCCAACCACCTCTTCACGATCGCGGCCCAGGATGCCAACGTGGTGGGCAATCCGGGCGGCAAGCCGGGGAGCTGGGGCTGCGACGCCCCGCAAGGGACGACCGTACCGCAGATCGACAACCACGGCAACAAGTCGTATACATTCCCATGCTTTGACTTCGCGTCGCTGGGCGACTCGCTGGATAAAGCGCACGTCGACTGGCGATACTACGCGCCGCCGCAGGGCGCGAGCGGCTACTCGTGGTCGACGTTCGATGCCATCAAGCACATTCGCTACGGATCGGATTGGTCGAGCAAGGTCGTGAACTACACGCAATTCGCCTCGGACGCGTCCAATAACCGGCTGCCCGCGGTGAGCTGGCTGGTTCAGCCGGCGGGGGTGAGCGACCATCCGCCCCACAGCATCTGCGACGGGGAGAACTGGACGGTGAGCCAGCTGAACGCCGTCATGAGCAATGCGGCGCTATGGCAGCACACGGCAATCGTCCTGGTGTGGGACGATTTCGGCGGTTTCTACGACCACGTTCCGCCGCCAACCGGCAACGACAATCCGTACATCATGTACGGGTTCCGGGTGCCGGCGGTCGTCATTTCACCGTACTCCCGGGCGGGGTATATCGATCACACGTTCTACAGCTTCCCTTCGATCCTGAAGTTCGTGGAAAGCGTCTACGGGCTGCCGGCGCTTGGATCGCTCGATGCCTCGGCCAACAACCTGTCGAACATGCTCAACCTGAACCAGCGTCCCCTGCCTCCGCTCTCACTGAAAGGGCATACCTGCCACTGACGATTCCCTCTGGACGCCCAAGCTCGCAAGGTCCGGATTGCGCGGCCCGGCCGCTGGAAAATCTGCCTTCCGGATTGGAAGAACATCCCGATCGACTATCGCGCATTCCAGCCCGAGCTGGCACGCCAATTGCCACTGTGGGCCGAAAGCTTGTCCTGCTATCCGCCGGCACCGTGTTACAGAGGCGCTTCGGCAAACGTTCAATGTGCAGAGGACCACTGCATCTGGGGAGGTGAAATCACATGGCCGGACACGATGAGTCACAGAACCCGATCTGGGCCCAGGCCAAGGCCAGGAAGCAGATGGACATCCTGAAAGAGGTAGCGAGGTCGCTTTCCGAGACCGAGCGAGTGCGCGCCAACCAGCCGATAGCGAGCATGACGGAGCTCGACCTGGAGGCCGAGCAGCTCCGGCTGGAGTCCTTACTGGCGGAGAAGATGCTCTCCGTGGACGACTTCCGGCGGTTACGTGAGATCGACTTCTTTCTCGAGGGCATGCGCCAGCGGCAGCATTACGGCCCGGCCCGTGAAGAATGGAGCCAGGAGCGCCTGAGCGACGACTGAAGGCGTGCCCGGAAGATCTGAAGCAGCGAGGCTGCGTCTCAGCCGCCGGCCGAGGCTACCGGTTCGATTCGGAAGACCGGGTGTTCGGGGGCGATGCGGCGCAGCTCCTGGTCCGGCGAGTCCGGGCCCACGCCTCCAAAGAACGCGCCTACCTCGACCTTCCATTTTCTGAGGTAGGCCCGCAGGATCGGCAGCTTCTCGTCGTCGCCGATCTCCGTCGCGGTGAAGCGCCGGGCCCGCCGGCCGAGCCGGAGCTCACCCTCGTGCGCGACACGCAGATTTCGCACCCACTGCGTTGTACCACGCGGCGCCACGAGGTACTGGGTGTTCTCGAACACGAGAAGATTCACCGGTGTCGTGCGCCACTCCCCACTCTTGCGTCCCCGCACCGCCAGCACGCGGCTTCCGTAGACGCTCAATCCGAGGCGAGTAAGACCCGCCACGATCGGATTGAAGATGTGGTTGGTAAACCAGCCCGGTTTCTGATAGGTCGTCACGCCGTAATTCTACGACTGTTGCCGGCGAAGTGCGGTCAAACCGACCAGCTATCACCACGGTGCGCCGATCCGCTATTGTGCCACCTGATTGAGGTCTGGCCTCCAACTCCGATGTCGCCATCGAGCTGATGCCGACCCTCGGGTCTAGGGCGGGATCACCCTGTTGACGGGCACCACGACACGATGCGCACAATGTCGCAGGTCACGAGCAGAAGGACGAGACAGTGTCAAGGCGCTCGTATACAACCTACGCGCAGCTGGAGAGGCAGAGAGCGGCGGACGAGCGCCGCGCCGCGGCCGAAGTGCGGCGACGAGCGGCGGAGCGACAACGTGAAGAGCGACGGTCTCGACTCGAGAGCCGCCAGCAGGAGGTCGAGGCACTGAATGTCGATCTGCGCGAGCGTGTTGAGGAGCTGACGGGCCTTCTGCGCCAAGCCGAATTCGAGGGTCCGCATGCTGTGGACTTCGAGGGCCTCAAGCGTGTATTCGCCCCGCCTCCATTCAATGCACGCGGGTTGGATGAACCCTTGCAAGGACCGTCGATAGATACCTTCATGCCTGCAACTCGAGGGCTCTTTTCGAGGATTCTTCCTGGGGGGGCAGAGCGGCATCGCAAGCTCGTCGAAGAGGCTCGACTCGCCCATGCTCGCGCGCTGGCTGAACACTTCCATGCTGAGCAAGAGAGGGAGGCGAAGCTCGTGGAGGTGCAGCGACAGTACGTTGCTGACTGTGAGCGACTCCGTCAGGAGATGTCCAGCCAGAACGCGGAAATCGACGCGTTCCAGGCTGCATACGAGGCGCTTGATCCGCCCGCAGTCGTTCAGTATTTCACCATGGCGCTGGAGCGCGATCAATTGCCGGAAGGGTTCCCTGGGGTAATCAGAGTAGCCTATGTACCTGAGTCTCGGCAGCTGGTTCTCGAGCGCGAGATGCCGACCCAAGACATAATTCCATCCGTTTCTTCCTTCCGGTATGTGAAGAGCACTGACAAGATAGAAACGGTGTCGCGGCCAGTTACACAGATTCGGTCGAACTACACGGCGCTCTTCAGCCAACTTGCCCTCCGGACCGCCCGGGTGGTTTTCAATGCAGACACGGCTGATGCGGCGCAGAGTCTCGTGCTCAACTGCTACGTGGACACCATAAACCCGGCTACCGGCAAGAAGGTAACTCCGTGCCTGCTGAGCCTGCGCGTTGACAAGGAGACATTCTCAGGGCTCGACCTGGCGAACGTGGATGCGACCGCCTGCTTGAAGGGGTTGAACGCGCAGGTGTCACGGAGCCCACATGAGCTCGCACCTGTGCGCCCCATCGTGGAGTTCAATATGGTCGATTCACGGTTTGTTGACAAAGGAGATGTGCTGTCCGACCTCGACCAGCGACCCAATCTCGCCAGCTTGTCTCCGGGCGAATTCGAGACGCTCATCACGAACCTGTTTGAGAAAATGGGACTAGAGACGAGGCTGACACAGGCGTCACGGGACGGCGGTGTCGATTGTGTCGCGTGGGACATGCGACCGGTCTTAGGCGGCAAGGTCATCGTCCAGGCGAAGAGGTACAAGCACACGGTCGGTGTAAGTGCTGTGCGCGATCTGTACGGCACGGTCTTGAATGAAGGGGCATCGAAAGGGATCTTGATCACTACCAGTGGCTATGGTAGGGCCGCCTACGGGTTCGCTGAGAACAAGCCCTTGGAGCTCATGGCTGGCAGCAATCTTCTTTACCTGTTGGAAGAACATACCGGCATAAAGGCGAAGATCGAGTTCCCAGAGGACTGGTCAGACCCTCTGCCGAATAGCGACTAACGGCAGCCCCAGGCGGGGTCGCGCCTCAGAACCGCGGATCGTCCTCCAGTCTCCGCCAACCTCTACAGGTCCCGTCGATTCTAGATAATGGCGTAACCGGGCCTGTTCACCAGCCAGGGAGACGCTGGGACGCCGCGAAAGGCCTCGGTCTAGAACGTCGGTCAGGTAGTCATTCCGTTCTAACTGTGGGCCCGCAGGAATATTGGAAAGCAGCCAGATTCCAGTCCACGGCTGCCCAACGGTTTCCGTTGGTTAAGATGCCCCCGGATTACTTGATCGGTGCTCTGGCAGTGGTTCGGTAGGTGTTGCCCCGGCCTGCGTGACGGTTCGATTGAGCGTGCCCGCTAGGTGGGTCTGGGGCCAGCTACCGGCAAACACCACCTCAACCAGTTGCTGCGCCCTGTCTGCCGCCGCATTGCCACAAGAAGGATTGATCGCGAATACGTGCCAACCCCGCGGCTAATTCCTGGGGGGTATAGGGATAGCCAGAAAATGCACCACTTTTGCCAACACCCCAGGGTGTAGCGACGTCGCGTAGTTGACTACTACATAGTAGAGAAGTAGCGATGGCAAGGCTTCTCCTCGTCCCGATCACGCGGCATCTTGTCACGAGTTATGCCGTCGCACCGTCGAGCGATTGGCGGCCCTGGAATGCGCGGGATCATACTGCTTCTGGAGCGTCAGAGAGCGGCTTAGTCCGGCCTCGGCGAACCCGATGGAACCGGAGCCCTACTTTCGTAGTCTGACTTCTTGAGAGGGACAGCAGGTTGCTCCTCATCCCGGCGACTGAACAAGACGACGCACGAACAGAGATACGTCGAACCGTCTACGCGGGTCAGGTCGCATTTGACCGAGATGTAGCCAGGACGGCAGGCGGCGCACCGCCATGTGCCTGCATCCCATTCGTCGTTGCGTGTCGCGTGTCGGAGGGGAGGGAGACACGGGGAACGGCCTGCTCACCGCGTCATTGCATCGCACGCTTAGGGAGTGTAGAGGAATCCGTGGTAGTAGCCGCTGTTGTCCTCGTACAACCCCACGATGTCACCCCTGGCGTTGATACCGCAGGCTTCCGTCAACCCGACCGCATTGGGATCGTCGAGGGTCGTGTACACCCCTTTCCGCAGTAGGAATCCGTGGGCGTAGCCGTTGCTGTCGTCGTAGGTCCCCAGGATGTCACCCTTGGCGTTGATACCTTCGGCGAACGTCCCGTAAGTCGCGCGGGGGTCGTCGAGGGTGGTGTACACCCCCTGATGCAGCAAGAACCCGTAAGAGTTGTTGCTGCTGTCCGCGTAGGACCCCACGATGTCACCCTGATTGTTGATGCCGGTGGCGGACGTCCCGAAGACCCCCGCATTGGGGTCGTCGAGGGTGGTGTACACCCCCTGATGCAGCAAGAACCCGTAAGAGTTGTTGCTGCTGTCCGCGTAGCTCCCCACGATGTCGCCCTGATTGTTGATGCCGGTGGCGATCGTCCCGATGATTCCCGCATTGGGATCGTCGAGGGTCGTGTACACCCCCTTGTGTAGCAGGAACCCGTGGGTGTGGTACTGGCTGTCGACGTAGTAGTACCCCACGATGTCACCCTTGGCGTTGATACCCCACGCGGATGTCCCGTAAGTCGCGCTGGGATCGTCGAAGGTCGTGTACACCCCCTTCCGCAGTAGGAACCCGTGAAGATAGTGGTTGCTGTCCTCGTAGCCCCCCGCGATGTCGCCCTTGGCGTTGATACCTTGGGCGAACGTCGCGTAGGTCGCGCTGGGATCGTCGAGGGTCGTATAGGTGCCGGCGTTACTGGCGCGTGCCGGGTTCTGCCAGGCATTCACTGACACCAGTACCGCTGCACAGGCAGCCACCATCCGGATCATCGTCATCCTCGTCATTGCCTCACTCCTTCCACGGTCACGCTCTGTCACTCAGATACTCAGTGCCGGGGGTCGCACTCGCACCGGACGTCACACCATGAGACTCCCTCGTGTCCTTTTCTCCCCCCGCGCTGTCTTCCCGCACGGTCGTCAGCTCGCTCGTGGATGCCCGGGCGGCACGTCTCGCACGATACAGGACCCAGGCTCGAGTGTCAATGCCGCCTTGTCGCTGCGCCGTCTTCATCAACCGTTGTTGGCCCAGATCACTGGCACCACGTCCGCTGAGAGTCCTCATCCCCCGCACGTCCAGCGCCAGCTCTCTGCGGCTTAGCCCACCAGGGCGCAGTAGGATACAACTTCCTTCGCTGCGCTCGCCGTCTCCGCTCCGTCGCACCAGGAGGCAGAGACTCGGTTACCGGCTCGCCCATGGGAACTCCCCAGACGTCGGGGTGAGCCGCCCATTAGCGCACTTATCGATCTCGGCATTCGATGAATGCGCCGATCGCACCGTCTTCCGGCTGTGTACTCCACCGCGTGAGGACCGAGCTCGCGGCGATAGTTTGTAGGAACTGTGGTCTTAGGACCGCCAGTTTGGAGAAAGTCTGCCGGCCGGCGTACTACTGGATGTGGTGGTACTTGCTCGCACACGGCTCTCTGGAATATCACCCGCCGTCGACCACGCGCATTCTCTCCTCAACTCGTACGAAAAGATCGGACGGCACGACGTCAAGGACCTCAGCCAATCGGGCGATCGTGGCAAGTGTCGGGCTCTTCTTCCCCGCCTCCAGCAGCCCAATGTAGTTCCGGCTGTACCCGGTCCTGAACGCCAGTTCGTCCTGCGACAAGCCGCGGTCGCGACGGCACTCGCGCAGCACCTGGCCGAACGCATCCTCGATCGACACAGGCCTATGCTGCGCCCTTGCCGTCGAGACGCCTACCACCTATAGTTGGCAGATGGAGGACGTGGGCGCTGCGAGATTGCAGGGGATTGGAAAGCGTCGTACGCGCACTAGCCATCTGACACCAACCCATTTGGCACACAGTGGTGCTCATGGTCGGTAGATTGTGAAGGATCACTACGGTGCCATTTCGCTTGCCGTGATCGTGGCCGCTGTCGCTATCTTTGTCTACAACCGGTGGCACGCTGTCGATCAGCAACTCCACGCTAGTTGCACGGTCGGAGTTACCGGCCATGCCGCAATGGTGAACGTGGTCGGTCAGGGCGCTTCCGAGTCCTGCGCATCACTGGTGGGCGAGTCAAGCGGCGCCATGTACCTCTACGACGGTCCGATCGCCGTGCCGGTAGTGTGCCAGGAGACCGTCGCAGGCGATCAGGTGACTGTCTACGACGACGGAACCCTCGATCTCTACGGCCAAGACATGTGCCACAACCTGCTGCAGGGCCGCCTCACATACTACGCGGCTCCCACGCCGACACCCCTGGTGGTTGCGACGCCCACGCCCGTGCCGGACACGCCGACTGCGATACCGCTCCCGACGCTGACTCCAACCCAGGAACTTGTCCAGGACTCAGCCACGACGTGTTGGGTTGAGTCCGGCTGGCACCTATTCGTGTCGATTAGCGGCACCGATCCGCAGTCAATATGCTCGAATCTCACGAGTGGCTCATTGTGGGGCGCGGTGCCCTCCGGCTATCAACCGTCGCAGGCGGAAGGTCTGGTATGCCAGCATCAGGTCGGAGGATACCAGTACGCCGTGTACGACGCGGGCGCACAGGTTGACGGTGGCTTCACATGTCAGCGGCTGAACGGCGGAGAGACGCTGAGACCGTAGAGCGGGACGCACCGGGTCGACGCCCAGATGGCTACCTGAAGGTTGATCTCCTGCGCCTCGCGACAGGCCGCGACGGCTCCCTGTTCTCTTCTACGCATACCAGCAGATCGGTGGGCGGAAAGGGGGTGGACGCGGGCCGCTCGGCCCACGTCCACCCTTAGAGCCAAGCGCGTCTCAAGCGTCGAGGTGTGCCTGGAGGTTTCGAATAAGGCTGTGACTCGCCTTCCGTCGGCCCGCGAGCACATGGGAGAGTGTCGCGTGATCGATGTGAGCTTCGCGGGCGACTTGCCGAAGTCCCGTTGTCCGGCAGCGTTCACGCAGGGCGGACAACACAGTTAGGGTTCGTTCATCCCACATGCGCCGTTCGTCCGCCATGGCCGCGCCGGCATGACTCAATCGCACGAGGGTTGCAGACGAGAGCTTCGTGCGACCCCGTAACCCTCGGGAAAGTGCCCCATGTGTCAGACCGGCCTTCGCCGCCACTATCCGCACCCCGTACTCACGGCAGGCTCGCAGCACGCTGCCCGCCGCTCTCGATCGATCGTCCGGGTCCGGGCCGTACTCGATCTGCGCGTCCGGGTCCGCGCCGAGGTAGAACTGCTCCTCCCACCGGTCCGCTTCTTTCCCGATGTGCTCGACGCGCTCAAGTCTGACATGGCGCCTCCTTGTCATGCCCACATCGGTACAGTCTCCACCCGCGAACTTATCCTCTGGGTGCAGGTGGTACCCTGCCAAAGCTTGCGCGTAGGTGCGAAGCCGCTCGAGGGGTACCGGTTCGCCGGTTTCCCGGTCGAAGCAATGGCGAACTGCCTGTGCGGGGTCCGCATCGTAGGGGGCCACGGGACGGGGCAGCCGGAAAATATTTCGCCGCGTATCGAGCCGGCTGTTCTGGTACCCGTCGTGCACTGCCCCGACCATCTTCAGGAAGTCATCAACGTAGCCATACCCGAAGAGGTTGGCCATCACGTCGACGGGGA
>DATGJB010000001.1:0-4811 GCA_035295425.1 Chloroflexota bacterium | reverse complement strand
GGCATCGAGCGACCCCCAGCCGGTGGCAAAGTCCCAGCCGGGCGTGGCCGGATAGTACAGATTGTTACCCTGGGTGACGTCGTGGAACGGGGCAAACTGCAGCCGGTCGCCGACCTGACCGAGGGCGTAAAGCAAGGGATTGAAGAAGCCCAGGCGCACGCCGAGCGCCTGGTCCGCGATGGTCGCGAACGCCGCCCAGAGGGGAGCGGCGGCGCTGGTGCCGCCGTAAACCTGCCAGCCAGCGTTGCCGTTGTTGTCGACGGAGTAGACCGAGTAACCGGTGCCTGGGTCGGCGTCGGCCGACACATCCGGAATCTGGCGCGCTCCATTGCTGTACTGGTTGGTCACTCCGGGTCCCTGCTGCCAGTCCGGCTGCGGGAAGAAGCGACTCAGTCCACCGCCCGACCCCGAGGAGTCGCTAGTCGAGCTCCAGACTTGCTCGCTGCCGTACGAGCCGTTCGAGTCCTGGAAGAGGCTCGTGCCGCCGACCGATGTAATCCAGGGATCGGAAGTCGGGTACTGAACAACCAGTAGCTGTTTCTGTTTCGGGTTCGGATGCGAGGCATCCGCGGCGGCGAAGGCGCCGGCGTCGCCGGAGGCCATAAAGACGCTCTCGCCCTGCGCCGCCATCTCACGCAGCAGCGCGTCGACCGCCCAGACCAGACTGGGCGCCCATTCGCTCTCGGGCAGTCCGTAGCTTGCGCTCACGACCTCTGGATTGTCGCTCGCGATCTGGCTCAGCAACGGAACCCAGTTGCGGGTGTGATTCGAGACGATGTACACGTTGACGCGAGCCGAGCTAATCTCGTGGCCGACCTCAATGTCAAGCTCGACCTCACCCTCGGTATTGTCGATCGGCGCACCGGTTGAGCTGCCGTCGTTGATCAGAATCCGCTGGGTCGGCGATCCGACTTTCCAGCCCGCATCGAACGCCCGGATGTTGGCGTCGTTGTAGTTGCCGAACTCCACGAGGGCGAGGGTCTTGCCGGTCCCGTCGAGCTGGTTCTGGTAGAGGGGCCTGAAGTCGTACATGTCCCAGAAGTCCGCCGGGCTGTACCCGCTGAACGCCTGGTGCGGCCGAAGACCGCGCGGTGACACCGCCGCCGGCCGGCGTAGCAGTGCGGGCCGCATGGTGCCGGCATCGTCGACGCCCGCGACCGCCTGTACCACGTTGAGAATCGAAACCGGCATCCGGAGGGCGGAAGCATTGGCGTAGAAGGTGGACGATCCGCGCCGGTACAGGGCGAGCATCGTGCTGAAAGCGCGCTCGGCGGCGCCAACGCTGCCCCGGACCGTCAGTCCCAGGCCGTTCCGGTAGCGAGTGACGACCTGGAACCCCTGGCGAACCAGCCAGGCGGACACCTGCTGTCGCTGTGGAGGCGTTGGAGCGTAACGCGCGGCGAACTGCTCGGGAGTCAGGAAGTGGTGAAAGAGCGGGGAGCGCGGATCGTAGATGGCATGCAGGTACCGGAGCAGTGCTGCGGTGTTTCGCCCGCGAAAGCTGAGCGTGAGGCCGAGCCGGCGCTCCGCGGGCAGCGATCCGATGCGGCGCGATTCTCTTAGAAATGGTAGTACCGAGCCCGGAAGCAGCCCCAAACGGGAGGGGCCCAGCCAGTGCCGGGCCCGTGTAGTCGAATCCGGCGACCGTGACGCGGTTGCGGGCAAGGGAGGCTGGAACGGAACCAGCGCGAGCGCGACGGCGAACAAGAACGAGGCGGGGAGGTGGGATCTCATGGTGGGCTACCTCGTGCTGAGCAGGTGGCTACGCGGTTCTATTCATATACCGTGGGACGTGACGATTTCAACCCCCACCATCAACCGCGAACCCGGAGCGCCGTCGGAGCGAACACCAGACCGACCCGCGCACCGGTGATCGGACTACGCAATCCCCAGGCGACGTCGTACCAACCGGGGCGCAAGCCAGGCGGAAGCGTGAAGAATCGAATGTGGGTGCTGGTGCCGGGCAGCACGGTAGCGACGACGTCGTGACCGGGATCGCTGACTGCGCTGGTAGCCCAGCTCAGGGCGCGGCTGGACTTGAGGGACACGCCGAGCACCTCGTGCATCGTCCGGCCGGTCCCGTTGTCTATCACGTAGCCAACTTCGATGGTTTGACCGGGTCGTGCCGCGGGCGTTCCGACCCAATAGCGAAGCAGGGCGAGCGTTCCGGAGGCCGGCGTGGCGGAAGGCGCCGGTGTGCTGGTTGGACGGAGGGTGGCGGGTGGAGTCGGCGTCGGGGCCGGCCGCCCGATGCGCCGCCGTTCCACCGGGGAGGGGGTGGTCGAACCGGGACTCGGATGGGCCGGGGAGATGACGATGAGTGAAGGACTTGCCTTTGGGGTATCGCGTGCCGCCAGGACACTTCTTGGTCCCGAGCTACCCAGGCCGTGAAAGAGCGGCGCGACGGCGGAGCGGGCCGCCAGACTTCCGGCGATGATAAGTAAGAAGGCGCCCCCGAAGGCGCTGCGGGCAAGCGTCATGGTACGAGTCCTCCTAGCCGCCGAAGCGGACCTGTAGCGCCATCACGTCGTCGACGTACTGCACCGTGTCGGCATAGAGGCCGATGCGGTTGATCGACCTCGAGCCCTGGTAGTAGGCGGCGACCGCCAGGCGCTCGTTACCGCCGTAATAGGCAAGCAGGTGCGCCAGCCAGAAGACGCCGGCCTGGATGTTCGAATCGATGCTGGTGAGATCGAGCGAGCGGCCAAGCAGCGCGTCTATCCGCGCTCCGGTGTACGGCTCGACCTGCATCACGCCAATCGCACCCGTCGCGCTTACCAGATTCTGATTGAATCCACTCTCCTGCCAGGCGACAGCCAGGGCGAGCGCCGGGTCGATGCCGTAGGTGCGAGCCCAATCGGCAATCGCGGCCTGGGTCTGGCCGGAGTCGTAGGGAGCAGCCGACGCAACCTGGGAGGGTGGAACGACCAGGACCGACCCAATCACGATGTGGTTGGGGTCGGCGATGGTGTTCGCGGCGGCGATAGCGGCGGCGGATACTCCGAATTGGGCGGCGATCGAAATCAGCGCGTCACCCGGCTTCACCACGTAACGCCAGCCGTTGCCGACGGCGCTCTGGGCGGTGCCGCTCCCGGAGCCACTCAAGCGAAGCCAGCTGCCGGCAAGGAGGTATCGCCCGAGAGTTGGATTCATGGCCCGGATCGCGGCGATGCTGAGGCCGAAGCGCTGCGAGAGTCCGGTGAGGGTGTCACCCCAGCGCACATGGTAGGACAAGGCGGCGGGAGCCGCCGATCCGGGCACGCGAAGCACGCTTCCGACGCGGATCAAGTTCACGTTCAGCAGATGATTGAGTTGGGCCAGCTCGTACACCGTGGTGTGGTACCGAGAGGCAATCACGCTCAGTGTGTCGCCCGGACGCACCTGATATGACGCGGCGCTCATCTGCGCCGGGAAGAGGAGGAGGAGTAATAGGACGAGTGCGCGACGCTTCACCGTACCTCCCGTCGGGGCAAGCATGAAGGACCTTCCCCGCATGACACTGTACGCGTCCTGTCCTGATACGTCAGGTGGAACGAGGACGGAACGCATCCACCGCACTCTTACGTCAATGCGGCGGGTGGGCCGTAGGGCAGCCGGGCCCACGGTATCGCTGTCCACGACCATGCCCACCCTGTCCACTGCCGGTCACAACTTGAGCCACAAACTTGTGCACGCGATCTCGCCCCAACGACGGGGCAGGGTGGTACGATGAGCGGGATTTCGCATGGCACTGCGGTTCTTTCTCTGTGATGTCTTTGCCGATCGCCCGCTAGCCGGCAACCAGCTCGCCGTCTTTCTCGGCGCCGACGACCTGCCGGACGAAGCGATGGCGGCGCTGGCCCGAGAATTCGGGTGGTCTGAGGTGACGTTTGTCGCTGCCGCGAACGGACCACCGCGGGTACGAATCTGGACCCCATTCGGGGAGCTGCCCTTCGCCGGGCACCCCACGATCGGAACGGCGGTCGTGCTGGTTCACGCCGGCATGCTGGAACCGGGTATGGGAGCCATTGAGCTCGGGATCGGGGTAACCGCCGTCGAGGTGACGCTCGATGGTCCGGCCGCCGGGACCGCGAGGATGACGCAACGCGTGCCGGAGATGGGGCGGATCGAGGACGATCGCGGCGCCGTGGCCGGTGCGCTGGGCCTCATGCCCGACGACCTCGCACCCGACCTTCCGATTCAGGTGGTTTCCACCGGTCTGCCCCATCTGCTCGTGCCGCTTCGGTCGCTCGACGCCCTGGGTCGAGCGCGGGCCGACGGTCCGCGCTTCGCGACCGTCACGCGGGCCAGCGACGTCGACTGGTTGTACGCGTTCTCCACCGAGACGCCGCAGAGCACCGCGGCGGCACGCGCTCGGTTGCTCCGCCCGGAGATGGAGGACGCGGCGACGGGAAGCGCGGCCGGGCCGCTGGGAGCGTACCTGGTCCGATACGGGCTGCATCGGCCGGGCGTTCTGGATATCGAGCAGGGAATCGAGATGGGACGGCCCAGCCGGATCCAGGTTGAAGTGGTTGTCGAGTCGGGCGAGATAGGGCCGGTGAGGGTCACGGGCACGGTGCACATCTGGGGCCGAGGCGAGCTCATCATCTGATCCGGGGCGCACGCCCATCCGGTATGCTCGAACATGACCGACGAGACGCAGATCCGACGCCGGAGCCGGACCCATGCCATCGTCGAGGGAGCGCTGCTGGGGGACGTTATGCTCGTCTTCCTGCTGATGCGTGTCTATCTGCCCGTTCCGGTGGTGCGGACGCTGCTGCGGTCGGTCGCGGCCGTGCCACTGGTGATGCTGACGCAGCGGCGCGGGGTGA